>JAZUGW010000325.1:0-24708 GCA_045641465.1 Kiritimatiellia bacterium | reverse complement strand
AGGGCCCGCAGGTCGCGCCGGCGCACCCGCCGCCAGCCGTCCGGCTGGGGCGCGGTGCGACGACGCGGGCTGCGGGCCCTTCACGGACGGGCGTACGGTTGCCCCCGAAGCCGCACGAGCCTCCATCCACACGGACGCACGGCACGATACAGGGGGAGCTCCACCCACACGGCACCCACACGGCACACGCACGCACGGACACGGTACAGGGGGCGTTCGGCGCGCAGGAGGTTGAAAAATGGGAGGGCCCGCTTTTCGATGATTTGCGCGATGGGGGAGAATATGGTAGAATAACGCCATGAAAACTCTCTCTCTTGTCGGTGCGGCTCTGTTGGCGGCGGGAATCTGTTCCGCTGCGGAACCGTTTAAGATCCTGTCGTACAATGTGCGTCATTGTGCAGACATGAACTATGTCCTGTCGCCCCAGGCGACGGCGAAGACGATTGCGTCCGAAAAGGCGCGCCTCGTGGGCCTGCAGGAAATGGATATGAAGACGACGCGCGTCAAAGGCCTCGACGAACCGGCCGAGCTCGCGCGCCTCACCGGCCTCAAGGCGGCCTTCGGCAAGGCCATCCCGCTTCCAGGCGGCGCGTACGGCAACGCCATCCTCTCGCAGGACGAACCGATTGCCGTGCGGACCTATCCGCTGCCGGGCCGTGAACCCCGCGTACTGCTGCTCGCCGAATTCAAAGACTGCTACTTCGGATCGATGCACCTCGACCTTGTCGAGGCGAATCGCCTGGCGTCCGTGCCGATCATTCGCGAGGCCGTGAAGGCGGCCGCGCAGAAGAAGCCCGTCTTCCTCTGCGGTGACTGGAATGCGAAACCGAACTCGCCCACGCTGAAGGCGCTCGGTTCGTTCATGAACGTCATTTCCACCACGAAGACGAACACCTTCCACGGCGGAAGCGGCCCCGTCGCCGCACGCGTCGCCAAAGGCTGCGTCATCGATTTCATCGCCGTCGACAAAGGCCACGCCGAGACCGTCGAAGTGCTCGAGACACATGTGACGGAAGACCGTCAGACGTCCGATCACGCCCCCATTTCAGTCACACTCAAACTCAAGTAAGCAAAGGATGTTTCCATGAAGACCAGTCGTCGTCAGTTCCTCCTCTCCGCCAGTGCGCTTGCGTCGCTGCCGGCATTCCCCGCCATCCTCTCGAACCGGAGCCCGAATTCGCTGCTGTCGCACGCGTGCGTCGGTACGGCGAACATGGCCGGCGCCGATCTCAATTCGATTGCTTCGCACAAGCGGACGCACATCACGGCGCTCTGCGATGTGGACTCGGCCTATCTCGCGGCCGCGAAGAAGAGACATCCAGATGCGCGCATCTATCGCGATTGGCGCGAAATGCTTGAGAAGGAAGGGGACAAGATCGATTCCGTGAACGTCTCCACGCCGGACCACATGCACGCGCCGGCCGTTTTGGCGGCCCTCGCGCGCGGCAAGAACGTCTACGCCCAGAAGCCGCTCTGCCACGAACTCGCCGACTGCCGCAAGATCGAGAAGCTCGCGCAGGCGAAGGGCGCGGTGACGCAGCTCGGCACGCAGATCGCCTCGTGGATCTGCGATCGCCAGACGGTGGCGTACATCGAGTCCGGCGCGATCGGCGCGATCAAGCACGTGTGGCTCTTCACGAACTCGGGCGGGTTCGCCGCCGGGAAGCGTACGTGGCCGCTTCCGGAAGACCCCGTGCCCGCTACGCTCGACTGGAAGCTCTGGCTCGGCGACGTCCCGTACCGCCCCTATGTGAAGGGCGTCTACCATCCGGGCGCCTGGCGCCGCTGGATTGCGTTCGGTTCGTCCTGGCTGGGCGACATGGGCAGCCACATCTTCAGTCCCGTGTGGCAGGGCATGCACCTCGACCAGACAGGTCCGCTCAGCGTGCGCGCCGAAGTGATCGACGACAAGTGGTCGGCGGCCTTCAAGGAGCAGTACTGGCCGCGCATGTGCCACATCACCTGGCAGTTCCCGGGCGTGAAGGCGACGGGCGGCAAGCCGTTTGAAATGGAATGGCTGGACGGGGGCTTGCACCAGCCCGCGACGCCGGCGCAGTTCCTGCTGCCCCCGCAGATCCAGGCGCTCGCGGCGCAGACGCATTTCAAGACGATGCCGGTGCAGGGCCGCGTGATCGAGGGCGAAGACGGCTACATCATCTCGACGCATTTCGGCAAGGGCGAGGGCTCGATGCCGGCGTTCGTGATGAAGAACGGCAAGAAGGCCCCCGTGCTGCCGAAGCTGCCGGAAGTGCGCAGCCACTATCACGAATACCTCGACTGCTGCCTCGACGGCGGCAAGCCCCGCAGCCGCTTCGCGTGGTCCGCGCGTCTCACCGAGACGATCATCCTCGGCAACGACGCGCAGCGGGTGCCGGGCCGTACGATCCGCTGGGACGCGGCCAAGGGCGTGAAGACGCTTGTCTAATCAGTTTGGACGGGAATCGAAGACATGAAGACACTGACCTCTCTTGCGGTTGTCTGCCTGGGCTTGGCCGTGGCGGCGGACGTGGACCTGACGGGCACCTGGCATGCGACCGGAACCGGCATCGACGCCGACCTGACGCTGCCGGGAACGCTGGCCGATGCGAAGCTCGGCACGAAGTGGACGTACGAGACGTTCAAGGCGTGCACGGACCGTCCGCAGACCGGCGCGCTCGTACGCGAATACCAGCATCTCGGCAAGGTGCGCTATTCGCGGAAGGTGACGCTGCGCGCAGCCGACTGCAAGGGAGGCCCCCTCGAACTCTCGCTCGAGCGTGTCATGTGGGCGAGTTCCGTCTCCTTTGACGGCACGCCCCTCGGCCTGTGCGAGTCGCTCGCGACGCCGCATGTCTATACGATTCCCGCATCGCTTGCGACGCCGGGCGAGCATACGCTCGTCGTCGAGGTGGACAACGCGCCGCGTCACGGGTTCTCGCGCTATTCGCACAGCTACGGACCCGTGATGCAGAGCGTGTGGCACGGTCTTCTCGGCGAGCTGACCATCCGTCGCGCCCATCCGCTGCGTACGGCCCGCGTCTTTGCAGAGGCGCCGGCGAAGGGCGTGTTCCGCGTGGAGGTGCCCGCGTCGTTCGATCTGTTCGTGCCGGGTGCCGTCTCGGTCGCCGGGCTCACGGTGCGCTTCCGCGCCGTGGAACCCTCGCCGTACCGGGCCGCCGCGAAGCTGGCGACGTTTGAAATCGTGGGGGACGAGCCGACCTACTGGAGCGAACACCATCCGAAGCTCTACACGCTTGTGCTCATCGACCGCAAGCAGGATTTCACGCACGAGATCCGCTTCGGCTTCCGCACGATCACGACGGATCCGAAGACGCACAGCGTGTTCGTGAACGGACACCGCACGTTCTTCCGTGCGACGCTCGAGTGCTGCAACTTCGCCCTCACGGGCGCGCCGGCGACGTCGAAGGCGGACTGGCGCGAGATCTTCCGCCGTCTCAAGTTCGAGGACGGACTCAACGCCGTGCGTTTCCATTCGTGGACGCCGCCGAAGGCCGCTTTCGACGCGGCCGACGAACTGGGCCTCTACCTGCTGCCGGAGGCCGACATCTGGACGGACCGCTGGATGAAGGGCGCCGATCCCGTCGGCAAGGGCAAGAGCGTCGATGGTTTCGTGCTGCGCGAATTCGATGCGATTCTTGGCGCCTACGGTAACTCGCCGAGCTTTGCGACGCTTGCGATCGGCAATGAACTCGGCGGCACCGACTTCAAGGTCTGCGGCGAGTGGATGAAGGACCTGAAGCGGAAGGATCCGCGCCATCTCTACTTCGTGTCGACGGCACGCGAGGTGTCGGCGGGCGACGAGATCGAAGTGACGCATGCCATTCCGGGCGTGGGATCGTGCCGTACGCATCTTCAGGCGTCGACGGACTGGGACTACGAATCGGTCTATTCGCGCGGGAAGGTTCCCGTGATGTCGCACGAAATCGGCCAGTGGCCGGTCTATCTGATGTGGTCCGAACTCGCGAAGTACACGGGCGTTCTGAAACCCTACAACATCGAGCAGTACCGTCGCGTCGCGGAGGCGAACGGCGTGCTCGACCGCAACCCGCGCTATCACGAGGCCTCCGCCAAGCTGAGCCGCCTTTTCTACAAGGACGAAGTGGAAAGCTTCCTCCGTACGCCGTCGTGCGCGGGCTGCCAGCTGCTCGGCGTGCAGGACTTCACGGGACAGGGCGAAGCGCTGATCGGCTGGCGCGATCCGTTCTACGATTTGAAGGCGGCCTATGCGGGTGGCCCGGCGTTTGCGTCCATCTGGGGCGCGCAGAACTACTTGGCACGCCTTCCGAAGTTCGTCTGGACGGCCGATGAAATATTGACGGCGACTTTGCAGATCCGCAATCTCGAGGAAGAGACGCTGCGGGCCGGCACGAAGATCCCGTGCCTCTTCGGCGGCGCGGCGCAGGCGGCAACGCTCGCGCAGGACATTGCGCCGGGTGCGCTCGGAACCGTGACGACGCTGAAGGTGCCGCTCGCGTCCTTCCTGCCGGCCGGGACGGCGAAGAAGTCGCGCGCGCTCGACCTCGTCTTCGGATCGAACCGGTGGCGCGTGTGGGTGTATCCGGCGGCGGAGCCCGTGGCGGCCCTGCCGGCGGATGTCGTGGAGACGACGGATTTCGAGGTGGCGAAAGCGGCCCTCGCCAAGGGCGGGAAGGTGCTGTTCACGGGACGCTCCAAGTCGAGCACGCGCGCGCGCTTCCGCAGCGTCTACTGGTCCGCCAACTGGTTCCCGAGCCGCGACAAGTTGGGTGCGACGCTCGGTACCTGGTTCGATACGACGCATCCCGTGTTCGCCGGATTCGAGACCGAGAACTGGACCGACTGGCAGTGGTACAGCCTGATGAACGGCGCGCACCTCTACGATCTCTCGGCGCTGCCGAAGGACTTCGAGCCGATCGCGCTGTCGGTGAACGACTTCCATTACAACATCCTCTCGGGCGAACTCTTCGAGGCGCGCGTGGGGAAGGGCTATCTGCTCGTGTGCGGATTCAATCTGGGCGGAACCACGCCCGAAGTGAAGCGCTTGCGCGCGAGCGTGTACGACTACCTCGCGCGTGGCGACTTCGCCCGGGCGCGCACGGTCGACCTCCTGGCGCTCGAAGAGGTGCTGGGGGCGAAGAAGATGGGACGTCCCGCCGCGGTGAAGGTGCCGGCTGAATATGTGGCGGCTCCGCTCTATATCGAGGCGGCGACCGGCGTGAAGGTTCAGCAGAGGAACTGCGCCTGGGAACGGAACGAAGACGGCGCGAAACTGCCGTCCGGCGCGGCCTACGTGGTCGATGGTCTCGGGCGGCACTTCGGATCGTGGTCCGATGAAAACGGCAGCTACTGGTTTGCGGACCAGATGAAAGTGACGATCACGGGACTCGATCCCGTGCAGGGACAGCTCCTCGTGCGTTTCCGCGATCCGAACCGCAACAACCGCACGGGCGAGCTGACGTTTGAAGGTACGACGTATGCCATTCCGCACCATCAGCAGAATCCGCAGGGCATCTGGTGGGCGAAGCTGCCGCTCATCCGCGAGAATTTCCTGGATGGGACGCTTGAATTGACGACGCGCGTGAAGACGGGTCCGAACCTGATGATCGACCGCATCGTCGTTCTGCCGCAGGACGAGAAGACGGCGAAATGAGCGCCGTCGGCAGGTAGACCGGTTCTGATAGGAGAAACACTTGATGACACGTGGCAAATTGTGGTTCCTTTCCCTCGCGGCGGCGATGGGCGGATTTCTCTTCGGCTATGATACCGCGGTCATCAACGGCGGCGAGCAGCAGATTCAGAATCTGTGGAATCTGTCGTCCACGCTGCATGGCTGGGTGATGAGCGCGGCGTTGTGGGGCACCGTGCTCGGGGCCCTTGCGGGCGGTACAGTGACGGATCGGCTGGGACGGAAGCCGACGCTCTTCGGCGTCGGCGTGCTCTATCTCGTGTCGGCCGTGTGGAGCGCGTTTGCCGCGGGTCCCTATGCGCTGATGGTCGCCCGGTTTGTCGGGGGCATCGGCGTGGGCATCTCGTCCATTGCGGCGCCAGTCTACATTTCCGAGATTTCGCCGGCCGATGTGCGGGGACGCATGTGCGCGCTCTTCCAGTTCAACATCGTCACGGGCATGGTAATTTCGCAGATCGTCAACTGGGCCCTCGGTACGGCGGGACTCGGCGAGGCCACCTGGCGGTGGATGCTCGGCGCCGAGGCGCTGCCTGCGTTCGTGTTCACGGCGCTCTGTCCGTTCCTCGTCGAGTCGCCGCGCTGGCTTGCGTTGCGCCAGACGCCGCAGGTGACGGTGAACGAGTCGCCTCGTGCGCCTGAAGACCGTTTCTTCTCGCGGGCGAATCGACGTCCGCTCTCGCTGGCGTTCTGCGTCTCGATGTTCAACCAGCTTTCAGGCATTGCGGTGGTGCTGTACTTCGCCTGCCGCATCTTCGAACTTGCCGGCTGTACGCACGAAACGGCGCTGGCGGTCACGGCGGGCTTGACGGCGCTGCAGGGCGTGGGAACATTGGGCGGCATGTCGCTCATCGACAAGATCGGCCGGCGCGCGATGCTGATTCTCGGCGGCACGGGCTATGTGGTGTCGCTCTTCGCATGCGCCGTGTCGTTCCTGATGGGATGGAACCTTCTGGCCGCCGCGAGCATTTTCGTGTTCGTGCTGTCGCATGCGATGGGCCAGGGCACGGTGATCTGGGTGTTCATTTCGGAAGTCTTCCCGCAGCGCCATCGCGCCCAGGGACAGAGCTTCGGCAGCTTGACGCATTGGGTCTTCTGCGCGTCGCTCACGTTCATCTTCCCGTTGATGGTGAAGGCGATGCCCACGTGGCTCGTGTTCTCCACGTTCGGCGCATTCATGGTCCTCCACTTGCTGTGGGCGATCTACGTGGTGCCCGAAACGAAGGGACGTGCGCTGGAGGAGATCCGGTTGTGAGCGTTTGAATTCGAGAAAAAGAAGAGAGGTTGAAAATGACAAGTATCGAACGTGTGAGTACGGTGTTCAACTTTGGCGTGCCGGACCGGATCCCGGTGATGGCGCACAACTTCATGCTGGCGATCAAAGAAGCCGGCATCGACCATAAGCGGTTCCGGTCCGATCCGGTCGCGATGGCCGATTCGATGGCCGCGCAGGCGAAGAAGTACGGACTCGACGGCATCTTCCTCGATGTCGACACGACGATGCTTGCGGCGGCGTGCGGGGCGGATGTCACGTATCCCGACAATGCACCGGCCGTGGTGAAGGGCGTGCAGCCGCGTTCGCTTGAACAGCTCGTGGAAGAGATTCCGCAGGTGGATCTGCTGAAGTGTCCGCGCATCCAGATCTATCTGGAGGCGGTGAAACGCCTGTCCGACTGGGGCCGTGCGAACGACTGCTTCATTCGCGTGACGGCGGGTCAGGGCGCGTTTTCGCTCGCCTGTCTCATCACCGGCATGGACGAGTTCATGGTCGCGCTCACGGATCCCGACTGCGAGGAGAACGTGAACCGCCTGTTGGACGCCACCTACGATGTCGCGCTCAAGATGCACGAACTCTGCTACGCGCAAGGCGCGCACATGACGGGTTACGGCAACAGCTCGGAAGGGTGCAGCGTCATTTCGCCGCGCATGTTCCGCAAGTTCTGCAAGGCGCGCGAAACGCGTCTGGCGGCGGACCTGAAGGCGCGCGGCATTCCCACGATCTGCCACATCTGCGGCAATGTGACGCCGATTCTGCCGGACCTCATCGACACGGGCTGCAAGGCATATGAACTCGACTGGCTCACGGACGTCCAGGGCATTCACGACCAGGCGCTCGGCAAGTTCGTCCTCTCGGGCAATGTCAACCCCGCGATCTTCTCGACGGGCACGCCGGAGGAAATCTACCGCGAATCGAAGGCCGTCTGCGATCTCTATCGTGGACAGGGCGGACTTGTCCTCTGCTCGGGCTGCGCGATCGGTCCGGACACGACCGAAGCCAACATGCGCGCCTTCGTCCAGGCAGCGCTCGACTAACCTCACTCGACCACTCGACCAATTCGACCACTCGACCAATTCGAACAATCGAACAATCCCCCAATCCGAACAATCGAACAATCGAACAATCGACCAATCCGAACAATCGAACAATCCGAACAATCCGAACAATCCCCCAATCCGAACAATCCCCCAATCCGGTAGGGCGCGTTCTCCGACCGCGCCGCAAAGCCGGGCCAAAGAGAAACAACTGAAAGTAGCCTCACTGCCGCGCAGGACGGTGTGAGCCTGTGCAGGGCGCGAAGCATCTCAAAACAGATCCTGTCTCTCCGCCTCCTGATGGATGTCTGCGGCAACCGCTCACATTCAACGCGAAAGCCGCTAAAGGGCGAGTTGTGTTCAATAGTTTGAACAAAACGGAAATATATAAAAACCATTGCCATTCATATGCGCATTATGGTATAATATCTGTCAACCCTTTAAAGGGGGTGGTTTGTTTGGTTCGTAATCAATCACTTATGAAGGCTCTGAGGTGGTCGAAAATGATGAAAATAGTCAGATTGCTTTGCGCAATGTTCGTTTTTGCGTTGACGATGGCCGTCCAAGCGGAAAGTAGCGCCGTCTCGGTCAACACATTCGGCATTATTCGCGTTGAAAGTACCACTGAGAATACGCTGATCGCCGTACCATGGACCTGGTACAGCGAAAAAGAGGAAGACGCGCTCAACATTCTGGCGAAGAAGTTGGTGCGTACCTATAATCTCGACGACGGCGACCTGCTCTACTCCTATCTCGACAACGGGACGTATCGGGCTTGGGCGGTGAAGACGGATGAGACGACGAAGGAGCGCTACTGGATGCCCGTGGCGACGGCGACGAAAGGTTCGGCCGGCACGGGAACGATCACCGTGATGAATGACAAAGACGAGAGCGACAAGCCGACAACGTGGGAGTCCTATCTCGCGGCGATCGCGGACGATGACAAGGTAACAAAGACCGCGCGCGGCAATGCCGTGTGGTTGCGGCGCGCGCATCCGACGACGAGCGACGGGAAGGCGAAGCCGTTCTGGGTCTACGGCCAGAGCGTCTCGACGCCGGTGTCGAACACGATTGCGGCGCCCACGGGAGACGAGACGGTCCATACCACGCTCCTTGGTAACCCCTATGCGCAAGCCGTGAAGATCAACGACCTCAAGTTCAGCACGACGCCGGATCCGATGGACCGCATCTTCGTGCCGGACGGTACGCTCACCCCGAAGACGCTGATGTATGTCGCGAACAAGAAAACGGGAAAGTCCCAGTGGCGCTATTCCTATACGACGACCAATTCGGCCGGCTTGCCGATCACGTCCTACAGCTACGACATCGAAGTGAAACCCGGGTTGGCGTTCTGGTATGACCGTCGGGGAAGTGGGGAAATGACGATCACTTGGACGCCTCCGACGGTGGACACGTCCTCGTCCGACAAGTAATTTGGGGAAAAGGAATTCAGACAATGAGGATAATCAAGCGAGTGGTACTTCTAGCCGCAATCCTTTGGGGTTGCGTGCCCGCTTGGGGGGCGGATGATGGACTCGATAATGTGTTGCTTTGGTGGGTGAAGGATCCCGATACCAAACCCTTTATTGTCAAGGATTTCGACGGCTCGACGTCGATGATCGAAGCCCTCGTCGGACGCGGCGATGCGGCGGGAATGACAGTGAATGCCGTACGCGTGATGGCGTTGACGGGCGACACGTCCACGCAGCTTAAACTGATGATGCCCGAGTCGAATGTCTGGTCCGACTACATCGGCCTGCCCGATGGTGAGGGCGACTTCTATGCGGGCCCGGCCTACGCAAACTTTACAGGCGTGGCGGGTAATGCCGATTTGTCGTTTATGATCGAGCTTGGCAACTTGAACGGTGACAGCTGGACGACGCTGGCGGTGTCGGAAATCGCGGCGGTAGAGAGCCTCGGGAATTTCATTCGTTCGGCCCAGCTCAATATGTACGGCCTGCTCGAATGGACGCCGAGCTATACTGTCCCGGAACCGACGAGCGGACTGCTCGTGCTCCTCGGCTGCGGCCTGCTGGCTCTGCGCCGTCGGCAGAAGGTTGTCGCCTAAAGTCAATTTGTTGAATGGCGGTTTCCAGACCGTCGCATCAAGGAAGGTGGTTCAAAGATGAAGATTTTCAGAAAGCTGATGATGATGCTCGCCATCTGCGGCCTCGCCGGCATGGCGTGGGGAGCGAAGAGTCAGTCGGTGGAAACAACAGTCGCTGTTGGGGAAACAAAAACTGGCGTGACGAGTGCAAACAATGTTACCGACAGCAATAGAAATTGGTCGCAACAGACAGCTGCTAGTAGCGATGTCGCGACGGTGACGTTGACATCTTATCAGTCTGTGAGAAAGCCGACGATTTCGGTTACGGGTGTCGGTGCAGGATATACGACCTATGTGGCAAAGAATAACTGTACTAGTTATTTTGATGATGATAGAGCAAAAACGTTTACCGCGTACATCAAAGTTACGGACTCTCACACTGAAGATGTCGTATTGTCGAAAGATGAGACGGTCACAAAGGAATGTAAAATCTTCGCGAGAAACGGAAACAACGATTCCGATGCCACATGGTCGGTGTCGTCGTCTGACACATCTGTTGCCACTGTCAGTGGAGGGAACGGGACAAAGAATTTGACAATTACGCCAGTGATTACGGCGAAAGGGTCGGGAAAGGCCACGATTACGGTGAAGAACAACTACATCACCTATACATACAATGTCACGGTTAAGAATTCGATTGAAGGATCACCGGTGACGATGTACGCGGACGAGGTGGCGACGATTCCGTACGATACGCGCTGGGGCGATTCGTGGACGGTGACCTCGAGCGACACGGCGGCGGCAAACGTAGACAAGGACGGGAATGACGTCAAGGTCACGGGTGATACGGGTGGAAAAACGACGACTGTGACGGTCGAGACGCCTACGGCCAACTATACCTATGAAGTGACGGTGAATCGCCACGAGGTGAAGGAGTCGTTCACACTTCGTCTTGCGGAGGGAGAGAAGGAGATTGTTACGATTGCCGGAACGAACCCGACGACTCCCTCGGTAAAGGACGGGACGGTGGCGTCGGCCAGGCTCAACAACGGCAAGCTCTGTGTGACCGGTAGAAAGGCGGGGACGACGGATGTGACCGTCACAACGAAGACGACGGCTTACACTTACACGGTGACGGTGACGCGTGATACGGTGTCGGATTCGCGTTCGCTCTGCATTCAGGACGGCGAGCAGGATTTTGGCGCGATTGCCGGAACGAACCCGACGGTGACTGTCGGTGACACGTCTGTGGCGACGGCTACAGTTGAAAATGGGCGCCTGTTGGTGACGGGGTTGAAGGAAGGCACGACGACCGTGACGGTCGCGACATCGACGACGGACTACACCTACACGGTGACGGTGAAGGATGTGAAGCTGCTCACGCAGACGGTTCCGTTGGCGGTGGGCAAGGATTCGTCGACGACGTATGAGGCGGTGTTCGATTCAATCACAAATGTGTCGAGTCCGTCCCAGACGGGGATCGTGACGATGACGCAGACGGGGAACAAGCTTGTCTTCACGCCGCAGGCGGCGGGTACGACTGCGGTGACCGTGGAGGGCACGTTGGACGGAAATCCGGTGGAGGTGACCTACACCCTCAACGTGACGGCGTATGAGAACGAGTCCGTTGCCTCGGTGGGTGCCGGGTATGTGACATACACGGGTGCGAAGTCGGCGACCATGGATGGTAACGAGCTGGTGCTGGTCTTCGACGATGCGAGCACGGCGGGATCGTTTGAAATCCCGTCGCCGTATACGGCATACGTCGACGTGCTGGCGGTCGGCGGCGGCGGTGCGGGCGGTACCGTGGCGATCGGTACCGGCAAGGGCGGCTTCGGCGGCGGCGGCGGCGGCGCGGGCGGTCTCACCTACAAGGAGAATGTCGCGCTTGGCGTGGGTACCTACAATGTGGCCGTGGGCGCGGGTGGTGAGGTCCAGAGCGTGACCGACGGCGATACGGTCTTTGGCGTGCAGGGCGGCGATGGACAGGATTCGCGGATCGTCGACGGCCACGACCACGCCTATGTTTCCGCGAAGGGCGGTGGCGGCGGCGGTGCGCCGTCGGAGGGAGCGAACAACGGTTCGTACGGCGGCTGCGGCGGCGGTGCGGCGCGTTGGATCCAGAAGGCCGGCGTGGGTGGCGCCGGGGTGGAAGGCCAAGGGTACGCCGGTGGTGCGCCGACGGAGTGGTACAATGCGGCGCCGGGCGGCGGCGCGGGCGCTCCGGCGGGCAGCACGTATGGTGCGGTCGGCGCGGGCAAGGCGAACAGCATCACGGGCGAGTCGGTCACGTATGCGGTCGGCGGCGCGGGCGGACAGGGTACGCTCGGTACGGCCTCGGCGACGGCGGGTGTCGGTCCGGGCGACGGCGGTGCGGGCGGCAATGGCGGCCAGGGCACGAACACGGGCCTCGGCGGCGCGGGCCATGACGGTATCGTGATCGTGCGCATCAAGAACGTCACCCAGAACGTGAAGGTGCCGTTGCCGACGGAAGAGGACATCCTGAAGGCCCGCTACGAGTGGGCCGAAGGTGCGACCTACACGGGCATCGACTACGAAGGCAAGACCTTTACGGCAGCCGACGGGCGCGTCTACAACTGGAGCGACGCGATTCGCGCGGTTGACGGTGAGGCGAGTGTGGAGTGCACGATGAATGGCGAGACGAAGGTCGGCCTCGGCTACCACAACCTCACGATCTACCTCAATGACGGTTTTGTGTGGAACACCGAACCGGACAACGCGAACTCGTATGGTTCGACGGATGGCCAGTACCATCGTTGGAGCATCGTCGAGAATATCGAAAATGTCGACGCGGATGTCAGCGTGAAGAAGACCGTGATCAACCAGGATGGCCCCAAGGCGACGGTGCGCATCGATACGTTCTCCTCGCCGGAAATGGCCGGCAAGAAGCAATTGCGCGTCCTTTTCCTTGCGACGGCGTGTGAATCCCACGGTATGACCGATTCGCAGATCTTCAAGAAGTCAATCGACGCCATTACGCAGAATGCGGATGTCGATTGGTATATCTATGGTGATGTCACGCTCCTCAATAGCGGACATCTCGATAAGGGCGGAAAGTTCAATGAATCTTTCACCATTACAAACAGTAAGCACAGTTCGCTTGGTGCGTTCTATTCGCGACTGGATAATGTGTTCACGAGTAATTCTGCGGGTTACTATGATTACATCATCATCGAGACGGATGGTTCGCGCTTGGCTGAAAACTATGGCAATACATCGGGAGACCATCCTGACCAGGCGGTATCGGCAGAAGTGCAAAAGCGAGTCGCCGAGGCGTTGCTGCCCTACTATCAGAGCGGGTCGGTCATTTGGGTGTTCGACAACGGCTTCGACTATGTGAAGGCCAGTGCGACCGCTGCTGCCTATTATAGGCAGCCGAACGCCACAGGGGGCGGCTATGTGACCTGGAGCGAGGAGACGGCCCTTTATCCATACGGCGACCTGGCGGCGCAATACTTTGGTGTGGAGGCGAAGTACCAACCGAGCAATGTGCAGATGAAGAACTCCGGTAATAGTCAACAGTATGCAATCCTGTTGACGGATGCCAAGTGGCAGGCGCTGCTGGGCATCTACGACCCGCAGACCTACCTTGATTATGTCAACGGTGTATCGCCGAATGACTACACTGAATGCAAGGAAAACGTCAAAGTCAAGAATGCACAGAATCAGACTGCAGGCGCACCAGCGACGTTTGCAAAGGTCAAGGCCGGGCGGATCAACGAGAACCAGATGTTCTATGATGATGCCGACAAGTTGGCGGCATACCTGAAGACGGCCATCAAGCCGAAGCCGTACAATCTCAACATCGAGGATAAGATCGTCAGTCCGGCGAATGGTCTGGACATCAAGGCCGTGAGAATCGTGGTCTGCACGAACAACACGAACGGTGTCGTCTCTGAAAAGGCGGAGGACTGGGTGCCTTTGATGGAGTGGAGCCCGACCAGCCCGGACACGTTCACGTTCCTCGATACCGAAGGCAAGAGCGGGATCGCGAGCGGTGCGCTCACGGTCGATTTGACCGACAACCAGGTCAAGGCCCGTTTTGACAACATTTCGTTCCCCGTGTGGTCGAAACTGGACATCGACGTGGAGGACAATGGCAACTTCCGTGTTTGCGAGGAGGATGAAGAGGGTAACCCGATTGGATACAACAATGTCACGGGTTATTACGAGAAGAACCCGAACGACGGTCCGGCGTATGTGTGGCTGGCGGATGCGGCCAACAACCAGCCGATGGGCGTCGAGGGAACGGCCGAGACGATTATGCCGATGCAGTTCAACGCCTACAAGATCACGGCGTCGGCGACGGATGGCTATGTGTTCCTGAACGGGTCCGACAACGGGGTGCCCAGCGGCAGCGTGTATGTGAGCGAAGGGGCGGATGCCTCCGTCTACTACCGCGGCAAGGGCGGCTACTGGATTACCTCGGTGACGGTCGATGGAACGACGTGGGGTAAGGGAGGTGATGCCAACCATACGACGATCAGCGAAGTGATGACGAACCTCACGATGTTCACGGCGATCGGTAGCGACCACAACGTGCACGTGGTGTACGAAATGTACGCCGGTACCGTGACATCTTTGCCGGTCGTCAATGCGTACGACGGAGCGGCGCATCTCATCGATGTTCAGCTGAACGACGACTGGCTGGACCAGGACCTCTACGAGAAGGAGATCCGCTATTCGCTCGATCCTGATCCTGCGTCCGAAACCTATATGCCGTATATGAACGAGGAGGACTTCCTCGAGTACTGCCGCGAGCACGATCTTGCGAACACGGTGGCAGGTTCTGGTGAAGACGGTTACGAAATATTCTACGAGGTGTTCGCCAAGCAGCCTGGTTACGGAGAGAACTTCGAACTCGGTTGGGTCTGGGTTGAAACGGGTATCGGTGGGTCCAACTATTCGAAGATCACGCCGCAGACGCTCGTCGTCACGCCGAATCACGCGGGGCCGATTGAGTTTGGTGAGGCCTTTCCGGACAATATCGGATGGAGTGTAACCGGTTTCATCGAGGGCGAGGATATTACCGTTGTCACGACGACAGGCTGGAAGGTCGCCTCCGACGGTACGAAAAACGCGGGTGAATATATCCAGGGCACATCGGGCGAGGGTCAGTACAAGACGCATATGGAGGGGGTCGATCAGGAGGACGTCCACGACTCGAACTACATCATCACGGTCAACCCGGGACTTCTTGACGTCGTTAAGAAGGCAATGGAGATCGAAGAAATTCCGCAGGGTCCCCACCTTGATCCGGAAGATCCGGATATGGACACCGGTGTCGATCCGGTTGTGCGTGTCTATGACGGCACCTGGACGAACATCACGGTGAACGTGACGTTGCCGAAGAACAAGGATGACTTCAAGGTCTATTACAGCGTTGCCGGCGAAGACGGTGAACCGACCGAGTGGTATCCGATGGGGACGCCGAGTACGATGATCGACGTCGGTAAAACCAAGGTGTGGTACAAGGTGGAGCCGCAGGGTGATGCGGCGAATCAGTATTTCCCGGTTCTCAACTACAGCTACGTGACCACTTTGCCGCGGCCGATTACGGTTCAGGCGGCGACGGCGAGCAAGGTGTACGACGGCGATCCGCTCAAGGCCCCCAGTGCGGCCTTGGTCGACGGCAAGGGAATGCTGGCTGAAGGCGATGCGATTACGGCGGTGAACGTCACGGGGTCGCAGTTGCTTCCGGGTACGAGCGTCAACACGCTGAACGGGGTGACGATCACGGATGCCGAGCGTGGCAACAAGGATGTGACGTCGGACTACACCATCACGTTGTTGAATGGCACGTTGACGGTTACGCCGGCGCCGATCACAATCAAGGACAAGGAACATCCGATTGATCCGACCACGCCGCGCAACTACGGTGACACGGGTGTGGACGACGTGGAGATTTTCTACAACGGCATTGCGACGAACATCGAGGTGATTGTCACCATCCCGAATACCAATGCGGTTCCCTGCCGCATCACCTATTCGACGGATCCGAGCAAGCCCTTGAACGAGTGGACGGAGGAAATCGGGTTCACCAATGTGGGGACCTATCAGGTCTGGTTCCATGTCGAGACGATCGCCGAGACGGGATATGTGCCGGTGACGAACTACGCCTACGTGAAGATCAAACCGCGCACGGTCACGGTGCAGGCGGACGACGCGAGCTGCGTGTTGCGTGCTGCCGAGCCGACCTGGACGGCGCATGTCGCCGATGTCGAGCCGCCGACGGGCGAGGATGGCAACCCGTTGCCGGAGTGGGCCTACGGCGAGGGCATCATCGCGGAAGAGAAGGATCGAGTGGCTGAACTGATCAGTTATGCAGTGGCCTTCGCGGAAGATCCGGGCTATGCGAACATCAAGGAGACGGGGGTGTACGAAGACAAGATCATCGCCAGTGGTGTCAGAGAGCAAGGCAACTACATTGTCGAGTATCTGCCGGGTACCTTGACGGTCTATGACCGTCAGCGGGTGGTCTCGCTGTGGATCGTCGACCATGCGGATGCCGGTGAAGGGAAGGTGCATCTCGCCTTCAAGCCGACGCTGAATACAGGTGCGATCACGGCCGACTTTGTGGCGCAGCTTGGTACTTTGAATGCGATCAAGGTGAAGTCCGCAGCGACGGAGGCCGATCTGGAGAAGGTGGCTGATGCTGATGCCAAGCAGGCCGTACTGCGCGACGGCACGGGCACGCAGCATCTCGGTCGCGGATGGATCTGGATCACGGTGGATGTCCCGGACTCGGGTACGGGACCGGAGCGCCTGTGGAAGATCATTGTCACCATTCCGTGACTGTGAAGTGTCGGGGAATGAATCGAGGCGGCAGTTCCCCTGCCGCCACGATTTGAGAGTTTTTACGGCCCTGGGATGCGCAGTATGGACAAGCCGCGCATCGCAGGGCCGAAAGGGTAAGGAGAGAGTCGTGAGGAAGTCGTCTTGGTTTTCGATTGTTCTGGCCGTTTTAATCGCCCCGCTCGTCAGCTGGGGAAGTTTGTCGACGAGTGTGACCTATACGTCGACGGACAAGGTTACATTGACGCCCGCATCCAATGTTTCAAGTAGCCAGCATACGAACTGGACCGTTTCGGGCGGTGACTCTTCGATTGCGCTCGTTGAAATGAAGACTTCGTCCACCGTGAGGACGCGGAAGCCAGAAGTGTATGTGACGCCGAAGGCGAATGGTACAACGACCTGGACGGTAAGTTATGGTTCAGGAAGTACCTGGACGATCAAGATCACGGTCAAGCTTGCCGGTACTGACGATCCGACGCCGGACGATCCGACGCCGGTTGATCCGCCTACGACGAAGCGGACGAATGTCTTCTCCGTCTCGCCGTATGTGCAGCATCCGTCGACGAATGCGATGTCGATCATCTTCTTCACGACGAACAGCTGCGCGGCGACGGTCAAGGTGTGGCGCCAGGACGGGAAGGGTACGGCAAATGTGATGTCGACCACCTGCACGGATGTGAGCGGGGTTCTGGGAAAGACGGCGGTAGATGGTTCTGATACGCTGACCTATCAAAAACAGTACAAGCATCGGGTGCGGTTTGAAGGTCTTCGTCCGCTCACTGACTACCGCTATGCGGTGGAGCCTGCCAATGCCGTTGCGTACACGAATGTCTTCCGTACGCTGCCGGGCAAGGATACACCGATTCGCTTCATCGGCTACTGTGATTGTGAGACGACGCCGAATGGCGGGGCGACCACCTGGAGTAATAACGGCGGCAAGTCGAGTTATTTTGTCGGCCTCACGCAGGGGTATGCGTCGAACCTTGTGCATATCGTCTCGCGGAAGCCCGACCTCATCACGATCTCGGGCGATATTTGTGCGAAGGGTGGATTCCAGAAGAACTGGGACGAGTTCTGGCGGCATAACGCGGGTGTCAATGCGAAGAAGGACGGCTATAATGACGTGGCCGGCTCGATTCCGATTCTCGCATCGATGGGCAACCACGATTTGAAGAACCGCAGCGGCGAGAACCTCAGTACATCCACGACGCGAGACGATGGAGACGGTGGTGAGTCGTCGGTTGAAAAGTATCTCACCTACTTCGAGTACAATCCAAACGGGGTCGACTACACGCATGCCAGTGGGTTGGACATGGCGGATACGCGCGACCTGAGCCAGCTCTTCCACCGCGAGGATCTGGGGCCTGTTACGCTGATCTTCATTGACACGAACAAGGGGTCGACAGGCAAGGGACCGGATTCGACCCAGGACTACAGTGACCGTCCGAAGATGCGTTCCCCCGACTTCCATCCTGGTACCTTGCAGTACACGTGGTTGACGAACAACCTGGCTGAAGCGCAGCGGAATTCTCGCTTTACATTCGTCATCAACCATCATTGTCCCTATTCCGTCGGTCAGCACAACCGTGCGTCCAAAGGCACGGGGTATAATCAATACTACGTGGGATACGGAGAGGACGGCGAGAGTGCGCAGGCGGTACGCTGCCTGACGGAGACGATGATCAAGTATGGCGTCGACGGTTGGCTCTGCGGTCATGACGAGATTCAGGAACACTCGCAGCTGGCGGGTACGGAAATTCTGCCGGATGGAACAACCCGCAACCATACGCTCAATGTCTACGATCTCGGTTCGGGCGGTGACGGGCTTCGCGGAAAGGATTGTGTCAATAACCCCTACGAGGTGTTCCGCGCGTTCAAGGACAGCGGCGAGACGTGGCAGAACGGGATCCTCGTCGACGGTGGCTGCCATTACGGGTTCCTGGAAATCGACGTGACGACGAACAAGCTCGGAAAGTGGCAGTGTTCATTGACGCCGAAATACGATTTCATCTACAAGGATGCGAGTGGCAAGGTGTCGGGGTTCGAGCTGCGCGCCTACAAGGACCGCATCATCATCGACGAGGAATCGAATCAGCTTGTCTATCAGGAGCGGCTTAAACAGACGTTCCCGTCTGACTATGTCGAATATGTACGTCCGCCGCAGGCACCGGATGCGGGACCGGTTGATCCGCTGTCGGTGACGCCGCAGGTGCAGGAACCGACTTCGGGAGGGACGGGTGTTTCCGTGACGGGAACGGTGCCAGAAGGGTTCACGGGGGCAATGTACACGTTGCTGAAGCAGAATGCGGCGGGGACGTTCGAAGGCGTGGACGGGGCGCAGGCGCAGACGTCGTCCGACTTCACGATCACCGAGACGGGCCTCTACAAGATCCAGGTGACGGCAAATGGTACGACGGCGAATTCGTCCGAGACGATCGGCGTGTTGAAGTATGACGCGCCTCAGCAGGCGGCGGACCAGGTCGAGCAGACGACGATCGTGGCGGTACCTTGGGCGGTGACGCTCGATGCGCTGTTGCGGAAGAGGGACTTCACGTCGGCGACAGGAAACGACTGGCAGGCGGCGATCAAGGCCTACAATGCCGCGACGCGGACGTATGAAATGTGGACGTTGACGGAGGACGCCTGGGCACCGTGCAGTGTCGTGTCGGCGACGGAGGCCGGCAAGTCGGTCGTCTCGACTTCGGCACCAGCGTCCACGCGTGAGCTTGCGCGCGGTGGTGCCGTGTGGGTGACGCGTAAGAATGCGACGAAGCCGTTCTTCCTGGGCGGCATCTATCCGGATGCGGCACCTGCGCAGACGGTTCTGACGGCGGGCTGGAATCTGGTTGCGAATCCGCTGTTGACGCCGCTGGACCTCAACAAGGCCGTTCCAGGTTCTGACGGTGACCAGATCATCGTGCCGAGCGCCACGGGGATCGGTCAGACGAACTACACCTACAAGGACGGTTCATGGGGTTATATGAAAACCGAAACGGTCACTTACACCATTGGCGGGAAATCCGTCTCGGGTGTAAAGAACACGTGGACGCCGTCGGCGGTGATTGCGCCTGGCCAGGGGTTCTGGTTCGTGTCGGGGAGTGGGAACAAGACGATTGACTGGGCGGTTGGCAAATGAGGGGGCGGATGATGAAGCGTTTGTTTACACTTGTCCTGATGGGTGCGTTGTGTGCGACGGGCTCCGATCTGACGTATCTTTACTGGCAGGTGGGGGAGGACAACACCTTGCCGTTCGCCTACGCGCAGATTGTGCGGATTCCGTCGGGGGCGACGATGGCAGACAAGCAGCCGTTGATGGTCGTTGATCCCGAAGGTGAGGAACTCGGTACGGCAGTTTGGGCCGACGGGTTTGATCCAGCGTCGGGGACGTTGGGTTTGATGACCTCGCCGATGTGGTCCGAGATCGACCCGGAGGCGGGAGGATATTACCTGGTTGAACTCTACGGTACGGCAGGTCAGGTGGCGTGGAGTCAAATGGTGACGGTCGAGGATTTGGAAGAGTTCCTCAAGACGGATGTGACGGATCAGATCTTGTACCCCTGGCTGCCCCTGATGGTGCCAGAACCGAGTTCGGCTCTCCTCCTTCTCTTGGGGACAGCCCTCATAGGTTTGCGCCGCAAGCGCTAATCCAGAAGAAAACCGCGCTTGAACGCGGTTTTCATTTTGCATTTGAATGCGAGTGAATCTTTTGATATGATAGACCGAGAAACGAGGAAAGGATTTTGACATGGAAACAAGACGTGATTTTGTGAAGACGGCGCTCGCGGGTGCGGGGGCTTTGGGACTCGGCGGATTGAGCCGTCCGGTTTGGGGCGGTCCGAGCGCGCAGGCGCTGCCGACGGCCGACCAGCTGTTGTGGCACGAGCAGGAACTCGGCATGTTCTTCCACTACGATCTTCCCGTGTTCAAACCAGGTTGGAACTGGCGCTCGTGGCGCAACAATCCCACGCCCGACATGTACAATCCCGACCAGCTCGACACTGACCAGTGGATGGAAGCGGCGAAGGCGATGGGGGCGAAGTACGTGGTGTTCGTGGCGAAGCACTGTTCGGGGTTCCTGCAGTGGCAGAGCAATGTCTATGCCTACGGCTTGAAGGAATCGAAATGGCGCGGCGGCAAGGGCGATGTGGTGCGCGACTTCGTGAATTCCGCCCGTCGGGCCGGACTCAAGCCCGGCCTCTACGCGTCCGTGTCCGCGAACGGTTTCCTCGGCGTCGACAATCCGGGGCGCGTGAACCGCGGGCGCGGTGGCGACGAGGCGGCGCAGAAGCGTTACAACAAGATCTGCGAAGACATGTGCACGGAACTCTGGCGGAACTACGGCGATCTGTTTGAAATCTGGTTCGACGGCGGCGCGCTCGCGCCGGAGAAGGGCGGACCCGACCTCGTGCCGATTCTGCACAAGTACCAGCCGCACGCGATTCTCTTCCAGGGTCCTGAAAACGCGGGCAACATCATCCGCTGGATCGGCAACGAGCGCGGGGTCGCGCCGTATCCCTGCTGGGGGGCGGCGCGTGCGGGCACGCAGTCGGGCGGCGACCGCGAGGAGATCAACCACGGCAATCCCGACGGACGCATCTGGGCGCCGGGCGAATGCGACGTGCCGCTCTATCCGGGCAAGTGGATGTGGGGCGACCGCGGGGTGTGGCGTCCGTGGAGTGACGACCAGCTCATCGACATGTACTATCGGTCCGTCGGGCGCAACTGCAACCTGCTGCTGAATGCGACGCCGAACGACCACGGCCTCGTGCCGGAGAAGGACATTGCGCGCTACAAGTGGTTCAGCAATATGATCAAGGCGCGCACGTCGAATGCGCTTGGCGCGGCAAAGGGCGAAGGGGATGTCGTCGAGATCCGCTTCAAGACGCCGACCGTCGTCAATCAGGTCATTGTGCAGGAAGACATCACGACCGGCCATCGCATCCGCCAGTACGAAGTCGAAGGCGAGCTCGCGGCGGGTGGCGTGAAAGCGCTCTGTACGGGTTCGTGCGTCGGCCATAAGCGCATTCAGATGTTCGAGCCGACGGCCGTGAAAGCGCTGCGCTTCAAAACGACCAAGGCGCGCGAGAAGCCGCTCGTAAGGAATTTCCAGGCGTTCAACTGTTCGGGACGTATCGTCGCCTCGTAATGTGGAAGTGCGGGAAGGCGCAGAGGTGGAGGTGCACCTGACGCCGTCGGGAGGGGGCGTCAGGTGGATGTTTTTTTTCATTTTCTCTGTCATAAATTGCGTCAAGGATCGTATATTTATGTTGGAAGAATGGTTGATTCATCTCCAGATCCGAATCGAGTCTTTTCAGAGGCGATTCACTACGACCGACGGCTTCAGGCCGTCGGTAATGTTATTATTCGCTCGATTGTCGAGTGGCAAGGGACAGCAGGTTGCCTGGCGCGGGACCTCTATCTCGACGGCGCGGATGTTTTGTTGTGCGTTTCAGGACGTTTTCGGTTCACGCTAGATGGGGTGAAGGTGATGGAACTGGGAGTCGGCGAGGCGCTGGTCACCTATCCAGGGCACTGCGTGACGTTTGAGGCGTTGGGAAACGAGAATCATCTGTTTTCGGTGGTCTTGTGCGGAACGTCCGTTAAAGACTACTTCGATTCAATGGGGTTCTTCCACGGACAGTCGGGACGCACCTCTTTGCCGATCGAACTCCTGGCGAGAATACGCGATCATCTCGACCGACAGTCGACAGTTTCCGTTGCCGAGAATCAAGCCAGCCTTTCCTTAATGACGGATGCCCTGCAGTCGATGGCAAATGATTTTCGCGAGTCGCGCTGACCGACGATCGCCTTGCGTGGTCGGAGAATGTTCGTGACGGAAGCCCCCTGCGCGATTTCGTCGCGAAACTTCTCGTTAAGACGAATGGGGGGAGAAGTTTCTTCCTGTCCCCTACGATTTGATTGACACGCGGGAACTGATTTGCTACTCTTTGTCCGATGACAAGAAATGGAGTAAAACGATGAAGAGCATAAAGATGTTGAGTTTGACAATGTTTGCGCTGGCGATGGCGGGACTGCAGGCGAAGACGCCTATGGAGATCGACTTCAAGCTGGCGGCGGAAAAGCGCTTTCAGCTAGATGGCATCATTCCATTGTCTGCGGATGCCTATTGGCCGGGTGCCCAGTATTTGGCGACGGTAACCACCTTGCCTGCGACTTTGAAGTTCGTGACGGTGAAGGGGGAGGAGGTTTTCCGCTATGAGGTGAAGGCGGGTGACGCTCGTCTGCCGGCGGTGCCGTTTGACTTGGCGTTGTTCGTCGCCGGCAATTGCGACGTGACGGTGTTCACGCGCAAAGACGGCCAGGTGAAATTGCTCGGACTCGCCCGACCGAACAAGGGGTGCGATCTGCGGACGGCGAGTTATACGCGCGACCTGCGCTTCCGTGCCGAAGGCGGTGCGAAAGATCTGAAAGTGGCGCTGTCGGCCGGCATCGGCCAGGCGGACATCCGCTTCGTCACCACGGGACGCGAGAACCGTCCCTACACGGAGAACGGACGTTTCTTCTTCACCTTCTCGTCGCGCGGGTGGGGGACGAATCAAGGCATCATGAGTATCGATCCGCACCATCCGAACGACCTGCGCCTCGAAGGCACGCTCTTCTTCGACTATGGCGACGGACTCATCCGCAATGATACCAGTAGCGACCTCTTCTATGATGATGTGGCTGGCGAGTGGCGCGCGTATGTCAGCAACTTTTCTACGGGCATTGGCTCGTCGGGTACGGGAAAGCGCGAGCCGGGCGGTGTGAACATTGCGCGCTGCAAGACGAATCCGCTGCACGGGGCAAATGTGATGAAGGTGACGCGCCTTGGGTTGTCGGGGATGAATGAAGATCCCGACGGCATCTGGGATGCCGAAGCGGGCAAGTGGCGGTTGCTGCTGTCTGAATTCTCGAAAGGCATCCGGGCGTCGATGTGGGAGTCGGAGAATTGGAATGGTCCGTTCAAGCGGATCGCCGGGCCGGTGTCGCATGACTCGACGGGAACCACGATCTTCCCGATGGACGGCAAGCGGTATGTGCTTTCCGGCAGTTCGGAACGTGCCTGCTACGTGTATTCGTATCCTGATTTGCAGATGCTCGGCAAGTTGAAGTTCGACACCCCGCCGTGGCCGACGACAGGCAAGGGAGGTCCGCACGGGCGCGTGTGGCCGGCGGTGGCGGAATTCACGCGCAAGGGCAAGCCCGCTTACTTGATGGTGACGATGGACCGCATCAACTTCCCGGGAATGCCGCGTCCGAACTGGACCTACGGCAAACTGATGATCTACGTCGGCGAATGACACCAAGTCGGTGATCTTCGGTGGGGCAGTAGATTTTTACAATCGGCCAGTGAGCGGGTGTATAACGCTCGCTGGCACTGTCCTCAGCCATCACGATAGTAGACGTAGACTCCGGTAGCGCGTAAACACGCTCATGGCGACAGTTCTGACGGCGCAGACTCCGGCTGCGCCGTAATGCCAGGTCCATGAACGACCGTTTGCAATTCTTTGCGCCATGGCTGAAATTCTCGCCCAACCCTCGCCCCAGCGAGAACAGCCCCCACGCATCCCCTGCGCACGATCACGAGAAATTGCGCTCGAAAGGTCTCTACCCTCAGGTCATAGCACGCACGATCACAAGAAACTGCGCCGATTACAATTTTTTGAAGAAGGGGATTGACTTTCAGTCGGTGATTATGATATACTAATGCCCACTTCGGCGAGATAGCTCAACGGTAGAGCATCAGAATCATAATCTGCTGGTTGAGGGTTCGAATCCCCCTCTCGCCACCATACAAGGCGCGTCGCTCCTGTTTGTTCAAGGGTGACGCGTTCTGTTTTTTGTAAAAGTTCCTCATCGCGTTCACGTC
>JAZUGW010000324.1:0-9781 GCA_045641465.1 Kiritimatiellia bacterium | reverse complement strand
GCGAAAAGTCAAGCGGAATCGTCGAAAAAAGTCAAAATACTCTAAACGGGCCGGAACGGCTCGCCGCCGTCCCAGCCCGCCAGGCAAGGGCCGCAACCTACGGCCTACTTGCGCGAAGAATTAGGGATTTGTAATCCGTGTTTAATTTTCAATCTTCAATTTTCAATCTTCAGTCTTCATCGCTTGACGATTGAAGATTCAGGCGCAACCGGCCCTGCCGCCCTCAATCAGGGTTCGATGAATACGCTGGTGCCGACATCGCACATGCGGCGCAGGCGAACGGCGTTCCAATTCGCGAGACGGAAACAGCCGTGCGATTCGGCGCGGCCGACCTGTTCGGGAAAGGGCGTGCCGTGAATGCCGTAGCTGGGCAGCGAAAGACCGATCCACGAGGCCCCCACCGGATTGTTCGGACCCGGCGGATACAGATAGCGCGTAATGCGGCCGCCGCGTCCCACCTTCTCGGACGTGTAGGTGTAGTCCGGCGCCTCGACGATCGACTTCACCTGGATTTCGCCGGTCGGTGGAAGCTTGCTCTTGCTGGCCGCTATCGAACACGGGAAAAGCCCGATCATCTTGCCCTTCGCATTGAAGGCCGTGACCTCCATCCGCGAGATCGAAACGCGCAGCACATCCGCCTCGCCGTCGGGCCGCTTCGGCTTCACCGGATGACGCGGCGCCGTATCGGGCAGGATGACGACGGACCCCACCGGCGGATTCGGCCAGAGAAGTCCGGGGTTGAGCTTCAGCAGCATCCGTTCGGAGACATGTCCGCGTTCGGCGTACATCTCCTGCAGCGTCTGATAGCCCATCGTGCGTAACTGCGCCTTTTCGGCAGGCTCCGTCGGAATACGCACGAGCGAAGCCACTTCGGCCGCCGTGATCTTCTCCGTGCGAAAGAGATCCGTTTCATTCGGGAAGAATGTTTCCCACGCCTTTTCTTCCAGACCGGCTTCGTACGGCTTCCCATTCACCGCACACCACGTGGCGAGCGCGACTTTCGTCTTGCGCCCGCACGCCCCGTCGAGCGTATTGCACGAGAACCCGCGGCGATCAAGGCAGATCTGCAACGCAAGCACAAAACCAGGCGCCGGCACGTCGGCCGAACGCCCCGAGAAGTTCAGGCGGAGCGCAGGAAGCGGCAACCGCCCCGCACAGACACTGCCGGCAAGCGCCAGCACGACGGCACTGATCAGACCCCGAACGCGCATACGATCAGATCTTCGCGAGCGCCTGCTTGAGATCGGCGATCAGATCTTCAGGATCTTCCAATCCCACGGAGAAGCGGATGAGATCCGGCGGAATGCCGGCGGCCTTCAACTGCTCGTCCGTCAGCTGACGGTGCGTGTGCGACGCCGGATGCAGCACGCAGCTCCACGCGTCCGCCACGTGCGTGACGATGCCGATGAGCTTGAGCGAGTCCATGAACTTGATCGACGCGTCGCGTCCGCCCTTGATGCCGAACGTCATCACGCCGCACGGGATCCCGCCCTTGAACTGCTTCTTCACGAGCTTCTTGTAGGGCGAATCCGGCAGACCCGCGAAATTGACCCACGCGACCTTCTTCTGCGTCTTGAGCCACTTCGCGATCTTGAGCGCCGATTCCGCATGACGGCGGATGCGCACGTGCAGCGATTCAAGCCCGAGGTTGAGCAGGAACGCATTGAACGGGGACGGAATCGACCCGAAGTCGCGCATGAGATGCGCCGTGCACTTGACGATGTACGCCTGCTTGCCGAACGCCTTCACGTAGGAAAGCCCGTGATAGGATTCATCCGGCGCGACGAGCCCCGCGAAACGCTCAGGATACTTCGACCAGTCGAAGTTGCCGCTGTCGACGATGCAGCCGCCCACCTGCGAGGAGTGTCCGTCCATGTACTTCGTCGTCGCATGCGTCACGATGTCGCAGCCGAAGTCGAACGGACGGCACAGCACCGGCGTCGGGAACGTGTTGTCCACGATCAGCGGCAGGCCGAACTTGTGCGCGGCCTTCGCGAACTTCGCGATGTCGAGCACCACGCCCGAAGGATCCGCCACCGTTTCCCCGAACACGCACTTCGTGTTCGGACGGAACGCCTTCGCGATTTCCGCCGGCGTCGCCTCCGGACTCACGAACGTGAACTCGATGCCGAGCTTCTTGAGCGAGACGGCAAAGAGGTTGAACGTACCGCCGTAGATCTGCGCCGAACACACCACATGGTCGCCCGCATTGCAGAGGTTGAGGATCGCGAACGTGGAAGCCGCCTGGCCCGAGCTCGTGAGAATCCCCGCCACACCGCCTTCTAGCGCGGCGATCTTCTTCGCGACCTGGTCGTTCGTCGGGTTCGCGAGGCGCGTGTAGAAATAACCGGCCTCCTTGAGGTCGAAAAGATCCGCCATCTGCTGGCTCGTCTCATACTTGAACGTGGTCGTCGCGTAGATCGGCACCTGGCGCGGCTCGCCCTTCTTCGGCTGCCATCCGCCCTGCACGCACAACGTATCAACTGTCATCTTCTCTTTCCTTTCTTCAATCGGTTTAAATTCTCTCCACGCGCCCCCTTTTTCGGTTCCAAGGACACGAGGTCGCAATTCGCGCAATGGAAATTATACCACAAATCTCTCGTCAGCGGTATAAGATGCCGCTCAGAGCCGACGAATTTCGAAGAGTTCGCCGTCGACGCCTTGATCACGATTCCAGAGATTTCGAATCCAACAGAAAATCGTAGAGTCCCAGATTGAGTACACCTTGTTCGTCGAACCACTTATGGCCAACGTCCTCGCGGATGACAATCTTGCGAAAACTGTCGCCTGTCAGGGAAAATGGTTTCAATTCGCTTGCACGTTTTTCTTCATCAGACATCGCCCAGGCGCTCTGCACATAAATCCGCTCGCCGTAACGATTGATCACGAAGTCGATCTCACGCGGGATCTGTCCATATTTCCCATCATTCTTTTTCTCCCGCGAATAGACGACGCCCACATCCACCTCATACCCGCGTAGCTTGAGTTCATTGAAGATGACATTTTCCGTCAGATGGGTGATCTCATGCTGGCGAAAACCGACTCGCGCATTTCGAAGTCCGACATCCTCGCAATAATACTTGTTTGGATAGTCGAAATAGGCATGCCCCTTGACATCATAGCGCCGAACTTTGGAAAACAGAAACGCATCCTCGAGGTGCCCGAGATAGGCATCAACCGTGTTTACCGAAACCTCGTAACCGTATCGGGTCCTTAACACGTTTGCCACCTTGTTGGCATTCGTCAAAGAACCAATGCCCGAAGAGAGAAAATCCAGAATGTTTGCCAGCACATCAGAGCGCTCAATCTTTCGACGTTCTACAATGTCCTTCAAATATACTTCAGCAAACAGCGACTTGAGATAGGAACTCTTGGATTCCTCATCAACCTTGAAATAGGTCAACGGCATTCCACCGAAATAAGCATATTCGAGAAAGCCCTTCCGTTCGTCTCCACCTTTGGCGGCAAACCATTCCGAGAAAGAAAGCGGATGAATGCGCACCTCATCCCCCCGTCCTCGAAATTCGGTGAGAATGTCCGTTGCGAGCATTTTGGAATTTGACCCCGTCACGTAAACGTCCAAATTGGGATAGTTGACAAATTCGTTGAGGACGTCGTAAAACGTGATTTTTCGTCCATTCGGCAAGGCGGGATTGGGGACCTCTTCGCAATACTGAATTTCATCAATGAAGAGATAATACGCCCCCGAGCTGTCTTTGACGGCCTCTCTTATGTACTTGGCAAGCAAAAGTGGATTTCGGTATTCATAGGAAAGGACGGCATCCAAGTCAATAGTGATGATATGGTCTGGGGCGACGCCGTTCTCCAACAGATGGCGACGGAAAATAGTCTTCAAAAGATAGGATTTACCACATCGACGAAGACCGGTTATGACTTTGATCTGACGATTCCATTTCTTCGAAATCAATTGATTTAAGTATTTATCGCGCTGAATTTCCATACTTTTCGCCCTTTGAATGAAAACTTTGCCACATTTTGCACGAACTTTTCAGTATTATAGCACACCCCTCCAATTGTATCAACCTCAATATTTGCATTGGAAATAGAGCATAGAGGCTAGATAAATCTAATCCAATCGTAAACATATGACTGAAAACTTACTCACATTTTGCACTAACTTTTCAGTCTCATTGACGAATGATCGACATGAAATTGGAAGTCCACCTTTTCATGTATGGGGGGATAGTCCCTGTGAAGATTTCGGTGCGGAACGGTTCCGAGCTGAAATCCCCCCCAACACGAAGCCAGTCCCTAATGCGAATCTGTTTCCAATACTTCATTATGGCCTTTTCCCCTTCAGCACAGTTACGCCACAATACCCTTCAAGTACGTCCAATTTCAACTTTAAAAGCCAATGACGATCAATCTGTGATCGATCAAGGGGCGTACCCAACATCAGTTGCCAGGGATCCACATTCGGCAAGCCACTTTCCACCAACCACCTCTTGATTTCGTTCAGATGTTCCTCGTTCATCACCTGGCCAAGTTGCAACGTTTCCCTCGCCTCTTCTTTAAACAAAGTCGAGTAGACGACATCGACTCCAAACAATGCCTTGTATTGCCTAAGACGCGGTTCGCATTCTGCGCTCGACTTGCCATCTTCTGTCAAAGATCGCAACTGAATGGCCCTGTCGTTTGGCGACTCTTTCCCTTCCATTCGCTCATCAAGATTGACCAGCACAAAGCGAGACACATCGTCCACATCATCTAAATATGGATGAAGGATATTCAAGGTCTCTTTGTAACTGTCCTGCTTGAACTTTGAATTGCAACGATCGCAAGATGGAATCAGATTGTAAAGCGACAGACCCAAGAACGGATACCGTGATTTAGGGTAGAAATGATCAAAGGCACTCTTATAGGTTGGCGTTTTATTCTCCTTATGTCTTTCAACAACTTCCAGAGCATAAACCGAATCCGCATTGCAGTAGGGACAGATTTTCACATGTTTGACAAATTCATTCATGACGGCATTGGCATGTCCCTCAGTTCCCTTGATTCTACCATCACGAAAATAGTCGTAAAGAAAAACCTTATTCTCCAATTTTTTATTAAGCTCCTTATATGTATCGGGAAGGTCCTTCTCAAAAAAGAATTTCCTTTCAACACGTTCCACTATCTCCCGTATTTTATCCGCCGTTGCCACAAAACCATCAGTCTTCTCGAGAAAACGGCGAATCGTCTGTACATAACGTCTGGGTAATGGGTCACTTAATCCTTTCTCAACAGCATCCAATTTCTTCTCAACGATTTTCTGGCATACCTTTCGATGCGCATCAATGATATGTTGGCTATAGGGCTGTAGTTTCTTCATTTCACGCCCGCCCCCTTTATCAAGCCAAAATCTTTCAGACGCTGGAAATAACGTTGCAGGATACGATCCCCAACCAAATCCATCAACTTGCCGATATTTTCGTTAAGGTTGGAATTCTCTCCGCCTATCGCTTCGGTCGTTGCCACGTTCTTGACAGCTTTCAGGGCATCCTGTATCTTCGCCTCTGCAAACTCACCAATCGCCCCATGCTCCAAGAAGAAGGCATTGTGATACAAGTCATAGATGTTCGCGCCGAAGGTATTACCACATTCACCTTCCTTGCCACGGAATGAAACGCTTTTATTTAGAGGCTTTCCGTTTTGATTATTCTCTCTATCCTCTTGCAAAAATACACAATTCCCCTTGGGAATGTCCGACAGCAACGTCGGGGAGTGTGAAGCGAAAATCAGCTGGTAACGCCGTTCAGGTATAAATACATTCAGGAAACGAATGAGATAGCTGACCAGCCGCCGTTGCCACTCTGGATGTAACGTTGTCTCTGCTTCGTCAAGGAAAAGTACTACAGGACGATTCGGATTACCTTCCGTTTTTCCTTTTTTTACGAATTGATAAAGCCTTGCAAAAAGAGAGATGAAACTCATTTGTCCGGATGACATCCTCGGGAACGGATCAAACTTCAAGAATGACACTCCTATGCCTTTAACCTTACTGTGCAAGCTTATGAGCTCATAAACCTTTTTCTGAAGCTGTTCGTCGCCGAAAGGGAAATAAAATTCATTGAATATCGGAACATATCTAACCGTGCCATTTTGATTTTTTGATTCATTCTTTAACTCCAGAAGGTTACGGAACAATAGAGCCGTAAAGTCAATTTCATCCTTGGGAGGATTCTCAAATATTCCTGGTCTGACGTCCTTGAAAAATTTGACAATATCAGCTCCTGATGGATATTTATTTTTATTCCAATTACCCTCACTTAAAAACTTAGTCAACCTTTTAAGATAGTCTTTTGAGTAATGTCGCCCCCAATACGTTACGCTTGAAACCCCATTATGCCCAATATATTGCAAAGCATACGCCACAAAAGCAATCGCTACAAAGGTTTCTTCATTGGCGGCTTTAAAATTGGAAACAAATCCCTTTATTCCTGCTAACTTTACATCATTTTCTGGTGCAAGTTGTCTTATGGCTTGCATTAATCCGTCCTTCCGAACAGTCATAATCATTCCAGACGGCAATGGCATCTCGAAATCACTCTGACTAAACTTCTGTCCCTCCAACGTACGTTTGAATTCAGCAAGGAACTCAAACACACGAATCATTTCATCTCCCCCAAAGACGGAAAGATGGGAAATATCAACTTTCAATGACGGTTCGTGGCTATTTCCGCTTTTATCATTTGAGGCGATTGCAAAACCTCGGACACGCAGAAGCACGTCCCTCCATAAATGGCGAAATTTAAGCCAATATCGGCAGATTGGGAGGAAAGCGTTTCTACGCGTCCGTTTTTTTGCAATCGCCTCATCTTTAACTCCAAAATTTCCGTCTTGTTCATCTGTCTGTCGCAACAGAAATTCCGAATTCCCACTAGGATGGCACATGAGGTATGTGGTTGAAATATTGGCGACATCATCGTTGCTGAAATCAATAGCCGATTGTTCGGTTGTGTAATATGGCGAAAAGTAAAAGAAACGATAGTATGGCTTACCCGGCATGATGTTGTTAGGCACCTTTGATGGTTCGGTCAACAAGAGGCCTTCGTTATCTAAGTTGATTTTCCGGCCATCTCCCTCAACAAAAATCTTATATTCTTTCGTTGTCGAATACCCATACAATTCTTCGTCAACCTCGTAAACAACAATGACACCCCATCGTGTGTTCTCATCTTTTTCTTTTGCGTTATCATGCGGCAAATTACACAGCAATCTGGCAATCGTTGACTTGCCAGTACCATTCTTGCCAATTATTGCCGAAATGGAATCGACGCAACTCTCCCCCTTACCTGACAACGAGAAGAAATTATCGGGTAACACCTTCTTGTGCGTCACCTTCAGACGAAGCTTGCCATCCTGATCCGGTTCTCGCACCATCGTGTAATCGGAACAGAAGTTGAATATCTCTTTATGAAAACAACCAAAATTGCCAATATAGATTGAGATCAACCGAAAACATTTCTTTTTGCAGGACGAAGACGAGGACCTCGGCTTCTCCGACACGCCGTTCTCTTCGTCAAAACGTACACGCGAATTTCCCGAATGCAACTTTCTATGAAGAGGTGTGTTTAACATTGTCGATTTCTCCTTTTTCCGGTTAAATCCTCGTTCATCCACTTTAGGTTTCTGAACATATCGTATAACTGATTCTGGTATTTGAACAATTGACGACATCGCTTTCAGACCTCTGCTTCCCGAAGGATTCGGGCGTACTCGCCGATCATGTAGAGCGGAATGATGCGCACACCGCCATCAAGCGAGCCGAAGTTCTCCTCGGATGTACGAACGGCCAAGGAAAGATGCTTCTCGTTCATCAGAAGGCGGAGGCTCGTCATCGATCCGCTTGTACCGCTTTTGACCTCTATAGGGAGTATCTGGTTACGGAACTGAACGACATAGTCCACTTCTGCATTCGAGTTTCTGGCTTCACGATGCCAATAGAAGAGCGGTGCGTCATCTAACGACGACGCGTTCTTGACAAGCTCGAGCGCGGTGAACATCTCAGCGAGCTTGCCCCTGTTAATGAACTTTGCCGGAGGGTCAAGCACCCAAGTGGAGACATCAAGGCCAGATTCGCAGAGGAAGAGGCCCGTATCCAGCAAGATGAACTTCATCTGTTTGGGATTGACGTCTCCGCCCAGCGGAATGCCGTTCGCATAGACGCCGGAAATACGCTTCACAATGCGGGCTCGTTCGAGAAGCGCAGTACAGGCCTTGGCCTGTTGATGACTGACGCCCGAATGTTCGTCGGTGAAATTGAACTTGGAACCGGTCTGCCGAATGACCGAGACAAAGGTCGCACGAAGAAGATCTGGCGATATTTTCGTCTTGTACTTGTCGAAGTCGGACTTGAGCGAAGCGAGAATGTCGCGTTGCTGCTGTTGGGCCGAAAGGTAGCTCTTGGTCTTGGCGTAGGTTGCAACGGCGGCAGGCATGCCACCCACAATGAGAAAGGACTTGAGGTAGTCCAACATCTTGTCATGCCCCGTATCGAAGAAAGGCTTGTCAAAGGTCGCCTTGCGGACATGGGCAAGCGTAATGTCGGCCCCAAGCGCAGAAACGAACTCCGCAAAGGATAACGGGTACATGAACATGTTGCGGATACGACCAACTCCAAAGTCGGAAATATCCTCAAATACGAACTCGAGCAACGATCCCGTTGCTACGACATGGAGCCGAGGCCGATCCTCATAGAAGTAACGAAGCGCGGAAATGGCGCGGGGACAGGCCTGTATCTCATCCAAAAAGAGCAACGTCTTACCTGGAATGATCGCCCGTCGTGTAGCTGCTTCAAGTTCCGGAATTATTCGATCCATGTCGAGATCGCCATTGAATATACGACCAACCGACGGATTCCTCTCTAGGTTGATCTCAACAAAGGATTCAAAAGATTCCGCCAGATGGCGGATGGCGGTCGTTTTGCCGATCTGCCGTGCACCACGCAAAAGGAGCGGCTTACGATCAGGATCAGCCGCCCAATCCTGAAGAGACTTATCAACGGTTCGATTAATATACATTTTAGCACCCCTTCTAGCAAGAAGGGGCACATTTTAGCAAATCTAACGGCACCAAGTCAAGCACAGGTCACGGAAATCCAAGGTTAAAACAGGTGTGAAGTCACGGAAATCCAAGGTGAATTGCGTATCCAACTCACGGTTTTCCAAGGTTGTGTCCTCAATGTCCCGATTGACGACGAATCCCACGGGGACTGTCCCCCGTACAATTTCACAGGGAGGCGATGAATGACCTTCAGGCCGCATGAAGAAACCCGGCCAGATACGTTCAATCGGCCGGACGATGATAGACCTCGGGACACCAGACGCGGCAACGCGTCGTCTTATCCCACGTGTTCGCTGCGGACGAGAAGTCGCAGAAGCGGATCGGCCGCGTCCTCGGTTCGCCAGCGTAGTCCCCGAAACCGTCCCAGTGCCTCATCTCCGCCACATAGGAGATCCAGCGACCGGGATGGGGCCTGTTGTCAACCTGGAAACGAATCGGCATTCTCCTCCGGCCCTTCATGCAGTCCAGCTCAATCGGATCATCGATGTCGCCGTCGCCGTAGCGCGTGTCACGCGACAGCGCAATCGGACCGGCAGTGAAGGCGACATGCCCGTTCTGCCGGGGCGTGACCACAGTGATCGGCCATTCGACCTCCAGCGTGTCGCCTCGCTTCCACTCCCGCTCATGGGTTTTCCAGCCCGGCTTTCCGCCGGCGCTCCAACCCGGCACGCGAACGTTCAGCGCGAAACGCGCTGGACGCTCGGGGTTCACC
>JAZUGW010000323.1:0-15476 GCA_045641465.1 Kiritimatiellia bacterium | reverse complement strand
AAGGTGGCCCTCTCGTGGACGACCGTCGTGGGTGCGACCCACTACCATGTCTACCGTGCCGATACGGAGACGGGCGCGAAGACGGCGCTCGGCTCATGGCAGGCGGGCACGACCTACAACGACGCCTCTGCCGCGGCGGGCACGAACTACTGGTATTTCGTCCAGGCGGCGACGAGTTCCTCGGGGGCGAACCCGAGCGCGTACAGCATGGGCGTGCAGGGACTCCGCAAGGTGGCCGTGACGCTCGTCTCGCTGACAATCAACGGACCCGACCGAATGCCGTCCGACCGCACGGAAACCTTCTCCTGCACGGCGAACTACAGCAACGGTTCGTCGACGCCGGTCACGCCCACGTGGTCCGCCAGTGCGGGCTCGATCACCTCCGGCGGCGCCTACACGGCACCCACGGTGACGGCCAACCAGACGGTGACGATCACGGCGCGGTTTACGGACGGCACGCAGGTGACGGGCACGAAGCAGATCACGGTGGTTGCGCCGATCATCGCGGGTGCGCAGGTGACGCGTGTCGTCGCGACGCCGCGCTGGCCGTGGAACGCACTCCTCGACATCGACTACGATCTTGAAACAACGCCCTCGGGTACGCGTGCCACGGTCTCGGTGAGCGGCTACGATCACGACCATGACGTGTCGCTCGCGGCGACGACGCTCACGGGCGACGGCGCAAACGGCGCCCTCGTCGCGGCAGGCTGCCATCGCATCACGTGGAACCTCGGCGCGGACTATCCGAACTTCCACGCGAAGAACTTCACCGTCAACATGACGGCGGTGCCGAGCGCGGTGGCGACACCAATTAACCTGACGGCGTCGATGCAAACTTCAGTGGATGGCGTAATTCTTCAGTGGGATGTGCTTGGGGATGCGGACAATTATGAAATATTCAGAAGTTTGACGTCCGAAATAGATGATGCACAAATTACCGGTATTTCCGAGGCGTTGACGTATGTTGATACGAATACAGTGGAAGGAGTTGCTTATTACTATTGGGTTCGAGCCATTAAGGAGGATACGAAGAGCGAGCTCCTGGGGCCTGTTAGTGGTTCTCGTGCCAACTCATGGACGATATCCTTTAAGCCCAATGGGGGATGGGGGGATATGGATGAAGAAAAGAGGGCCAAAGGAGTTGTTCGTGCATTGCCGCTTAATCGATTTGCTCGTACTGGTTATTCCTTTTTGGGATGGTCGGTTTCCCCTGTGGGACCCGTTGATTATGCCGATGGCGAGGATGTTCTCACGCTTAAAGATTCGGCAACGACTTTATTCGCAATTTGGGAAAGAATTGGTCAACCAGGACAGATTGTTTATCGAATTAATTATGAAAACATTCGAGATGGTTATATCCTAGGTCAGGACTGCCCAGATTCATATACAACAAACGAATTACCAATCATAATTGGACAACCAATTGTTAATACTTGGGATGCATCTGGACTTCGTCCTCTTATATCCCTAAACCCCGTTATGTTAATGTATGACACCCCATGGTGTGGGGTGATCCCGATTGGTTCGACGGGTGATATTACCGTAAGATTCTCTTACGTAGAACAAAAACAGGGTATGGGGGCTTCTCGGCAAGAATATGTACGCGTACGGTTTGACGCGAATTGTGGAGAGGGTAAAATGCCGGCACAATATTTTTATTACTTTTATGTTTCAACACCTGGAGGTTCCCAATACGGCTCTTGGCAAGTCAGTTTGGAGAAAAATAATTTTATCCGTACTGGGTATGAATTTCAGGGGTGGGCGTTGAATCCTGACAGTAAAATAGTTGATTATATTGATGGGTATACATCTACAGAAAGAACAATGTGTAATCACTTTTCAAATTTCGCTGTAGATAACACTGTTACGCTCTATGCGGTTTGGAAGAAAAATGCAGAACCGATCAGTTTCCCTATGGCCGTGGACAATCCTGCCATTGAATTGACGAGCGGTGGTGGCATTGGCTGGGTGGTAGATGAAACAGCTGGATTTTCTAGTACGGCTTCGGCAAGAAGCGATTTGATTGATCGTGGACAAAGTTCATGGTTGGAAACAACCATGAGCGGTCCCGGTGAATTTTCTTTCCGTTGGAAAATGTCGGGAGAAGAAAATTCAGGAAATCTGGTTTGGACCCTTGATGGGGAAGAGAAAGAAATGTTAGGAAGTGTGACTGATTGGGAATTGGTTACATTTGAACTAGGGACGGGGGTGCATACAGTTCGTTGGAGGCATACCAAGTGGGAACAAGGTGACGATGGTGTGAGCACGGCTCGGATTGATGCCGTCACTTCGCCCCTTGCAACGCCGACGAATGTTGTGGCTAGCTATAATACGATGGCGACAGGCGTCCGTGTGACATGGAATGCCGTGACTAATGCGGACGCCTACGCAATCTATCGTGGAACAACGCCAGCTGATGGCGCAGTTTGTGTGGGTAAATCAATGGGACCGGTTTTTGTCGATGAAAATGCCTCTGCTGGTACGGTTTACTACTATCACGTAAAGGCGCTTTCTGAAAAGAGAGGCATTTCGAGTCGCATGAGTACGAGTCCAGGAGTCGGTTTGCGGAAGACGGGCGTACCATTGTATCTTGTGGTTGATCTCGCAGAGGGTGAATCTGCAGCGAATTATCCAATTACTGAACTCAATTCAGAACCTTCTAAAGGGTGGACGGATGAATACAAAACGGACAAACTTGTTCTAAGGCGAATCCCCAATGGCTCGTATATTTCGGGTCCACGATATACGGACTTTCCCTACGCAAATGAAACGAACGTACACGAAGTGACGATTAGCCGGCCGTTCTTTATGGGTGTCTTTGAGGTAACCCAAAGACAATATGAATTGGTGATGGGTTCAAACCCCAGTGTATACCCGTCATATTACACGTCATACTCTTACATGATCCCGGTTGAAAATGTTTCGTATAATACGATTCGAGGTGGAGTGGTCGGTGCTCAATGGCCTTTGTCGGATGCCGTAGAACCACAAAGTTTCTTGGGGAGAATCCGTGCCCGAACAGGTCTGGCGTTTGATCTTCCGACAGAGGGGCAATGGGAGTATGCTTGTCGTGCGGGAACGACAACGGCCCTGAATAATGGCATGAATCTGACAAACTCCACTACTGATGTCAACCTTGGAGAGGTGGCTTGTTATGGTAGTATGAATAATTTCCTTTCCGTAGTAGGGTCTTATCGTGCAAACAATTGGGGGTTATATGATATGCACGGAAGTGTTTGGGAGTGGTGCTTGGATTGGTCTGCCGAGTATTTTGAAAACACTGCGGTAGTTGATCCCAAGGGAGCGTGTTCTGGAGCTTTCCGGGCATTGAGGGGAGGGGCTTGGAACAGTTATGCAAGCGACTGCTGTTCGTCACGAATTCGATCATTTGAGGATGATCGAACCGCCAATCGTCATGATGACGACGGTTTCCGCCTTTGTTGTCCCGCAGGAGAGGCGCAGAATCAGGTGACGGTGTCGTTCAACGTGAACGGCGGCACGGGCACGATGTCATCGGTGACGGTCGGCTCGGGCGGGTCGATGGTGATTCCGGCTTGTACGTTTGTACGAAGCGGGTACATCTTTGCGGGGTGGGCGACGAGTGCTTCGGGCAATGTTGTCTATGCCGATCATGGTGCGATTCCAAGTTTGACATCCGCCATGACGCTCTATGCGAAGTGGACAACGAGGACAACGCCCTCGAAGACCTATCTCGTGGTCGATCTTTCGGCTGGTGCGGATGCGACGAGTTATCCAATCAGTGAAATGGATTCTGTTCCGAGCGGTGGCTGGACTGACGAATACAAGACGAACAAGCTCGTGCTGCGCCGGATCGCCAACGGTTCGTTCACGATGGGCAGCCCGTCGGACGAGGTCGGGCGGTCAAGTAATGAAGACCAGCATCAGGTGTCGATCTCGAAGCCGTTCTATGTGGGCATTTTCGAGGTGACGCAGAAGCAGTATCTGTTGGTGATGGGGAACAATCCGTCCTCATATAAGGGTGATGCCCGTCCAGTGGAATGCGTTTCGTACAATGCGATTCGTGGTAGTTCCAATGGTGCGCAGTGGCCGTCGGCGGATACGGTCGACGCGGCGAGCTTCATGGGCAGGATCCGCGCGCGGACGGGACTCGTCTTCGACCTGCCGACGGAGGCCCAGTGGGAATACGCCTGCCGTGCGGGCACGACGACGGCGCTCAATAGCGGGAAGAACCTGACCAGCACGAGTCGGGATTCAGTACTGGACGAGGTGGGATGCTATTACAGGTCTGGACATGAGAATGTGGGATCGTATCTACCCAATGCCTGGGGGCTCTACGATATGCACGGCAACGTGTGGGAGTGGTGCCTCGACTGGTACCAATCGTATCTTGGCACGTCTTCAGTGACCGATCCGAAGGGGGCAGCGTCGGGTTCAAATCGCGTGATTCGTGGTGGCGGCTGGAGCACCTTCGCCCAGTACTGCCGTTCGGCGTATCGCGACTACTACAACCCGTCGGACCCGTACTACTTTTACGGCTTCCGCCTCTGTTGCCCAGCAGGAGAGGTGCAGAATCAGGTGACGGTGTCGTTCAACGCGAACGGTGGCACGGGCACGATGTCGTCGGTGACGGTCGTCGCGGGCGGGTCGTTCACGATTCCAGCGGTGACGATTACACGCACCGGTTATACGTTCAAAGGCTGGGCGACGAGCAGTTCGGGCAGCGTCGTCTACGCGGATTGTGCAACGATCGCGTCAATGACAAGTGATGTATCGCTTTATGCGAAGTGGACGGCGAACACATACTCGGTGACGCTCAATCTGAACGGTGGTTCCTGCTCGTCGTTGACCTCCTACACCTATGGCGTAGGGGCGACGCTCCCGATTCCGACGAAGGCGGGTTACACATTCGACGGTTGGTATGCGACCTCGACGTTCACCGGCAGCGCGGTGACGTCGATCTCGTCGTCTGATACCGGCACGAAGACGTTCCATGCGAAGTGGACGGCGAACACATACTCGGTGACGCTCAATCTGAACGGTGGTTCCTGCTCGTCGTTGACGTCCTACACGTACGGCGTGGGTACGACGCTTCCGACGCCGACGAAGACGGGTTATGCGTTCGGCGGTTGGTACACAACTTCGACATTCTCCGGCAGCGCGGTGACGTCGATCTCGATGACGGACACGGGGGCAAAAACTTTCTATGCGAAGTGGGAAACACCGTCGGCAGTATATCTCGTAGTCGATCTGTCGGAGGGCCCTGACGCCGCGAGCTATCCGACAAATATCTTGTATTCTGTTCCGTCTGGTGGATGGTCTGACGAATATAAGACGACTAAACTTGTACTGCGTCGTATCGCAAACGGGACGTTCACGATGGGTAGTCCGTCGGACGAGTTGGGAAGGAGTACCCGTGAAGACCAGCATCAGGTCACGATTTCAAAGCCGTTCTACATAGGTGTTTTCGAGGTGACGCAGAAACAGTACGAACTTGTGATGGGATCTAGGCCGAGCAATTTCTCCAATGTGACGTGCTACGCGATGCGTCCGGTGGAAAGTGTTTCCTACGGCATGATCCGAGGCAGTTCGTTAGGGGCACAGTGGCCGTCAGTGAACACGGTCGACGCGACGAGTTTCATGGGCAAAGTCCGCGCGCGGACGGGTCTTCTTTTCGATTTGCCGACGGAGGCCCAATGGGAGTATGCCTGCCGTGCGGGTACGACCACGTCACTCAACAGCGGGAAGAATCTGATCAATACAGGCAGTGACTTCAACATGAACGAAGTAGGACGGTACTACTATAACTGTGCCAGTTTTGATTCTAATTCCGATTTGGCGGGGGGCACGGCGGTGGTGGGTTCATGCCAGGTGAACAACTGGGGCTTGTACGACATGCATGGAAATGTGAGTGAGTGGTGCCTTGATTGGTATTCGTCGAGTCTTGGTACTTCGTCGGTGATTGACCCGAAAGGGGCCGCGTCAGGTTCTTCTCGCGTTTTACGCGGTGGAGACTGGGGTAGCTATGCTTTCGTTTGCCGTTCTGCTTACCGAACGTATCACCTCCCGTGGGGGCTCGTTGGTAATTACGGCTTCCGCCTCTGTTGTCCCGCAAAACAGTAGCAGAATCAGGTGACGGTCTCGTTCAACGCGAACGGAGGTACGGGCATTATGTCGTTGGTAACGGTTGGGCCAGGTGAGATGAAGATGGGTTATGCGTTCAGCGGTTGGTACACAACCTCGACATACTCCAGCAACTTTTGAGAAAGGAAATGAAGATGAAGAAATTCCTGATGATGGTGATGGGATGCGTGGCAGGCGTCGTTGGCGCCGCCGACTATTCGGCGGCGGCTGCGGCGGCGGGTACGACGAGCGCGCCGGTGCGGTTCGACGGACGCTTGGGGAATCTGATTGCGACGGGTGTCGAACGGCGGGGCGATCCGGCGGGCGGCACGGTGACGGCGTGGAATACGGCCTCGCAGGCGGATGGCTGGCGGTCGTTCGCCGTGGGCGAAGAGACCGTCCGCATGCTCGCGCTGAACGAGGTTTCCGTGGAAGGGGGGCGGCTTGTCACGAACGAGGTATGGGTTGCGGATCGTGTCCATGTGGTGCGCGACGACGTGGTGATACCCTCGGGGAAGTCGCTCACGCTGCCGCGCGGCTGTGTGGTGAAGTTCACGGAGGGGGCGCGGTTCGTGACGCTCGCGGGCGGCACGCTGCGCGCGGAGGGGGCGAGCCTTGCAGAGTTCGCAGACGACATGGTGGGCGGCGACACGAATCACGATGCGGACGACACCGCCCCGCGCGGCGTCGCCTGGTGGAATGAGGATGCGGCGACGGAGGCGCTCGCGACGATCTCCTTCTACGATGGCGCGACTCGGGTTGCTCCTCCGCGTACCTACACGCCGGGCGTGGCCTACGGCGAATTGCCGGTTCTGGAGAAAGACGGCTTCCGTTTCAGGGGGTGGTTCGTAGATCCGGAGGGCGAAGGCCCTGAAGTGTCGTCCAACACGTTGGCCGCGAAGAACCTCACGACCGTGTATGCGGTGTGGACGGCGCTTTCGCTGAACGTCGAACCGACGGCGACGAATGTCGTCGCGGTGGCGGGTTCGCACACCTTCCGCGTGGTGGCGAATGCCGCCTGGACGGCGACAACGGCGACGAGCTGGATCCATTTGACGACCACTGCCGGGAGTGGCAATGGGACGATCGCGTTTACTGTGACGGCCAATTCGTCGGTGGCCGCCCGTACCGGCACAATCCGGGTGATGCTTGCAGAAACAGGTGGCACGCGCGATTTTACGGTCACCCAGGACGGCATGGAGGTTCTTGCTGCGCCGACGATCAGCCCGGCCGACGGCACGATGTTCAGTGGCGCGGCGCGGCGGATTTCGATTTCGACTACTACGAGCGGGGTGACGATCCGTTACACGCTCGATGGCAGTGAACCGACGGAGACGAGCATGCAGTACTCGAAGTCGTTCAATGTGTTCGATACGACCACGGTAAAGGCGAAGGCGTTCAAAAAAGAATTTTTGCCGAGCGAAACGGTGTCGGCGCGATATATTCGTCTTCAGACGCTGCCGGAGGTGATCGATCAGCCGCTTTGGTCGGTGACGACGGGCGGAGATGCGGAGTGGACGGTGACGACGGACGTTTCGTACGACGGGAAGTCTTCGGCGCGGAGTGGCGCGATCGGGCCGATGGAATTCACCTGGATGGAGACGGCGGTCGAGGGCGCGGGCACGCTCTCCTTCCGTTGGAAAGTTGTGTGCGAGGACGATCCAGACTACGATTCTTGGGACTTCCTCGCGTTGTACGTGGATGGTCTCGACATCGAGCATGTCGACGGCGATGCGGGATGGCAGTCGGTGTCCGTGAAGGTGAAGGGCGACGGCGTGCACATCATCCGCTGGGAGTTCTCGAAGGACGACATCGACGACTTCGAGCTGGAGGACACGGCGTGGGTGGACCAGGTCGTGTGGACGCCCGTCGTGGGCGATGCGGAGGTGCCGGTCGCGTGGCTGGAGGGCCTCAACGTCGCCGGGGCGTCGGGCGATGCGCTCGCGGCGGCGCGGGCGGATTCGGACGGCGATGGCGTTTCCAATGCCGAGGAGTACGTGATGGGCACGGATCCGAACGATGCGGAGTCGAAGCTGACGGCCCTGATCGAGATGGACTCGGATGGCAACCCCGTGGTCACCTACGCGCCGGATCTGCTGCAGGAGCGGAAGTACACGAAGTGGGGTAAGCGTAGCCTCGACGATCCGAACGAAGAGTGGGTCGAAGTGTCCGCCGGCCAGGAGAAGAACTTCAACTTCTTCAAGGTCACAGTCGAGATGCCGTAATCGTAATAACAAGGAGGAAAAGAACATGGTTAAGAATATAATTCGGTTTGTCGTTACAGTTTGTCTTGCAGGATTCTGTGGAACTGTATGGGCGGCAGCCCTATACCCGGCAACCTATTATAAAAATGGTGATGGTACGGGTACCATAGGAGTTGATATTTATGGCAATGGGAGCGTGGCAACCTTGACAGAAGGAGTTTGGAATGCGATGCTACCTCTTGCCCGTTATGAGACAGAATTTTACTTCGTGGAAGATGTCTTTGATTCGAACTCAGTCGGAGACCTTTCTTTTCAACTGTATCTATATGCCTTTGAGTATGATGGTGAATATACTAAACAGGTGTTAGAGAAATACCCAGGTGTAAAAGATTTTTTTGACTTTTGTGACGATATGATGATCGGGTGGCAGTTTGTTTATGACCAAACTGCTCTTGATTGTGGAGTTTACGCATCTCAACCGTTGTCTGGGTATGTTGAAATTCCCAATTCGTTTCCTAACCTAGAATTGGATCGTCATAAATACAATCCGGAACCGAGGGTTACGGTCAATCGGCTAAGACGGAATTGCTTTTCAGAGAGTACGGGATTGCTGGGGGTGACAATTCCTCATGGAATGATTGCCCCGCAGGGTGTGTTTTCAACTTGTACAGAACTTCGGTATTTGAACTGTGGATCCTCGCTTGTTGGAGGAGGGCATTTGGCAGGTCTTTTCTGTTGTTCGAGCGAGGCTGGAACTCCCGTGGTAGGAACTGCAACGCCGATATATGTTCCGAACTCTTTTTCGACTTTTGTTTGTTCAGGATCAATTTCTCCAGGCATGTCTGGTATGACAACCTTGCGTGACATGACGCTTAATGTTGAAGTTGTCCAAAAGAATGCGTGTTTGGATTGCTTTGGATTAAAGAAGGTGTCTTTTTCAGATGATTTGGTGGAGTTGCAGAGCGGCGCATTTCAAAACTGTACGAATCTGAGTGAAGTGACGCTGCCACGATCATTGAAAAAGATTGGTTCGAATGCTTTCGCCGGCTGCAAGAACTTGACGGCAATTACAATTCCTGATTCCGTGGAGGAAATCGGGAGTGGCGCATTTCAGGGGACTTCGATTGAAACTTTAACGGTTCCTAACAGCGTTCATTTCTGTGGGGATTTGTTAGGAGATCATTCTTTAGTAGAGAAGTTGGTGGTTGGCACGGGGGTGACGAATATAATATCAATTACTGGAACTCACTCGAATCTTGTGAGTTTGACCATTCGTTCTGGGAAATCCCTTTTGACGTCGAGTGCGCGTCTTGATAAATTGGAGTCGGCATTTCTGAATGTTGAAAAGGTGGATGGGTTAGGGTATTATAGCCCGAATCTGACGAGTCTGGAATTTGGTTATTCTGTGAAAAGGATCAATGGTCTCAGGGGGAAGAGCAAACTGGAAAAAGTTGTTTTGGGTGATTCGGTTGAGGAATTGGCGGATTGGGCGTTTAGCGATTGTGCTGACTTACAGTCTTTTCGTATGCCAGACTCGATGAAAAGTATTGGTACGGGTTGTTTTTCGGGGTGCACAGGATTGAGAGAAGTCAGCATTGGGCGTTTGGTCGAAAAAATCGGAGAACGGGTTTTCTACAATTGTTCGTCACTTAAAAAGGTTGCCTTGCCGACTCGAATTCATGATGTTCCGCCTTATGCGTTTTACGGTTGCAAAAATCTGGAAGATGTGAATCTTGAGGGCAGCGTTACCAATATTTCCGAACGTTGTTTCTACAACTGTGAATCGTTACAAACGGTTCGATGCCCGTGGTCGGTTGTGAATGTTCGGGACAATGCGTTCTACGGTTGTACGAATCTACAGTCGACGGTTAGTTTTGATGATCTTGAGACTGTTGGAAATTATGCTTTTTATGGTACAGGAATCAGTCGGTTTAAAACGGATCGTCTGAAGGAGATTGGGGCATACGCCTTTAAGAAATCTTTGATATACGAGGCGGATTTCAAAGCTCCTTATGGTATGAATGTGAATTTTGGGGAAGGTACCGGCAATCAGGAAATATTTAGTTCTTGCATGAACTTGACGAATGTCACCATGGGAAGTGGGGTGACGAATGTTGCGTATAGGATGTTTTGGGGATGCGGTAATCTTCGTAAAACCGTCATCCCTGAAACGGTGAAGAGGATTGGACGAGAAAGTTTCAGGCAGTGTAATTCATTGGTGCATATTGTCATCCCAAAGGGTGTTCAATATATAGAAGATTCTGCATTTGCTCAATCATTGTTTGGTGTTGATGTGGAACTTCCGGATTCAGTGATATTGCTGACCAATGCATTTTGTCGTTGCGATTTGAAGTCGATCAAAAATGTTTGTACGGTAGTTGGTGATGGGTGTTTTAGTTTTTGTACTAATCTCGTGTCGTGTGATATGTCTGAAGGACTTGAGGAGGTCTTCTCAAGGACGTTCTATGGCGACGAGAGACTTCAGCGAGTGAGCTTACCGGAGTCGTTAAGAAGAGTTTCCTCGTTGGCATTCTATGGGTGCAAGAACCTCGGTCTGGTTGAGTTGCCGGAAAAATTGGAATACATAGGTCGGCAGGCGTTCTTTTCCATCCAGGGACCTTTTGAAGTGAGGTGCCCTGCTGACGTCAGTATTGAGGATGAGTCAATTTTTGAGAAGGTGAAAAATAGGGTTGCCATGATCCCAAGAGGAACTTGGGGATGGAATGTATATCAAACAGGAGCATATTGGCATGGGCTGAAGGTTAATAAGACGCCGATATACCATTATGTTCGCCTGGATACACGAGGAGGAACGTTGGATACGGATGGAATTACGGCTGTTGAAGGAGAAGTTTATGCTGAATTGCCAACTCCTCGGAAAGTTGGCCTTGCTTTTGCCGGTTGGTATACACAATCCCAGGGGGGCGAACTTGTCACAGCGCAGAATTATGTGATTCCTGACATTGAAACCCTCTATGCACATTGGGGGACACCCATTCAAGTGACCTTTTACGATAATGGCAAAACTGTTTGCGTCGAAGAATTCGCTGAAAATCAGCCGTTTGGATGGTTCCCCGAACCTCAAAAAGATGGTTATACTTTGGAATCTTGGGTAAGAGGAAGTCCCAGTGGAGAAGTTGTGGAGACATCTACCATTGTGACGCCGTCCGTGACAAATCTTTATGCCAAATGGAAAATGATGGCAGATTATGTTCCTGATGTACGAATCATTGATTCTTCAAATTGTGTACTTGAAGGTTCGGTTGTAAAAGTGTTAGTCAAAGGTGGAAATGTTGGGGTAGTTTCATCCGTTGATCTTTTGGTGACATACAACACGGCTGCTACGGCAGATTTTGATCTGAAGAGGGTTAGTGTTGATGGGGCGGCGGTGAAGTCGTTCAAGTTCCCCGTGACCTTGAAGTGGGCGGCGGGCGAGATCGGCGAGAACACGATTGAAATCCCGGTACCGGCCGACAAGGCTGTGGAGGCGGACGAGATGCTGACGCTGCAGCTGGCGAATCCGATGAACCTTGCGATGGGCGATGGCGCGACCTGCACCGTGACGATCCGGGATCCGCAGTATGAGGAGATCAAGGCGAAGGTTGCGGCGGGGACGGCGACAAAGACCGAGGCGGAGGCGCTTTCGAAGGCGGACAAGGTGTTCGCTGGGAAGTCGTACGTACGCGGTCTTGCGAACGACGCGACGCGCGGCAAGGTGACCGGTTCGGCGCTTGCGGCGGACGGGAAGACGGTGACCTTGAAGGCGACCGCCAACAAGGGCTGGGTCTTTGCGGGCTGGTACACGGATGCCGCCTGCACGGCGGGACACGAACTGGCGGGCTTCGGCGACTACCGCAATCCGTCCCTCGCCTACGCGAACACGAACGGCGCGGTGACGGTCTATGCGCGGTTCATCGCACCCGAAGAGGATTCGCTCGTGCTGGGCGAGGACTTCCTGCCAGGCGAGTTCGCCCCGGGGGCGGACTGTAGCATTGCGGTGCCGGTCGAGTCCGTGTCGTATCCGACGGTCAAGGTGACGGGGCTTCCCTCCGGGATGAAGTTCGCCGACAAGGAGACCCTTGTCAAGGCGACGAAGACGACGGACGCCTACACAGTCGCGGCGAACACGATCTACGGCGCCCCGACGAAGGCGTCGGCGAAACCGGTGGTTGTGACGGTGACGGTCAAGAACCTCGGCGGCTATCAGATCGTGCGCCAGTACGAGATCACGGTCAAGGAGGGGATGAGTCCCGTGGAGACCCGGGCGCGTGTCGTCTCCGAGGCGGCACCGTACCAGACGGTGGCGGTCGACCTGAGCGACGACTTCGCGGGCAAGGTGACGGGCGCGGGCGTGTACCAGGCCGGCAAGAAGGTGACCTTGAAGGCGACGGCGAACAAGGGGTATGTGTTCAGCGGATGGTATGTGGAAGACGATCTCTTGACGCGGGCGGCGAGCTATGCTTTCACGATGCCGTCGAACGACGTCGCGTACGTCGCCCGGTTCGTGACGGCCGAGGAGGACGCGGCGTCGATCACGACGGGTCTGGACGGTATTGCACTCGATCCGGCGGCGGCGTTCGCGACGAACGTGATGGCGGGCGTCGCTCTGCAATGGCCCGTCGCGGCGGACGCGCTCTCGCAGACGACGGTGGCGGTCTCGGGGCTGCCCGCCGGACTCAAGTTCACGGCGAAGGACGTCGTCGACTCGAAGACGAAGCGGGTGACGGTGCCCGCGAACACGGTCTACGGCGCGCCCACGGCGGCGTCGAAGACGAAGACCGACAGGAAGACCGGGGTGACGACGGTCACGCCGTCGGCGGTGAAGGTGACGGTGACGACGGCCGGCAAGGCGAAGCGCGTCTACGCGCTGGTGCTCACGGTCGACCCGCTGCCCGCGTGGGCGGTGGGCACCTTCAACGGCGGCACGCTGGAGGAGTTCGACTCGCCGTTCCCGGCGCCGATGTGCATGGACATCGTGGGGACTGCGTCGTTCACGGTCTCGTCGTCCGGCAAGGTGAGCGGGAAGGCGACGGAAGGTACGACCACATGGACCCTCTCCGCGCCTTCGTTCACGGCGTACGACGCCGCGAACGACCGCCTGGTCGCGGAAGTGACCGGGAAGTCTGGGGCGAACGTCTTCACGAGCGAGCTGTTCTTCGCGGAGGGTGCGCTGGGCGGCGTGGCGACGAACCGCACCTTCGAGGCCTTCCAGGGCAACTGGAAGGCCGAGCCGTGGAAGACGCTCGGGAAGGGCCTCGCGAACAAGGTGCTCGACCTCGGCGACGGCGCGACGCTGAAGTTCGCGGCGTCGGGGTCGGTCTCGGTTTCCGCGGTTGTCGGCTCGTACAAGGGCTCGGCGTCGGCCGTTCTCGTTCCGACAACGGAACCGAACAGTGAAGGCGCCTTCGACGGCATCGTCTGCGTCTACCTGAAGCCCGACCCGAAGAAGGGATTCGCCGGCTACGGGCGCATCGTCCATGTATACTGGACAGGAGATCGCATGGAAAATTCAAGTGGGGGCGAGAACGATGATATAGACGATGATTCTACGCGTTTTCGATTTGATGGGAATGGTGCGGAATCGGGAAGTATGGAGGATGTCATTGTTGATTATTCGGTTTTTTCAGGCTCGATTCCTCCTAATCGATTTGTTAGGGAGGGATATGTGTTCCTGGGCTGGTCTCAGACAGCATCTGCGACAGATCCGCAGTGGTTGGACGGTGAGTGGCCGGATATCATGCTGTTTGATCCCTTCGAAAGTGTTCATACTGTTTATGCGGTGTGGGGTGCCTGTACAGATTCGCCTTCGGACTAAGAAGTGAAAAATGGTGAATTGGTCAAATATACAGGAACGAGCCGTGTAGCACGAATCCCAGATGGCGTGGTGAGAGTTGGAAGATCGGCGTTTGACCGTCTTGATTCTTTGAAGTACGTCATTATACCGGCCAGTACAGAACTATTGGGATTAGGTGCTTTTAGTGGGTGTTCTGGTTTGACGACGGTTACGATTCCTGCTGGTGTTAAGAAGATCGAAGGTGATGTGTTTGCTTATTGTGATCATTTAATGGAATTTACTGTTGACGAAGACAATGTGGCTTTTATGGCTCGTAGCGGAGTCTTATATGACAAGACGGGGTTGAATCTAGTTAGTTGCCCTGGAGGTCTGCCAGAGCTTGTGGTTCCGGAAGATGTGACGAATATCTGCGAGTACGCAATGACCGGTTGCTGTTTCTCATCTGTGGAGTTGCCTTCAAACATAACGAATATCGGGGTTTCAGGTCAATTTTCACACTGTAGCAACTTATGCTCAATCACGATCCCTTCAGGAGTTGAGGTACTTGGCATCCAAGAATTTTATGGGTGCGGCGAGTTGACCACGGTTAGGCTTTCGCGAGGTGTCAAGGTGATCGGAATACTTTGTTTTGGCGAATGTAGAAAGCTAAAAGAGATTACGATTCCGTCCAGTGTTACCGAAATTCGAGAGGGTTGTGTCACGGCGATGTTGAGGCATAGGAGGCGCGGAGTTCTTTCACCTATTCGGCAGAGGTGAGTGTTTCCCGAAATCTCGCGGCATACCCGCCAATTATCGTTCAACGGGGGCACGCGGACTCCGATCGCGCTGCAATGGATTGCCAAGTGTGTGATTGGCGCAACGAGGAATCCCCAATTGAAATATGCGTTCAGCACCAAGGCCGAGGGTGTACTCTGAATTAGGGATGGTCGTGCTCGTGGACGACATGGGCGCACCGTTTACCCATGCCGACACGGAGGACGTCAAGGGGAAGTCGGACGGCGAGGCTGGGACGAGGGAGATCAGGGGCGTGGCGATCGGCCTCTACGACTATGTCGATCTGAATGGACGCCCCATCCTGAAGAAGTTGGGTGGGAAGTCGCTTATGAAGAACCTCGGCAATAAGTTCGGCGAGTCGCTCGAAGCGGTAGGCGGAGACGCCAGGAAGGCGCTCACCTATCTGAAGGAGCGGATCTGGATGATGGATTACAGATACTTGCACAAGAACGTGTTTAATTTTCACGGATTACAAATCCCTAATTCTTCGCGCAAGTAGGCCGTAGGTTGCGGCCCTTGCCGGGCGGGCTGGGACGGCGGCGAGCCGTCCCGGCCCGTTTAGAGCATTTTGACTTTTTTCGACGATTCCGCTTGACTTTTCG
>JAZUGW010000322.1:0-26646 GCA_045641465.1 Kiritimatiellia bacterium | reverse complement strand
GCGACGGTGTGGGAGGATGCGCGGGACTTCGGCGCGGGCTGGGGAAGCTGGAAGATTCCCTTTGGCGGCTGGCGCTTCACCTACGGCGACGTCGGCTGGACGAACGGCTTTGCGTGGGTCGAAGGGTACTTCCGCTCGCGGTTCAACAGCCGCGCGAACGAGATCCGGCTCTTGAGCGATCGCCTCGCGCTCTGCCCCGCCGCGAACTGGTCGCGCTACAACCTCGCGGCAAGCCGCGCCTGGTCTGTGACGAACGACATCGGCGGTCTCGTCGTCACGTTCGAGAACGCGGCGATCGCGGACGATCCGACGAAGATCGCGAGCGTGCAGATGGAGCTCTTCCCGCACACGGGCGAGGTCGCGCTGCGGTATGACCTTGCGAATGTCGGTGACGCGACCTACACGGCGGGTCTCGTGGTGGACGGTACGAACCATTTCGTCGAAGTCGGCGCGGAGACGCGCGAAGTCGTGTTCCAGCGCGTCCATCCTCAGGATTGGGACATGGACGGACTGCCCAATTCGCTCGATCCGGAACCGCGGAATCCGACTGCGGGCGTGGACTACAACCAGAACGACGCATGGGCGATGCTGGCCTTCCCGAGTAATGCAACGGAAATCGCCGCGCTCGGCTTTGCGGCGTGGGTACGGCAACGCGCCGCCGATCCGAACCGCCGGCTGGTCGCGCTGAAGGTTGCCTCAAAGGACGGGGCGTATCCCGTGTGCCTCTCCTTTGGAGATATTCAGCTCATGTGTGATGGCGTCGAGGAAATCCTCTTCCCCATCGACTGCGGTGCACGGTATCCGTTTTCGGTCTCGGGCGGTGAACTCGCGAGAATTTCCGTGCCCGACACTGCAGCGTGGGACACGGCCTGGCTCGACGGATGCGGTCCGTGGAAGTTCAGCGTGGGCGACGTGGCCGTGTGCCTTGAGTCGGCCTCGTCCGGGTGGCTCTGCCGCAAGGCCGACGTCGAGGTCGCAGACCTCGAACTTCCGCACTTCTATTCGGGTGACAGCCGAAGTGTCACAGCCGTTGTGACGAACTGCCATGCGGACGCCTACATCGGCTGCACGTGGTCGGGCGGCGCGGGCGTCACGTTCTCGGATCCGCATTCGCTTGCGACGACGATCGGCTGGAGTTCGGCGGATTCGGTCGACTGGGAGACGAACCATCTGTGCCTGGTCACCTGTTACGAGGGTGGCTTCGCCATCACGAACACGTATCTCTGCTCGGTTGGTACGCAATCGGAGCCGACACCTGAGGTGACGGTGTCATGTGAACCGATTCAGTTTGTCAACGAGGATGAACAGGAGGAACGGGTCTATCCGGTGGCTGTCGAGCTGCGGTTGCCGCGTCGTGCGCGTGCCGTTGTAACCTTGGACTGTGACGGTGAGTCGGCTCCGCTGCTCTACCGGGATCCTTCGGCGACCATTCCCTATGAGGGTGACGAGATCGACATGTCGTTCCCCGCCGAAGATGTTTGGTACGAGAAATGCTATTTGTTCGTGAAATCGGGAGAAGTCGGTCACGGGGAGATCACAGTGACATGCAGGGTATTCCCGGTTGCGGATCCCGTGGGCGGAACGGATGGTGGCGAAGTCGGAGGGGCTTCTGCCGGAAGCGATTCCGTCGGGGAGACGACATGTTCGCATGCATGTGCGTTTAGAGTCATTGAGCCAATTCGCAGGCTGGTGGCCGACGCGAAGGATCCAGCAAGTGGTTTTATCGTCAATCCGTCGCGTCTTGTCGCCGGATCGAGCGCGGCGCTTTCTGTTTCGGTTCGAGGCCCCATGGCCGCTTCTGAAATCCACTGGAGCGTCGAAGGGCCTGGACGTGTTTCACCGACAACCGGATTGAACGTGACTGTCGTTCCGACGGCTGAAAGCGGAACGGTGACCGTCACGGCAAGGTTCAACGGCGATGCGATCCAGCCGACGTTTGTCCTCCCGATTGTCCAAGAACGCGTGTTGGATGTCAAGGTGTTTGCAGTCCCGTCACCTGATGGAGAAATGTCCATTAGCAGGGCGGAGTTTGACTCGCGTCTCCAAGAGGTCAATCGGATATTCCATCAGGTGGGGATTCGCTTCAACCTTGCGGAATACACCTGCCTTCCAGATTCGTTTTCCCGATTCTGGGACCTCCAGACGCAGGAACTGAAGTCCTATTTTCTGTTCTGGAAGCGGTTGGGACCGTCGCAGCAGCTTGACGAACTTGTTGGGACCTATCAGAATATGGATGGATATCGTGGAAGTGACTGCATTGAGATATATGCTGTAGGGAACATCCTGCCCGCTGGTATCAAGGGCCTGCACTACTTCGGGAACGGCATGGTGATTGCCAGCGCCACTTCTGCACCGCTGATTGCACATGAGTTGGGGCATGCGCTTGGCCTGCTTGACTGCTATACGTCAAAGGCCCTCGACGAGGGCAATCCCGTTGCCGGCGAACTGTCGCTCCCAGGAGATGCCTTGAGCGCCGCGTGCTTCCAGTCTCGTCCTAACGACTGGGGGGCGGAGACAGGATCGGGGTTCTGTTCTCTAGATTCGATTACAGCGACTTACGGGCGGTTGCTGATGAATGGCCGTGTCCCGGAAAATACGGAGCCCGGATTTGACATACCCGACGGGGCTGTTTGGTGCGTCATGGGGTATGCCTTTGGCGCTACGGGGATCGGCTTCTCCCCCGTCGGCGCGTCAAACATTGAACAGGATGACGGAAAGGTGTATACGAAATGAAAACTCGGTTGACATTGCTGCTCTTGTGCGGACTTCTGTGCCTTGAGTCTCTGCTCGCCACGGCAGGGCATTCGCAGGAAGAGGAGACGAGGCTGGTGGCCAGACTCCTTGAATTCACGATGGATTCTCCCGACGTGCTGAAAAGTGGGCAGAGCTATCTCGTCCCGGACTACAGCAACCCCGACGTCTTCTACGGGATTCGGGCGGCGCCGTCCTGGACGCGGGCCGAGAAGGAGCAGGCCTTCTGGAATTTCGTGACGAACATGTGGCAGCTTGATTTCAGCGGAAACGACCGTTCGGCAGGAAGGCCGAGCGTCGTGGCGGCGACGCTCCAGTGCCTCCGCCTGAACTACACGAACGCCGTGCCGTCCATTCGCCGGCTGATGCTGAACCCGACTCTCCGTGGTTATGCGAGGAGGAGCATCCTCGACTGGTGTATACAGCTGTCGCCTGTGGACGACGGCATGACCCAGTTCATGGGGAATGTCCTGACGAACGAGGCGCTTTTTGCCAAAGACCAGCGTTACTACGTCCTGCAGTATGCCGACAAGGTCTACGGGGCGATGGTGTCGAATCTTGCCGACCGTGCGGTTTGCGACCGTGCTGCCATGATGGTCTACAAAGACTATCCGCGTGATGATTGGCAGAGAACATCTCGTCTTGATCGCTTTCTTTCAACATATTATGATGGTTACGCCATGAGTTCGAACCGCCTTGCGTTTCTTGACGGGATGCTTTCCAATACGAATGTGACGGAGAATGCCGACATGGTGTTGATCAAGAGACGCTTTATCGCACTCACAAATCAGCTTCACTCCGCCGATCAGCCCCTTCGGCAGCTGAGGATCGGCGAAGGGGGAAACGAATGATGGTTGGTGCCGTCATGTTTGCCGTGGCCGCATTCACGGTGACGAATACGCCTTCATCGTTCTCGACGACGGTTGAACGGACGGTTCCGTGTCCCGTCATCTCGGAGCCGAAAGTGGGGATGAAGTTCGATCTAGATCTGCCGCAGTCGTCGGACTGCCGGATCGAAGTCGCCGTGGGGCGAGATGCCGATGGCGACGGATGTCTGTCCGATGACGAGTCAAAGATCACCGTCGAATGGTCGCGGAGTGCGTTCGCTGTTCGCGGCATCGAAGGAGAGATCAAGTCGTCGTCCGATTCGGCTCTGCATGGTTCGCGGATGTCTCTCGTTCTCAAACCTGGTCGACGGGTAGAGCCGCCTCTGTGGCAGTTGACGGGTCCCGATCTTGTACCGCTTTGCACCGGATCATTTGATCCGAATGCCCGCATTCCCGATTTCGATCGGGCACGTGTTCGTATCACGGGTCCGTTGGCGTCGTCGCTCTCAATAACCTCGAAACGTGTTCACGACGTCCTCGTGTTGACAATCCGTTGACGCCCAGGAGAATCAGCTTCACGCGGCCGTTCGCCCAGAACGAACCTGTTGTTGTTGCCGCTCTTCTGGCAATCCGTTTTCAATTGACTCTGCGACGCATGATATGATACTATCTTTACAAGAATGCATAGAGGACTTTCCGGGTGGACGGTCGGGCTGCGCATCGGGGTGGGACGGGGTGGTTGAATTCGCATCCTGTCCTGCTTGATTGGGGAGACGATTTCGAATCGAACAGGAGTAGACGATGGTCAAGTCGATGATGGCTTTGGTTGCCGCCGTGTGCGCAGGAAGCGCGCTTTGGGCGGATGAACCGACGATTACGGTGGATGCCTCATCTGTCAAGGTGAGCGTACCTGCGGGCTATGCGCCCGGTGCCAAGTTGGTTCTTGTGTCGGCCGCGAGCGATCGCGGCACGCAGTTCGCCGCCTGGTCGGCGACGCGCGAACTGGTCGCGTCCATTCCCGCAGCAGGCGGCGAGTTCAGTGCGACGCTCGCCGACATCGGCTTCCCCGACGGCAACTGCACGGTGCGTGCGTTCTTCCAGTCCGAATTCGAAAAACTCGACTATCTTGTCGTCGACGCCTCCAACGACTACGTTGATCCGGGGATGCTCGACAACCAGGTCTATGGCATCGAGTACGGTTACAAGCCGACGGGCGGCGGCAGCTACGGCAAGATGATCTGCGCGCTTGACTTCGAAGGTGCGGCGGGAACGCATTTCCGCTTCGAGGGCGCGGGGAGTACGACGAAGTTCAACTTCTGCGCGTGCAACACGTCGGGAGCCTATCAGTACAAGGCCGCAAACCTCAAAACGGACGGCATGAACACGATCCTCGCCCGCAACAATGCAATTACGGTGAATGGCACGAAACTGGGCGACTATCGTACGGGTCCAATGGGGTTGCGCGGGTCGCGCGTGCGCTTGAACACGCTGAATCCCAATTCGGCCAGCGACCACAGTTATGGCTGGTGGTACTACCTGAAGATCTGGGGCGCCGACGATCGTCTGCTCATCGACTACATCCCCGTGCGTCGTACGAGCGACAATGTCGTGGGCTTCTACGACCAGGCCGAGAAGCGTTTCGTCACTCCGACGGGCGGCGGTGCGTTCGGCGCGGGAACCGTGGTGACGGAGGATGCCGTCTTTACCGACAATGCTGGCTACACCCCGGCCGTCGACGTGACGTCGCGTACGTTGACGCTGACAGTTGAGAACGACATCGCCACGGTTGTCGTGCCGGCGGGTTTTGCGACAGGCGAGAAGCTCTATCTCGTATCTGACGGGGCGGACCGCGGACTCGACATCCAGGCCTGGAAGGATCGCACGGTTTTATCGGAATCGATTCCGGCGGCGGGTGGAACCTTCACCTGCACGTTGACCCGTCTCTGCACATTCGGATCGAACGTACTGCGGGTGTTCACGGCGGAAGACTACACGCGTCTCGTTTCTCTGACGGCCAACGAGGCGGACGACTACAACGACACCGGCGTTCTCGACACGCTCTGCTACGGGTTCGAGTACGGCTTCCAGCCCATCAACGGCGCCGGCACGTACGGCAAGACCTTTGCCGGCGTCGGTGGCACGGTTCGTCTTGAACGAGCGGGCAATGGCAACAATCCCAAATACAACTACTGCTTCTACAATGCCGCCTACTCGGCGCAGGTGACGTTGACCTTCTCGCTGGATGGCAACGCCTGCAACAACATCGTGTTCCGCAACAAGACATTGACGCACAACGGTACGTCACGAGGCACGGCCGCCTCGGCGCCGGTGGGCAGTTCCGGCTCGGTGCTGCGCATGAACAACAAGAACCTCGCTACAGCCGACCGCGACAGCGGCAAGTGGTATTACCTGCGCCTCTTTGCGCGTTCGGGCTGCAAGCTTGTCGACTATGTGCCGGCGAAGCGCGCAGACGGCACGGTCGGATTCGTCGATCTGGCGGGCCGCACGTTTGTTACACCGACGGGCGGTGGCGCGTACACAAGCGACAACATCGAGCAGGGTGCGGTCTCGCGGATTTTCCGCTATACGGCCCCGACGGCGTATGAATGTCCTATCGTTCCGCTGACGGCCGAATGGATCGGCGGTACGGATCTGGATCTCAACGCGGCGACGAACTGGCTGTGCCGCAACCTCCGCGGCGAGGAACTGCCGGGCGCGCTGCCGAACCGGGGAATCACGGCGGTCACGGTACGCGGGGCCTTTGCCTTCAACGTGGCGACGGCGGAGGACGTCTGCTGGCGGTCGCTCAAGTTCGAGAACGCCGCGCTCGCGGCCGATGCGGATTGGCGCGGGTCGTTCGGCGGCGATTTGGCGACGGGCTTCCTGCTCGATCTTGCGGGGCACACCCTGACGGTCGACGATCTGCAGGGCAGCGGTACGATCACCGACACGGGGACCCCGGGCGGCGTACTGCGTGTCGACGTGCCCGCAAACGCCAAGGCCGCCAACACGGGCATTTTCCTTTCGGGTGCGCTCAGGCTTCTCAAGATCGGCGAAGGCGAGTATCGGGCGCAACACCGGGTCGGGGCCGACTACGCGGGCGGCACGGTGATCGAAGAAGGAACTGTCGCCCTGGACAGCCGCGCACATCCGAATGGCGCTAACGCGTCGATCACCGTCTACACGAACGGTATCTTCGACGTTGCCGCAGCGAGCGATACTGAAAGCTATGTGTGGACGCAATTCCCGATCACGCTCGCGGGCGGTCAGCTTGAGAACACGGGGGTGGCGACGAGCGTCGGTTGCCGCACGTTGGGAACCGTGCGGTTGACGGCGGATTCGTCGATGTACGCCAAGTCGCAATTTGGATTCCTCGCCCAAAGTTATGGACCGACCTTGCTCGACCTCGGCGGACACGAACTTAAGCTGGACAGTGCCGGCAATTTTCATTTCTACAGCACCGTGATCCAGAATGGCCGCCTGAATGTCGTCAACGGCGGATGGGTTATCATCGAGGGGACGAACGGCGCCGTGGTGGGCTCGCCCACGGTCGATCTCGAGTTCGGGAGGAGTCCGCGTCTGCGGGTGAACAAAAAGCTGCAGGTGCATGATCTCGTCATGTCTGCCGACGATCTCGGCGATTGGGTCGACGGCACCAACAAGGTGGAGATCTGCGGGACGTTCACGCCCCATTCCAACTACATCCACAACTATGTGCTGCTGCATGGTTCGACCATCAATCTCTCCGAGCGCACAACGGTCTACCCGACGGTCAATCCCAAAAAGAACGCTTATCGAGTCACGTTTGCGGAGGGAGCGACGGTGACGGTCGACCTGCACGGACACGAGTACGATACGACGACGCCGACGCAGGTGATGAGCTGGCCGGAGATTCCGGAGAATGTGAATTTCGTGCTGGATGCCCAGACGCGCCGGAGGTGCTATCTGAAGAGTTTCGAAAGCGGGCTCTTCGTGTTGCGCCGCGGCGGCACGGTCCTCTACCTCCGCTAAGAATTGCCGTTGCCTCGTCCATCGAATCGGTCTCAGGATGATGAAGAATATTCTTAAGTTTGGCAAAATGCCTTTAAACAAATTTCTCCTTTTCGTCGTTCTCTAATTTTGCTAAAATTTTTCTTAGGGACGGTGTGTTGTCTGTCTCTCTGGAAAATGTGGGTCATCAAGATGTGAGAAAGCGAGGAGACTATGACGAGAAAAATTCTGGCCGCATTCGTGGCGGTGGTTTCCATGATGGGTTGGGCTGTGGATCTGCCGGCGGATTATACGTCGCTTGAGTGGATTCAGTCGTCGGGCACGCAGTGGATCGACACGGGCCATCGGCCTACGGCCGAAACGAAGATCGAGGCACGTTTCAACACATGCATCCGCACGGTCGGGTGGGGCGTGTTCTTCGGTGTCACAGGCAACGACAGTGCGGCGGATGGCGTCTTGATGCGCTATTACAACGCCACCGACGATCTCACGGCCTGGTCGTGCGGTTCGGTGGAACATGTCATCGCGAACCAGCGGAACCAGGATGTCACGGTTGTGCTTGAGCGGAACGCGTGGACGGTGAACGGGACCGAGGTCGCCGTTCCGTCGGCCGGTACGCCATATGCGGGCAACCTCTACCTCTTCTGCGGCAACAACGGTGGCAGTCCGTGGCGCCATCAGACGACGCGATTCTACTCCTTCAAGATGTCCGAAGGCGCGCGCGTCGTGCGCGACTTCGTGCCGTGCCGCACGCCGGGCGGCGAGAACGGCCTCTGGGACAAGACCGAGGGCAAGTTCTACGGCAATCTCGGCACGGGGCGCTTCTACGCGTCGGACGATCCGGCGTTGCGCATCACGGGCCTCAAGGCGGCGGGCCAGTGGATCGACACGGGCGTGCGGGCGAAATCGGTCATCAACTCGATCGTCGATTTCACGTTCCTTTCGTCGGGCGGTTCGACCAGTTTCATCGGGGTGCGCAAGACCTATGGCCCTAGCAACGAATACGGCTTCTGGGCGAACGGATCGGGACAGGCCTGCATCGCCTACGGCAACGTCAATTCGGGCTGGAAGACGAACAAATACCCCGTCGGAACCCGCTGCGTCGTGAGCAATGACTGTGCGAAACTCTTTATTGACGGCACGCTCGTACACAACGGCGCGAACAATACGTTCGACACGGGCTACAATGTGGTCATCGGCGCCTACAGCGAGAAGGGTGTGATCACGACGACAGGCAACCGTGCGTTCAGCGGTATTTTCTACAAGGTCAAAATCACACAGGATGGCGCGCTCAAGCGCGACTTCGTGCCGTGGCGTAACGGTGATGGTATGTGCGGTCTCTACGATGTGTCGTCTGGCAACAGCGACGCGAACAATCCGTCCTATCCGTTCTACGGCAACAAGGGGGATGGCGTCTTCACGAGTGCGGACGACTTTGCGTTCCTGGTGGATGGGACGACGCTGCAGGCGTATGAAGGCACGCTCACGGCGGCGAACCTGGCGGGCTTCACCGCCGTGGAGAAGAAGGGCGTCTATGCGGTCAAGGCGGGTACGCTCACGAACCTGTCGGTGCCGCTGACGCTGTCTGAAGGACGCTTCTCGCTTCAGAATGGCGCGGTTGAGACCTTCACGGTCAATGGCACGCTCACGCTCGCGGGCGGTGCGCGCCTGATCGCCGACGTGACGGCGAACGGCTGTGACTCGCTGGCGGCGACGCAGGTTGCGCTGACGGCGACGGCGGAAAATCCCTTCATCATCGAACTCGCCCCGCAGAGCGGCGTGGCGTTCGATGCGGACCACGCGCCGACGCTGATCGCCGGCGTTGCGGCGGACGATTTGGCGAAGTTCCGTCTCGCGCCGTGCGGACTCGACGCCCAGCTCGCGGTCCAGGGCGGCAATCTTGTCCTGCTCGTCGCGCAGTCCGCGCTGCCGGCCGGCTACTCGCGTCTTGACTGGATCGCCTCCTCGGGTGAACAGTACATCCTCACGGGCGTCGAGGCCACGCCGCAGATGCAGGTGGAGATGTCCTTCCGCGTGAACCGTTATGTGACGAACGGGGCGATTTTCGGCACGGACGCCTGGACGGGCTATCGCTATCTCTTCAACATGCAGAGCAACAAGTTCATGTTCCACGCGGCCGGCAACGACTTGCTCGCGTTGCAGACGGGGGTCGACTATACCGTTCGGACGGACGGTACAACGGCCACGATGACCAGCGGCGGCCAGACGAAGACGGCGGCGATTGCGAACAACATCAACGCCGTCAAGCGCGAGCTGGCCGTGTTCGCGATGAACACGGGTACGTATGGTACGCACATCCGCCTCTATTCGATGGTGCTGCGCGATGCAAGCGGACAGCTGCTGCGGTCCTTCGTGCCGTGTCGTGCGCCGCGCGGCGAAGCGGGCCTGTGGGATCTTGTCGAAGGCAAGTTCTACGGCAACCGGGGTTCGGGCCGCTTCGCCGACCCCGATGACACGCTGCGCCTCGTGAACGCGATTGCGTCGCACGGCAACGACTACATCGACACGCAGTATACCGCCACCGCTACGACCAAGATGACGATGGACGCGGTACCGGTGCGGGCCGACATCAAGAGCGCATTCTTCGGCGTGTGGCAGGAAGAAACCTATGCGACGAGCGGTCTCACGTTCGGCGTCTACATCAACGGCAACAAGAATGCGGCGTCGACGTTGTTGACGGGACAGAACGGCGACTGGTTGTCGAACCAGAAACCGCTGATGGCAGGCAGTCGCTATTTCTTCTCGCTCGATGCGGTGACACGGGAATTCCTCTGCTGGCGGGATGGCGACTTCTCCCGGACCTACGATTCGATCTCGCATACGGGTTCGGTGACGGGACAGACGCTGGGGCCGATCTGGATCTTCGCCGTGAATGCGTTCAGCGGCAAGAGCGGGCACACGGGATTGTACTACGGACAGATGAAGGTCTATACGGCGGACATCTATGAAAACGATGTGCTCAAGCGGGCGTACCGTCCTGCGTGGACGGCGGACGGCCAGCTGGGTCTCTGCGACGTGCAGAACGGCAACACGTTCTATCCGAACGCGTCCACGGTGTCGGGTGCGAACCTCACGTGGGAGGGCATTGCCTTCACGCGCGCGGATTCCACGCTGACTGCTTATGAAGGGACGCTCACCGCGGGCGACCTCGATGGCGCGACCGTGCTGGTGAAGTCGGGATGGCACGTGCTGGATGCTGCGTCGGTGACGACACTGCCTGTACTGCAGATTACGAAGGGAACGTTCTCGGTTGCAGACGGCACGGCGCGGACCACGACCGTGAGCGGTTCGATGACGCTTGTGGGCGGGGCTCGGCTTGCGCTGGACCTCACGCCGACGGGATGCGATTCGTTCTCGCCGACGGCGGTGATGTTCGACAACGCGACCGAGGAAAATCCGGTGGAAATCGATTTGTCCATTCAGTCGGGCACGGACCTCACGCGTTCCTATGTGCTGGTGTCGTCGGGCGTGACGGGCGAGAATGGCCGGGCGCGGTTCATTCGCGTGAACAGCGACGAGCCGATCGAGTGCTTCATCCAGGACGGCGCGCTGGTGTTGCGTTACGGCGACACGACCTCGCCGGTGCGTGCCGAATGGAAGGGCGGTGCCGATGGACGTGTCGACGATGCGGCGAACTGGACATGCTACAACAGCTTCGGCGAGGAGATGCCGGGCGTGCTGCCGACGGAAAAGACGACGGTCGTGTTGCCCGATGGCTGCGTGTTCAATTGTCCGGCGGGAGCGACGTTCATCTGCAAGGAACTCGTGATGCCGAAGTACATCGGCGGCGACTGCGACTGGTCGGGCCTCACGGTGCCGATCGAGACGGCCATCGATCTGCGCGGCCATCAGTTGACGCTCGCGTCCCTGAATGGCAGCGGACAGGTGTATGACAGCACGTGCTTCGTACCGGTTGAGTATGTCGAATCGGCGGGGGCGTCGTATGTCAATACGCTCTACCGGCATCAGCCCAACACGCGCGTCGAGTGCGTGGTCGATGCGACGGACCCGAGCGATGCCAATTGGAGGGCGGCGTTTGGCGCCCGCAATGTCGACTACAAGAAGAGCTGCTTCGTCTTCTTCCTGCGCGACGGTTCGGGTATGGCCCGCTACGCCCGTACAGGCGACGAGGCGCAGTATTCGGGTACGTTCCCGTACAGCCAGCGCGTGAAGATCGTGTGCGAGGGGGCGACGGCGACGGTGTTCAACGGCGACACGGGAAGCGTGTTCTACTCCATTACCACAGTGGGTACGCTGGACGGCGGTGTCAACGACATGTTCATCTTCGGCTTGAACCAGGGCGGGGAGAACGGCGTGTCCGTTCAAACGACGAGCCTCAGCAAGTTGAAGCTCTATTCCTTCAAGATCTACGAAGGCGAGACGCTGATGCGCGACTTCCAGCCGGTGAAGTGTTTGACGACGGGCAACTACGGTCTTTGGGATGCGGTGACGTGCCGCTTCTTCGCCAGTGGCAATACATCGCCGCTGACGGGTCCTGCCGTGGCGGTGGACGGTACGCCGATGTCGGGTGAACTGCACGTGGTGGTACCAGCGGAGACGACGCTCACGGGTGAAGCGCTCGCGGTCGACGGGTCGGTGCGGCTCGTCAAGGATGGTGCGGGCGTCCTGCTCTGGAATGGCGGCCGCCTCGGTGCGGGTGTGACGACGTTGGTCACGAACGGCGTTTTCAAGGCGGGTGCGAACGACACGGCCTTTGCCGCGCATGGTCCGATCATGATCCGCGAGGCGGGACAGTTCGATTTGAACGCCCACATTGGGGGTGGTGGCAGCACGCCGTTCATCGGCACGAAGTTCTTCGTCGAGGGCGAGGGTCCGGACGGGACGGGTGCCATCGTCAACAACGGGTCCAACAACTACGGCTACCATTTGTCGGATGTGCAGCTGACGGGGGATGCGACCTTCGGCGGCGTGTCGCGCATCGACTTCCGCGGGACGACGGATTTGGAAGGCACGAATGCGACGCTGACGGTGAAGAATTCGTCGGTGCTGGCGCTTGTGGACGCGGCGTCGAAGGTGAACGTCGGCCATCTCGTCGTGTCGGATGGCGGTATTCTGCAGCCGTGTGAATTCAATGCGTCCACGCTGAAGGCGCAGGACATCACGTTGCTGCGGGGTGGTGAGATCGCCTACTGGTCCGGGACGGGCACGTGGAATGTTCCCGTGCGCGTGGGCGAAGGCGGCGGCGAAATCTATGCGCAGTATGGTTCCGAACCGTACACCTATGTGCAGCGTGGCACGGTGACGGTCGATGCCGGTTCGACACTGGCGCTCACGTCCCCGGCCAACAAGACCATCAACGGCACATTGGAGTCCGTGGTGCTGAACGGTACGCTCAACGGCGCGAACGCGAAGGCGACGACGACGATCACCGGCCTGCTTTCGGGCAATGGTACCGTCACGGGCGTGAATGTGAAGATGTCCGGCACGAATTCGTGCTGGCGGCTCGAAGTCGGCGAGGGCGGCTTCACGTCGCGTGTCAATCTCGATGCGGCGCCGGGTGACTTCCTCGCGGGGCTCGCGCGGATGGAAATCTACGGCGTGCGTGCGGGAACGGACTTCGACATCTGTTCGGCCGGCACGCTCACGCTTGACCAGCTCAAGATGATCGTCCTGAAGGCGTTCGACGCGGCGGGAGAGGAGGTCCTTGGCTGCCGCCTAAGAATCGAAGAGTCGCGCATCCATGCGTACTTCGGCGATACGACGATTCCGCGCACGGCGGTGTGGAACGGGTCGGCGGAAGACTTCGACCTCGCGAATCCGGATAACTGGACGTGCGTGAACGACTTTGGCAACGAGGTCGTGTCCGTGCCGACGCGCGATACGACGGTGACGATTCCGGATGGCTGCGTCTTCAATGTCACGAACGGCGCGCCGTTGCTCTATCGTGAACTGGTCTACCCGAAGTACATCGGCGGCGACTGTGACTGGACAGGCCTCGCGAGGCCGATCAACTCGACGATCGACCTGCGCGGACACAAGCTCGTGCTCTCGTCGCTGGCGGGCACGGGAACGATCACCGACACATCCACGCACGGGACCTACGAGCGTTTGTCCTACATCCAGTCGAACAGCAAGGGCGAGTACATCGATACCGGCGTGATCGGCAAGAACGGCATTCACATGGAGATCGACGTGAAGATGATCTCGAACGGCGGTTCGGCGATGCTCGTCGGCGAACGTCCGAAGTACCCCGGTGCGACCTCCAACTGCGGTTTCTGGGTGAACGGCGACGGCATTCCGGCCATCGGCTACGGGTTGATCGATTCGGGTTACGAGACCGGTGCGTCGGGTATCAAGAACACGCGCTGTGTGCTCACCAACTCCCACGCGCGTCTGTTCAAGGACGGCGTGATGATCATCGACCGTACGGACAACACCACGTTCAACAGCAACGTGTCGATAACGCTCTTCGCGCTCCATACGAGTTCAAAAGTCGAGAACACGGGCACTCGCGTGATCACGGCGCAGGTCTTCGGACTCAAGATCTGGGATGAAAACACGCTCTTGCGCGATTTTGTGCCCGTGCGTCGTGTGAGCGACGGCAAGGTCGGCCTCATCGACCGCGCGCATGCCGACCAGTTCTATACGAGTTCGGTTGCGCTCACGGCGGGTCCAGTGGTGCCGTTTGACGACGAACCCTGCGGCGAACTGCACGTGAACGTACCGTCGGGACAGACACTGGAGAATACGTCGCTCACCATCACGCGCCTCGTGAAGGTGGTGAAGGAAGGCGCAGGTACCTTCAAGCCCACGAAGGGACAGGACTACAGCGGCGGCACGGTGATTGCCGAAGGCAAGATCGTCTGCAACGGTTCGTCCGAATTCTATCTGGGCTGCTCGGACGGCAAGGTGACGATCGACGCGGGTGCGACCCTCGATTTCGATGGCCATGGCAACCAGGTCTACTACACGTTCGTTCTCAATGGCGGTACGATTCGCAGTGCGACAGACCGTGGCGAGTCGGGTTATGCCTGGATGCGCCGCGTCGAACTGACGGCCGACTCCGTGATGTCGGGCGACAGTTTCGGATTCGTTGGGTTGGACTGGGCGCAGACGACGCTTGAAATGAACGGTCATACGTTGACCGTCGACATCACGGTCGGCAAGCTCTTCTACATGGGCAACCTCACGATTACGGGCGGTGGTACGTTGTACGCACGTTCGGGCGGGTGGCTCGTCTTGGGCGGTTCGAGCAGCGATCCGACGACAGGCTCGATCGACAAGTACGTGACGGCGGAGACGACCACGCTCGAAGTCACGGGTGTCGCGTTGTGCGTGGATTCCGCCACGGTTCGTTTCGCCAACTACTATCCGCATGGCGGCCAGACCTACGACCGGAAGAAAGACAACCAGCCGATCCTGGTGACGGGACGGGTGACGCCGGTCTCCGCCTGGCACGATTGCCAGCTGCAGAGCGGCGCGACGCTCGACCTCTCGCAGAATGCGGCTAGCTGGACCGGTGTGACGACATTCTCGAACAACGCCAACAAGACGGGTGTGGTGAGTTGCGTCGACGGCGCGACGATCTACGTCGATGTGGGGAGTCGTCCGCGCCGCGCGAACCTGTGCCTGATCGCCTGGACCGCCGAGACGCGTCCCGACGCGACGTTCGTGCCGGTACCGGGTTCGGACTTCGAGCTCTACACGACGGACGACGGTCTCTTCATGCGCCGCGGGTTCTTGATTATACTCCGTTAAAAATGGTATAATGGGAGGCATGAAAAGAATATTCATCCTCTCAATTGTTCTGATTGGCAGCGTGTTGGCGGCTGCCGACTATACGGTCACGGGCGACGGCGCGGCGATTCAGAAGGCGATCGACGCGGCGTCAGCCGCAGGTGGCGGACGCGTGGTGGTTACGCCGGGCGTCCACAAGAGCGGCACGCTCGTGCTGCGCAGCCATGTGGATCTTCACCTTGCGGAAGGTGCGGTGATTCAAGGCGGCACGCGGGTCGAGGACTACACCGACTTTCCGCGCAGCGTGTGCGCCGTTTCGCCGGAGAGCTCGTACAAGGTGTTTCTGCAGGCATGGGATGCCGAGGACATCGCCGTGACCGGCAAGGGCGTGATCGACGGGCAGGGTCCGGCGTTCTATCCCGTGAAGTCGGCGCGCGGCCATTGGCCGAAACCGAAGACGAAGCGTCCGATCATGGTGCAGTTCGTACGGTGCCGCGGCGTGAGGCTCGAAGGCGTGACGTTCAAGGACAGTCCGTGCTGGACGATGTTCATCCGTCTTTGCGAGAACATCGCGGTTGACGGCATCACCGTGGTGGGCGATCAGCGCATGATCAACAACGACGGCATCGACTTCGACAGCTGCAAGCACGTGCGCGTGGGCAATTCGAATTTCAAGACGGGCGACGACTGTCTCATTCTGCGTGCGATGCGTGAACTGCCGGAAGAGAAAGTGGTGTGCGAGGACGTGGTCGTGTCGAACTGCGTGCTGAACAGCACATGCCAGACGATCCGCATGGGCTGTTCGTCGGACGACGTCATCCGCAATGCGCGTTTCCTGAACATCAAGGGCACAGGCAACAACGGCATCTTCTTCGACTATCCGGCGCGCTATCTGCGTCCGTACGATGAAGGGTATATGGACATTTCGGACATCGTCTTCGACGGCTACGAAGGCACGCTCTACGGAAGCGCCCTTCAGATCGTGGCGGAACCGGGCGTGAAGATCCGCGGTGTGCGCGACGTCACCTTCCGGAACGTCAAGGTGAAGAGCCGCCGTTCGCTCCGTTTCATCGGCAATGCCGATTCCATTCTCACGAACATCACGCTTGAAAACGTGACGGCCGAGATTTCGGAAGGCAAGACGTACCTCGCCGCCGCGACGGAGCCGCTGCGGTTCAAGAACTGCATGTTCAACGGAGAGAAGCTGCCCGACGGCGACAAGGTGACGCCGCGCGGAACGCGTCAGCCGCTCGTGCGCCGCGCGGGCGGATCCTGGGAAACGCTTCGCCAGGTGAAATAGCCGCAGGATTTGGACTTGAATCATTTACGCAAACAGAAGGAGGAAAGAAGATGAACTATCTAGGCATCGAGTTTGGTTCGACACGTGTGAAGGCCGTGATCATCGACGAGGCGTTCAAGACGGTGGCGACGGGTTCCTACACATGGGAAAACAAGCTGCTGGACGGTTACTGGACGTATGACCTCAGCGATGTGCTGTATTCGCTGCAGGAGGCCTATCGTCAGGCTGCGGAAGACTATCAGACGAAGAAGGGCGAAGCGCTGTCCACATTGGACGGCATTGGCATTTCGGGCATGATGCACGGCTACCTCGCGTTCGATGCGAACTGGCAGCAGCTCGTGCCGTTCCGTACCTGGCGCAACACGACCACGGGACAGGCGGCGGCGGAGCTCTCGAAGCTCTTCGCGTTCAACATTCCGCAGCGCTGGAGCATTGCGCACTACCATCAGGCGCGTCTCAACAACGAGCCGCACGTGCCGCAGGTTGCGCACCTCACGACGCTGGCGGGCTGGGTGCACACGATGCTTTCGGGCGGACGCAATGTGCTCGGCGTGGGCGAAGCTTCGGGCATGTTCCCGATCGACAGTGCCACGGGTACGTACGATGCGGCGCGGATTGCGCAGTATCAGCAGGAAACGGGCGTCGATCTGCTGAAGCTGCTGCCGTCCGTCGTTTCGGCGGGCGAAGAGGCGGGTACGCTCAGCGAATCGGGTGCGCGTCTGCTGGATCCCCTTGGTACGCTCAAGCCGGGTGCGCGGATGGCGCCGCCGGAAGGCGATGCCGGCACGGGAATGGTCGCGACGAACGCCGTCGCGGTGCGCACGGGCAATATCTCGGCGGGCACGAGCGTGTTCGCGATGGTTGTGCTGGAGAAGGAGCTGAAGAGCGCCTATCCTGAAATCGACATGGTCACGACGCCCACGGGCAAGCCGGTGGCGATGGTGCACTGCAACAACTGCACAAGCGACCTCAATGCGTGGGTGTCGCTCTTCGGCGGCGACTACGACGCGCTGTTCCGCGAATCGCTCACGGGCGCGAAGGACTGCGGCGGCGTGGTGACGGTGCCGTACATCAGCGGCGAACCGGTGACGGGACTCGAGACGGGACTGCCGCTCGTGGTGCGCACGCCGGATGCGCAGTTCACGCGCGCGAACTTCATGCGTGCGAACATCTATTCGGCGTTCGCGACGCTCAAGCTCGGCATGGATATTCTGGCGCGTGAAAAGTGTGCGATCGATTCGCTCACGGGCCATGGCGGCATCTTCACGTCGAAGGGCATTGCGCAGCAGTATCTCGCCGACGCGCTCGAAGCGAAGGTCACGTGTCTCGAGACGGCGGGCGAGGGCGGTCCGTGGGGTATGGCGGTGCTGGCGGCCTACGCGGGGTTCCGCGCGACGGGCGGAACGGCGGCGCTCGAGGCCTTCCTGAACGAGAAGGTCTTTGCTGGCGCAGCGGGTACGACGCTCGCGCCCGAAGCGGATGGCGTCGCGGGCTTCAAGGTTTACATGGAACGTTTTGAAAAGGCCCTCGTGGCCGAGAAGGCAATATGCTCGAAGATCTGAAGAAGAAAGTCTATCACGCCAACATGCGCCTCGTGGACGAAGGTCTCGTGGTGCTCACCTGGGGCAACGTCTCGGGACGCGATCCCGAGACGGGGTTCTTCGTGATCAAGCCCTCGGGCGTGCCGTATGGGATGCTCAAGCCGCGTGACATGGTGGTGATGAACCTCGAAGGCCACGTGGTGGAAGGGCAGTGCCGTCCGTCGTCCGATACGCCGACGCACCTCGAGCTCTACCGCGCGTTCCCGACGCTGGGCGGAATCGTGCACACGCACTCGATTGAAGCGACCGCCTGGGCGCAGGCGCAGCGCGAGATTCCGTGCTACGGTACGACGCATGCGGACCAGTTCCACGGCGCCGTGCCGCTGACGCGCTATCTCACGGAAGCGGAAGTGAAAGAGGCGTATGAACTCAACACGGGCAAGGTGATCGTCGAACACTTCAAGGACCGCGATCCGCTGGAGCGTCCGGGCGTCCTCGTGCCGGGACACGGTCCTTTCGCCTGGGGCAAAGACGCGATGAAGGCGGTGGACAACGCCGTGGCGCTCGAAGCGATTGCGCGTCTCGCGCGTCTCACGGAACAGCTGCGCGGTGCGCCTGAGGCGGTGAAGACGGAACTGCCGGCCTATGTGGGCGAGAAGCACTATCAGCGCAAGCATGGCCCTAACGCCTACTACGGACAGAAATGAAGCGTTCTTCGCACAATCGGTTGCGCGGCATCCGCATTCTCCATGAGGATGCGGATGTCATCGTTCTCGAGAAGGCCGCCGGCATCCTCACCCAGGAGACGCGGCGCGGCGACGAGTATTGCGTTGAAAGCGCGCTGACGGACTATGTGCGCAAGGGCCAGTGGAAAAGTTCGAAACGCGTCTATCTCGTCCATCGGCTCGACCGTGAGACGAGCGGCGTGATGATGGTGGTGAAAAACGAGGCGGTGCAGGAATGGTTCCGTTCGAAGTGGAACGAAGTGACCGTCAAGCATTATCTCGCATGCGTCGAGGGCGCGCTTGAGACGGCGAACGGTGTCTATGAAAGCTATCTGCACGAAGACGAAAACTATTTCGTGCGCAGCGTGAAGAATCCGGCGTTCGGCAAGCTCGCGCGGACGGAGTGGCAGGTCGTTGCGGATGCGCAGGCGGCGCGGACGCGTACCGTGACGACACTTGTCGACGTGACGCTCAAGAGCGGACGCAAGAACCAGATCCGCGTCCATTTTTCCGAGGCGGGTCATCCCGTCGTCGGGGATTCCAAATACGGCAAAGCGCCGCGAAACGCGGCGCTCTGTCTGCATGCGTGGAAGTTGTCCTTCGTCCACCCCGCCACGCAGAAGACGCTCACGTTTGAAGCGCCTCCGCCGGAGTGGACGGGTCTGAAGCCGCCTAGGCCTTCACAAAGCGAATGATGAGCCCGGGCGTTTCGCTTCGGGCGTCGTCACACACTTGGCGGAACGTCGGCGAAGGGGTCCCGCGGAAGGTCAGCGTCCATTTGGTGCCGTACTCGGTGAGGATGTCGTAGAAGGCGTCCAGATTGTCGCCGTAGGTGTCCGGCAGGGGCAGGGCGGCGCGGAGGATCTTGTGAAGTTCGGCGGATTCGGGATTGTTGCCGAGGTTGATGTAGAAATGCTTTCTCATAGTTGATCTCGTCGGGTGGAATTAATGAAGACGCTGGAACGTGCGATAGTGGTCGCTTGAGTAGTAGACGCGTCGGTCGTCGGAAAAGACGATGCGCTTGGCACCCCGGGGGCGGCCGCGCGTGTCGACGTCGCATTCGCGATAGCGTCCGTTCGGCAGGGTGCGTTCATAGTTGCCGTAGCGGTCGCCGCCGATCGATTTGCCGTGGGCGTAGGGTTCGAGCGGGCCGCCGGTCCAGCCGAGACGGCGCGCTTCGTTCTTCGTGATGAAGTTGCGCGGCAGGGTTCCGTAGGCGACGATGTAGCGGCAGAGGTTGTCCTTGTCGGTGTACTCGCCGTCGCGGGCGGGGGCGGCGTCAACAGGACGCGTCACCGGAGTGCCGGGACGCACGGCGGCCGGTGTTGTGGGCCGGGCGGGAAGATTTTTCTGTACGGTGATCTGCGGTGTCGCCGGTTTTGGCGCGGGATTTGTGCGCGGTCGTGACGACCCCCAGAGTCCGGCGGCCGAGAGGATGCCGCTTGTCGCGAGAGTGACGGCAAGCAGCGAGAGCTTGAGGAATTTCTTCATCTGATTGGTCCTTTGTGTTTCAAAATGAAAGCGGGCGTATTATCGCATAGTACGCGCGTGCGCGCAAGTCCAATTTTCGTCTTGCGCCTCGGACGGGAATGGTGTAGAATCTTTTCTCGTCAGACTTGTTTGAACCGTCCTGAACGCGAAAGAGTCCAACCCGATGAAAGCAAGAACAGCTAAACCCAAAAACGAGCGGCGTCCACATCTGTTGGACGATCCGTACTTGGCGCCGTTTGCGGCGGCGATTCGCGGGCGGGCGGCTCACGCACGGATGCGCGCGGCGGAGCTGACGGGCGGCCGGCAGTCGCTTGCTGATTGGGCGAGCGCACACGAGTTCTACGGACTCCACCGGACGGAGACGGGTTGGGTGTTTCGCGAGTGGGCGCCGCAGGCGACGGCGATCTGGCTGGTGGGCGACTTTTCGAAATGGCGGCGTACGACGCGCTTCCAGCTGAAGCGGCGCGCGGGCACGGACGTGTGGGAACGGACTTTTCCGGCGCGGTTGATCCGGCACGCGCAGTTCTATCATCTCGACGTGGAATGGGCGGGTGGCTCCGGCGAGCGCATGCCCGCGTATGCGCGCCGTGTGGTGCAGGACGCCCAAACGCAGCTCTTTTCGGCGCAGGTGTGGGAACCGAAGACGCCCTATGTGTGGCAGCATGCGTCGCCGAAAGCATCGGTACCGCTCATCTATGAAGCGCATGTGGGCATGGCGGGCGAGGCGGAGAAGGTCTCGAGCTATCTTGAATTCCGCGACAGCATCCTGCCGCGCGTGAAGGCGGCGGGCTACAATACGGTCCAGCTGATGGCGGTGATGGAACATCCGTATTACGGCAGCTTCGGCTATCATGTGTCGAGTTTCTTCGCGGCCAGTTCGCGCTTCGGTACGCCCGAGGAATTGAAGTCGCTCATCGATACGGCGCATGGAATGGGCTTGAGGGTGATTATGGATCTTGTCCATTCGCACGCGGTCAGAAACGAACGCGACGGACTTTCCCGCTTTGATGGTACGGACTACCAGTACTTCCACGCGGGGACGAAGGGCTGGCATCAGGCCTGGGATTCGCGTTGTTTCGACTACGGCAAAACCGATGTGCTGCATTTTCTGCTGTCCAATTGCCGCTATTGGCTCGATGAGTTCCACTTCGACGGCTTCCGCTTCGACGGGGTGACCTCGATGCTCTATTGGGATCACGGACTCGGCCGCGCTTTTACAAACTATGGCTGCTACTTCGACGGTTCGATGGATGACGATGCGTGGTGCTATCTCGCATTGGCGAACCAGGTGATCCACGAAGTAGACCCGCAGGCGATGACAATTGCAGAAGACGTGAGCGGACTCCCGGGGTGTGCGGCCCCGCTGAAAGACGGCGGCCTGGGGTTCGACTATCGTCTGGCGATGGGCGAACCCGACTATTGGTTCAAGCTCGCGGAGAAGGTTCGTGATGAAGACTGGAATATGCACGGCCTCTATTACGAACTCACGAACAAGCGGGCGGAGGAGAAGGTCGTTTCGTATGTTGAAAGCCACGATCAGGCGCTCGTCGGCGGGAAGACGTTTTTCTTCCAGCTCGTGGATGCGGCGATCTACGAGGGAATGGGAATCGACCAGCACAACCTCACGATCGAGCGCGGGCTTGCGTTGCACAAGATGGCGCGTCTGGCCACGCGTGCGTTGGCGCAGGGAGCCTACCTGAACTTCATGGGCAATGAATTCGGACATCCCGAGTGGATCGATTTTCCGCGCGCCGAAAACAATTGGAGCTACGCGCACGCCAGGCGCCTCTGGTCCCTGCGGGACGATCCGAAGCTGCGTTTCAAGGGGTTGGGCGATTTCGATGCGGCGATGCAGAAACTGCTTGCAACGACTTCGGGGACCTCTGCCGGACGGCAGCTTCCGCAGCAGCTTTGCGCCCATGACGGCGATAAGGTCCTGGCGTTTGCCCGAGGGGCCTTCCTCTTCGTGTTCAACTTCAATCCCTCGGTGTCCTTCACCGGGTATGGTATCCGCGTGCCGGAGAAGGGGCGGTACCGTCTCGTTCTCGATACGGACGAAGTCGCCTTCGGGGGGCAGGGCCGTCTGGTCGCCCATCAGGTTTTCGTGACGGATGAGGTCGGCGACGGAAAGGACGCGGCCAACTGGATTCGACTCTATTTGCCGGCGCGGACGGCGCTGGTGCTTCGTCGTCTTGCGCGCTAGGTTTTGAAAGGAAAAGTCTCAATGAAAAAATATGTACTCATGCCGATCCTGCTTGGATTCTTTGCGATGGGATTCGCGGATATCGTCGGCACCGTGATGAACCAGGTTACGGCCGAGTGCCAGCTCTCCGCGCGTGTGGCCGGATTTCTGCCGTCGATGATCTTCATCTGGTTCCTGCTCATTTCCGTTCCGGCCGGACTCCTTTTGGTGCGGCTCGGTCGGCGCCAGACGTGTCTTCTGTCGTTGGCGGTGACGGCGGTGGCGATGTTCCTCGGCCTCGCGGCGGGGGCTTCGCGCGTGTGGATCTACTTTGTCGTCTTTGCGTTGCTGGGTATCGGCAATACGATTCTGCAAGCCGCGTTGCCGGCGTTGCTGTCCAATGTGACGGCACCGGAGAAACTGACAAGCCGCCTGACCCTGGGGCAGTTCGTCAAGGCGATTTGTGCCGCATTGACGCCGGTGTTCGTGAAGTATGCGTCGACGTCGTTCGGGAATTGGAAATTGCTGTTCCCGGTGTATGGCGGATTGACCGTTGTGGCGATCGTGGCGCTGTTGGTCATTCCGATTCCGCGCGAGGAGAAACGCGAAGGGCGCGGGGCGACCTTCTGCGGGTCGTTGGCGCTGTTGGCCGACCCGCGCGTACTCGTGCTGGCGCTGGGTGTTTTTGCGTCCGTCGCCATCGATGTCGGATTCAACATCGCCGTGCCGGGGATCCTGGCCGAACGCTATCAGTTCACGCGCGATGCGGCGGGGATGGGTCCGTCCGTGTTCTTCATTGCGAAGACGGCGGCCTCGTTTGTGGGGGCGTTTCTGTTTGCGCGGATCCTGCCGGTGAAGTGTTTCCCCTGGACGGTCGCGCTGGCGCTGTTGGGGACCGTTGGCGCGTGGCTGGCGCCGACATCGCAGATTTTCCTCGCGGCCGTATTCGTCGCCTCGTTCGGTCTGGGCAATACGTTCGGCATCTGCTTCGGTCTGGCGATTGCGCGTCGGTCGGATCGGACGGACGAAGTCAGTTCGCTGATGGTGATGGCGATTTCGGGCGGTGCCGTTGTTTCGGCGGCGCTTGGTTTTGCGCAGACGAGCTTCGGCTTGACGGGCGTGTTCGTCGTGCTGCTTGTGCCGCTCGTCTATCTTGGCGTGCTGTCGTTGGTGGCGCGCAAGGGCTGAACGGAGATATCTGGTTGAGGGAATCAGGGAGATGGAGATGCAGACCGGCAAGAATGTTTGTACGCTGTGCGCGGACCTGGGAGGCAGCCGCGTCAAATTGGCGGCGGTGCAGGATGGAAAAATCCTCGGGAGTGAAATCTTCGACGTGTCGCCGACGGGTGCGCAGGGCACGTTGGTGCTCCTGGCGGACCGTGCGCGGAAGCTGATGGCGGAACATCCGGGGAATTGGGCGGGCCTCGGACTTGCCTCGCCGGGGATTGTCGACGAAGAGGCGCGCCGTGTCGTCAGTTGCAATGCGAAGCACGCCGGCATCGAGGCGATCGACTTGTCGGCGTGGGCGCGGACGACGCTGGGCCTTGATCTCAAAGTGGTGAACGACGCGCGTGCGGCGCTGCTGGGAGAGTTGGCCTACGGTGTGGCGCAGGGCGAAAAGAATGCTGTCCTGATGATTCTTGGAACCGGCGTCGGAACGAGTGTGGTCAGTCAGGGCCATGTGCTGCGCGGCGGGCACGGTACGTACAGTTTGCTCGGCGGACACTTCCCGATCCAGTTCGACGGCGGACGGAAGTGCAACTGCGGCGGCGTCGGATGCCTGGAGGCTTATGTGGGGACGTGGGGGCTGAAAGAGCTGGCGGGCGATCCGACCTATGACTATCGGCGGCTCGAAGCGGATTGGTCGCGAGGGGATCCGAAGGCAGTTGAACTGTTTCGTGTGGTTTCGACGGCGCTGGGGGCCGGGGCGCTGGCGTTGGTCCATCTCTACGATGCCGAGACGGTTGTGTTCTCCGGGGGCGTGTCACGGTTCGCGGCGTTGCTTGCGGCGGCGAAAGAATATGTGTGGCGGCATGCGTGGACGCCGTGGGGGAAGGTGAAGTTTTTGCTGGCGGAACAGCCGGAGATGTCCGCAACGCTCGGGCTTGATGCGTTGTTCACGAAGGGAGAATGGCAGTGAGTGTGACGTACGATCGGTTTCCGTCCGTGTCGGTGCCGGTGAATGAAACAGACTACGCGGTGGCGGGGTGGACGGCTGTCGGTACTGAACTGCGGCGGCGGATTGCGGATTTGGGTCTTGGGAAAACGGTTGTCTGCGTCGACTTCTACCAAGGCGTCTGGGAAGACGAAGTCGTTGCGGCGCTCACGGCGGAATTGAAGCCGGCATGTGTCGTCTGTACGCGGGAGGCGAATCGCGGGCGGGACGAAGTCCGGGCGATGCTCGCACGCGAAGTCGGCGAAGACCGCGTGTTCGGTCTGTTGACGCATCGAACGGTGGACGAGTTTTTCGATGCCGCGCGGGTCGAGGCGTTGCGCGCGCGGATTGCGTCCGCCCCGGACGGGGTGGTGCTTGTCTGCGGCGTCGCGGCGGGATATGTGTGTCCGACGCGCGACGTGCTTGTCTATGCCGACATGGCGCGCTGGGAAATCCAGATGCGCTATCGCAGCGGCAAACTCGCGAACTGGCTCGACGACAATTACGGCGAGGACGTGTTGCGGCTCTACAAGCGCGGGTTCTTCGTCGATTGGCGTGTTCTCGATCGGCACAAGCGCAGTCTTTATGATGCGCTCGACTATGTACTCGACACGAATGCGGAAGAACCGAAGCTGATGACGGGTTCGGCGTTTCGGCGCGGGCTGGAGATTGCCGCGCATCGTCCGTTCCGAGTCAAACCCTATTTCGATCCGGGCGTCTGGGGCGGACAGTGGATGAAGGAGAAATTCGGTCTTGATCCGGCGAAGAAGAACTACGCCTGGAGTTTCGATTGCGTGCCCGAAGAGAATTCGCTGCTTTTCGAGGTCGGAGGAATCGTTCTGGAAACGCCGGCGATCAACTTGGTCTTCCGGTGTCCGCACGAACTGCTGGGCGAAAAGGTACACGCACGGTTTGGTACCGAGTTCCCGATTCGCTTCGACATGTTGGATACGATGAAGGGCGGGAATCTCTCGCTGCAGTGCCATCCGCTGACGGAGTACATCCAAGAGCAATTCGGCATGCACTACACGCAGGACGAGAGCTACTATCTGCTTGATGCGGATCCGTCGGCCAGTCCGCATGTCTATCTGGGGCTCAAGAACAATGTCGATCGCGCGGAATTTGCGGCGGCCTTGCGTGCCTCGGCGACGACGGGGTCGTTCGAGGCGGAGAAGTATGTCAATGCGTTCCCCGCGAAGAAACACGACCACTTCCTGATTCCCGGGGGCACGATCCATTGCTCGGGGGCGGACTGCATGGTGCTCGAGATTTCGGCGACGCCGTACATCTTCACATTCAAGATGTGGGATTGGGGTCGGTTGGGCCTCGACGGGCGTCCGCGTCCGATCCATGCGGAACGCGCGCTGGCGAACATCCAGTTCGACCGCGACACCGACTGGGTCCGGGCGAACCTTGTCGATCAGGTTGAAACGCTGTCGCAGACACCGGGTGTGACGGAAGAACGAACGGGATTGCACGCACGCGAGTTCATCGAGACGCGCCGCCATTGGTTCACCGAGCCGGTTCGACACGACACCCACGGGGGCGTGAACGTGCTCAACCTCGTGGAAGGGGAAGAGGTGACCGTGGAGAGTCCGACAGGGGCCTTTGCGCCGTTTGTCGTACACTACGCGGAAACGTTCATCGTACCGGCGGCCGTCGGCGCGTACGTGATACGCCCGAGCGGCCCCAACGCGGCGTCACGCCACGGCACCATCAAAGCATACGTACGCACCTGACCGAATTCTTCCAACAGGTAAGTAAAAGGCCTACCAAAGTAGAAATACTTACTATCCCCTGCCTGATAATAGCACAACGAATAGGCTTTACCCCTGCCGGTCGCCTCGCACCACAAGGCCCCAATCGCCTACCCGTCGTGCTACTACCCCGCCCCGCGCCGCCCCCGCGCACCACAAGGCCCCAACCGCCTACCCGTCGTGCTACTACCCGCCCCGCGCCGCCCCC
>JAZUGW010000321.1:0-32573 GCA_045641465.1 Kiritimatiellia bacterium | reverse complement strand
GTCGCTCGAGCAGGCGCTGGCGAAGTACCACACGTCACCGCGCCGCACGATCGGGCGTCCGTTCCGGTCGACGTGGTCGTAGAGGGCGATCGCCACGACCTTGATCTCCCTCGTCCCCGCCTCGTCGCCGTCCTTCCCCTTGACGCCCTCGGTGTCGGCATGCGTGCAGGGCGCGCCCGTTCCGTCCACGAGCACGGCCATCGTCGCGCCGACTTCGCGGGCGTCCTTCGGGAGCTTGCGGGCGGAGAGGATCCGCGCGTTCTCCACCAGCGTGTCCGCCATCCACGCGGCCCGGGTCTTCTCCGCCGCGTCCCGCGTGATCGCCGTCATCGTCGAGACGGAGACGTCCAGTCGGAGGTTCTCCTTCAGGAACGTCTGCGCGTCCCGGAAGGAGTCGAGCTGCGCGCCGGACTCGGCGACGATGCGCCTCGCCTCCGGTGTCGCGCGCGCCTTCCCCGCCTCGCATCCGAACTTCGCGAGAGCCTTGCGGGACACGCCGCGCTTCGTCGCGTACGGGTACCGGAACGGGACGCGCCCGCCGCACGAGAGCATGCTGGCTGTCCGGTGGCACACGGTCCCGGGTTCCTTGAGGGACTCCGCGACGGAAGACGCCATCGCGGACATCTGCGCTTGCGCGTCCGTCCTGAACGCCTCGGTGACGCGGACGTCCAGGTCGGCGGCGGAGGCGTCCGCCGGCCTCTTCTTGAATTCGGCTATGACCGCCGCGATGTTGGCGCAGCAGACGCCGACGTTCAGCGCGAGGAGTTTTTTTTAGAGTCGCCGTCGAGGTTCTCCGCCACGGCCGCGGCCTCGAACCGGGCGATGAGCTTTCGCATCCCCCTGTACTTGCCGGTGAGTTCGCGCACCCTGGCGTAGGCGTCCTTCGGGATGCGCTTGCTCCTCTGCCTCCCCGTGGCCGGATCGGTGTAGGTGTAGATCGGCATCGCGTCGTAGACCTTGACCGTGCCGTCCTTGCGGACCCTCTTCTCGGTTGTCTTGCGAACGCTCCCGGGGAGGAACGGTCCGTAGGACGCGATCTGCGCCAATATGGTCTCTGTCGTCTCAGTTTTCATGGCTAAAACCTGCTCTTTTGTATCAGTCTATGGGGTATAGACTGATATTATACCATAAACTCTTCCGCTATTGCAACGACAAAATTAGAAAAGTGTGAGGCCGGCCCAGCGGGCCGGCCTCACACTTTTCGTTTACACCCGTACTTACCCTTAATGGCGTTTGTGCAATGACATTCAGGATTGCACCCATTTGCGTACTTGGCATACAACCACACAAACTTTTTTCCTTCGAAATTATGGGTAAGACGTATCATCAGAAATCTCCATTAAAATGGAAATTGAACGATAAACGGCGTGTCGAATTTCTTTATTGATGACAAATATTCTTGATGTTCATTAAGGTATTGAACCACCCAGGGTTGCAGAACACAATCGAATCCTATTGCATCTCCAAGTGGAGAATGAATTATAATATTCTCTGACAAAAGAGTCTGTACATTTGCATTTTGAAGGGGCAACTTCTGAGAATGCGAAGGAATTTCATACAGCTGCCTAATCAGTGCCTTATTCCATTCACCCATTGCGTCAAGTCGGCGACGAGCATCATTCCCAGAATACATTCGCCAACTGCGCACACACCCCCACAACCAAATTCCAAACAACACCAACAATATGGTTGTACTTATAAGCGCGGTCAAACCAATTGCAGACCTTTGGCTATCACGGAAATTGAACAACCCCAAAAAATTCAAAGCAAAATCGGGCGCGGCAAGAAGGAACCAAGACACACCGCAAACTGAGAACAAAACAACCTTTGTTGAAATATTTGACACGAACTTCAAAATGGCTGCAAAAAAGTCACTCATGATCCCCTTCCTTTCTTACCCAAACAACTTGCACCCTTCACGCTTGAATTCCTCTACCTTCTCATGAAGTTCTTCTTGCTCGACCTCGAGGATTTCTGCAAGGCAAGGTATACAAGTAAACTTCCCGTTCTTGGTTTCGGGTTCAAGGAGCTTCTTGCTCAAACCAACCTCATCTCGTGACAAGGTCTTACGGCAATACTGGCAGAACTTTTCCGACATTTCAGGCAAGCCCCGCATTCAAGTATTTCTGCCTGATCTGATAAGTCGCCATGTTCTTCTTACCATATTCCTTCGGATCGATGATCTGAAGCTGCTGACGAATGACCGTTCGCATTTCGATGGCCGGACGAAGGCAATAAAACACAAACTCCCTCGGATTGATTTTGTCCGGGTTAATTGCATTCGGGAATAGCAACTTGAGATATGCGGTGCAGATTCGCATAACAGCCTCGGTGTCACGGGTGTCCGCACCCGGAGGAAATTCAATCAGATCCTCTACGACGCTACGATACAAAAGACACTCTGCAGGCGTCCGCATCAGATGCATGATCTCCGAGAAATACTCGGTGTTTAACGCCCAGTTGTTGATCTTTAGATTCTCGCTCATTCGGGGAATGTTCCGTCCCTTGATGAACCCGTGGAAACGATCCAGCAAAGCCGATTCGTGAAACACCTCCGGCAAAGTCCTAAACATGTCCGTTTGCTCGTTCATGTCTTCTGCAGGGATATTCCCAAGCAGAATAACGCCAGCCGACCCCGTCACGCGCACATCGCCGAATGTTGCAAAGCCCTGTTCCATATAGGCCTTAAGCGCTCCCTGCATTTCACTTGGATCGGGGAACTGAATGGACTGAATCTCATCCAGCGCGACAAACTCGTTCGTCGCCACAAGTCCGTTCTGCTTCTTCGCGGCATCATAGAACATCTTGGCTCGGCTCAAGGTTCCGCCGCTGACCAGCCACCCATATTTGCCGACTGTTCCAAATAGGTACGACTTGCCCGTCCCCTTCGGCGCAAGCTCGACAAGATTGATTCGTGGCTCAATAAACGGCAACAGCCGCGAGAGCATCGTATGTTTCTGCACCCAATCCGAATAGCCGTCCGGGTTGTAGTCTATTGCACCGAGAAGCACGTCCATCCACTCCTCAATTGTGAAGAGTTCCCGCGCCTTTCGATAGGCATCGACATTGACCGTATACGGACAGAAATTCTTGTACTCAAGCAGATTGAGATATCCGTTCCGCTGTCCTTTGGGTCGTGTATCGTCTGGCGGCAGATAGCCCAACTGAACAAGTCCCCACCCCCCTGACGTCTTCTCCACATCGGCGCGTATCCGTTCCCAAACGTATGGTTCGATCATCGTTTCCGAATGTCGAATATCAAGGTCAGGGATCTCGAACGTGTACTTGTTTTGGGAAATGTTGAACTGAATCCTGATATTGGCAAGGAACTTACGGGTAGCACCCGCCTGTTGGGCCTCACCGTAAATGACAAGCTTCTGATCTTTTCTCGGAATAATGGTGTCGATGTATTTCCGCAGTTCATTTGGATCTCGAACATGCCCGTCTGCGTCTGCTTTTCGCTTCAATATCCAATCGCGAAGGAACGCCGGAATATTCGCCGACTTGAATGTGGCGATGAGTCCTTGATCCTTGAAGACCGTGGTTTGCGGAAACGCATCTTTCAGCTTGCCTATGTTCATTTCAACTCCTTAAATGTCAAAGTCGTTATTGATGCCGATCTGCGCGTCGGCGTTCACTACTGATTGCGGTTTCTGCGCCACGGGATCAGCCGTCGGCGTACTCTCACTAAACGCTGCCGCCCGCTCAAATACAATGACGGGAACCACTTGTTCCTCAATCGTTGCACCTCCATGAATTTCAAACCCCGGGCCTCCCGACTTTGAGAATCTGTTATACCCCTTGATGATGACGAAATCCATGTTGAGTGGTTCGACAAAATCATCGGAATCAAGATGCGTGGCTGAATGCCGCTTTGCGAACCTCCAATCAAGCACATCAAGTTTTCCGTTGAACTCCGTAACATCACGGGAGAGTCCTGCCTTCCTCGCCAACACGGCAAGTCGAGACGCACCGTGATCTGCCGTAAGGACCACTCGCTTGTACTGCCCCAGCAACTCGGCTACGCATCCCATCACATCACGATCAAGAATCCGCAGCTCCTTTGACATAGCCGCAGCCGTGTCGCTGTATGTCGAATCATGGATCGCCGCGTCGAAATCATTAAACTTCCAATAGCGTTCATCCCCCCACTCGTCCTTAACCGGATTGAAGGGAGTCGAGGCCGGCAACTTCGCCGTCGAATAATGAACCGCAACCGGATTGATGTTATAACGTTTTGCGCGATCCAAAAGAAACGGTATGTATTCTGCACCCATTGCATCGACAACCAACAACGCGGTGCCTGAGTCCTCGCGTAATGCAACCAAAAGCGATTCACGTGTCGGAACGTCCTCTGGGATAGCACATTTGAAAGCGGTCTCGCAAAACTCACTGGTGACCGAGTCTGCGCATTTTAACTCGCGATAAGCCGAAAAATATCCCGTCAATTGCGGATTCAAATCATCAAATTGCGAATTCCGATAGGCGCATAGAAGTTCGCTCTGCTCGGCCGCTTCGAGGCGTTCGGATACTTCACCAACAAAAGCGCGGCGCATCCATTCGGTTTCCTCGATGTCCAGCCCCAACTGAAGCCAATGCTTCATCGTATGAACTGGAATCGCCTTTGCCTTGCCAATAAGTGCTGCAACGGCCGTTCTCACTTCCATACAGTCCACCTTGATCTGACGAATGGCAGCATTTCGTTCTTCGGCAAGGGTTGACGCATTATCAGCATCAAGAAGCTCTTCGGGAACGTTGACATATCGCTCAAGGAACTCTTCAGTACGTCCCTCAACTGTTGCAATGACCCTCGCCACGTAACTGCTCTTCGGCACAAGAGTTTCGAGGACGAAGAGAAACACCTCGCGTTCCCCGCTGTTGGCTATTGATCGATAGCGCAAAAGAACATTTAAAAGAATATCCGTTGAGTCATTCGGATAGAAGTAGTCTCGCAGTTCTTTCGCAACATCCATCCCCTGTGTCTTTTCCGCCACCCAGCGAAATGCAACATCGGAAAAATCTGCATGAAAGTCACAATACGCCTTGAACAATCCCTTCAGCGAAGGATATTGCGTCACATTCCGAGAAAGGCCCCCGAATGCCTGTTCACCATTAAACTGGACTGCTATGCGGATCTCATCCACGTTGGGAACGGCCCACGTCTCCATTTTCTTGAGATACTCACGCACCGAATCGTAATTTGAATTAACCCGTTTGGCAAACTTTCCGCTAATCAATGTGACTTTAGTTTTTGCAAACACGGGGTGCGCACCTCCGCACCCGATCTCGACAAAGATATTGTCAGCAAACAGGGACGGATGTTGAAATGCCTGGGACATGGCACCCCATCTCTGCCTGAAAACAAAGACAACAGATTCGACACCGCATCCATCGAGATAACCACGCACATAAGACATCGCGCTGGCAATCTGCGCGTCATCCAGAATCGAGAGATAGCCATCCAACCCGATGACAATAATCGGCTTTCGCAAAGCCATCCTTCGATCATCCAAAAGGGAGAACACTCGATCAGGCATCGGCACAAAGCAGTCCGAAGTAACGAATTCGCTAAAACGAAGGACTTCAAACTCACTGCCGTAGTGCCCCTTGAGAACATTGAAGTCAGATACGTCCGGGACAATCAATGCCCTCGATCTGAACCTTCCATCGGCAGACTTGAGCAACTGACAGAACGACCCTATCTCCATGACATGCCTCCTGTCAGTTCATGAGCGCAATGCCCGCATCAGGAATGAGTGCCACCAACTTCAGAAGCTCTGCCTTTGCCTCCGCATCGGACATCTTCTTGATCTTGGACTCAACATCAGGACGGAACCCAGCGTCGTAGTTGTGTTTGACGAACTGCAAGACCTCGTCTTCCCTTGCCGGATTATTCCACCAGAGGTTGGGCTTCGCTCCGAGATGCTTCGAGAACCAGTCCGCAAGGTCACCGGGCTTGACCGCGAGTTTGGCATACCGCTTGGGAAGATAACGGGACAGGAAGTTCTTGCCCTGCTGTGCAGCATCCGCCATCTTTGCCTTCTTAAGCGACTTGCAGGCCGCCTTGATGCGCTCCGAGGATGCCTCGTCCAGATTTCTCAAAACGCCAAGAACACTGCGGGCTTCCGCCTCTTCGGCGAACAGCACATCACAGGGCAACCCGTTGGCATCACTCCAAGAATCGGGGCTGTCTGTTCCAGTGGCGTCATTCCACAGCTTGAGCAGCTTGTATCCTTCCGACTTCTCGCGATAGGATTTGATCGCATTCCACATGGCATCACGGAAATCGTTTTCATTGAGTTCCGCGCCGCCTTGGCGGGCATCGAGAATCTCCTTCCACTCGGCCGAAGTGATTTCAGCTGCATCACCCCCAAGATTCGCAACAAGGATCTCTATCGGCTTGGACTTACTGGGTTCGCGGAAGAGGCTGTTAATCGTCTCCTTCTGCGTGTCCATCGTCAGACAAAGTGCCGCAAGAGCGTCGCCCTGGATTTTCGGATCCTTAACCTGAACGGCAAGTTCCGAAACGAAAGGATAGGTCGCCGCCAGAACAGCAAGAGAAATCTTGTTGTCCTCGGTCATGGCCTTGAGCAACTTTTCCTGTGCGGCGGCAAAATTGAGCCAACTGCTAACCGCGAACATCGATTGGACAGACAAGACGAATCGATACTGGTTCTCGATATCCTTCACGGCCTCGGAAACATCCGTCTCGTTCCAAAGCCAGCTTGCGTCCGTCGAAAACCTTGCTATGACGGACTTGCGGTACTCGCCGCCCAAATCACCAGCGTCCTCGGCGAACTTGATCAGATTAGGGGCTTTCCCGTCGAGATACTGATCGAAGGCCGTCGTGAAGACATCTGGCGTTATGTACCGACCAATGGCTTCCGCAAGTCCCTCATTCTTCAAGAACAATTCGCCAATCTCCTTGATCTTATCCGTCTTTGATCCGTCCTTGCTCTTCGAGGACATTTTGATCACTTCACAGAGAAGTCCGATGACCTTGCAAATGTTGGTTTCGGCCGTTTCCGTGCCAAGAGACTTGACATACGGCGGCAATACCCACAATGGGATGTTGCCCGTCTGGGTGCGAACCCTCTCGCCCACTGAAGCCAAGACACTTTCAGGCGTCGCGGACGAGTCGGTCGAAAGCCCGAAGATCTCGGAGATCTTGGCAGTAAATGTTTTCTCCTCATGCGAGAGGCGGCAGATCAACTTTTCATCCTTGATCTTGCCCTCGCCGTCATCCTGCACGACCTTCTCAATGATCTCGGACAACGCATCAACATCCAAGGACTGCGAAATGCGCCCGTCAGTCCATTGGAGCTTCTTTGACAGCCAGGTCTTGAGTGTGAAGCCCAGAACGAATGCCGAGAATGCGTTTTTCTCAAAACCATACGGCGCACGACGCAGTTCGAGATAGGCCTTGCGAATTGAACAAGTGTTTCCCGCGCCAACGGTATTCTGACGTTTCTTGTCAAAGAACTCCTTGATCTTCGTCAACTCGTTATTCGGATTGGCATCAAACCAGCCCTCGTCAAACTGCACCCCCTTCACCGTTTTCAGTTTCTGAACATGGCCGCTCGACGCACCGACGCCACTTCCCGTCAACCCCGCCAAAGCCCAAGTCTTCAAGCCAACTGGCTTGTTGTTCAAGATGGTGAGATTACCCAGCGCATAGTCATCTGGGCTCAAATAGAACCACCTCTTCTTCTGTTCGTTAAGCTTCGTCTTCAGCGTCGCCCAGGTGAGACCTTGTTCGACGATGGGCTGGTCGCTTGCGTTGTCCGCAGGCACCAACATGGTGATTTCAGCCGTCCCGGCGGTGATACGCTGTTTCCATTTCTCGAGAATTGCCTTCGCCCGAGATTCGTATGCACCCCGCAAGCCCTGATCCGTCGCATTATCGGCTTGCGCACGGAGCATGATGTAGTCTTCCCACATCGCCTTGTTCTCTTCGCAGAACGAAATGTTGCTGAAGTACACGAACACCATTCGGAGTCCCGCGAACTGCTTCGCCATCTGCTTGGCCTTTTCGGGAATCGCAATCGTCCCCGCATGGTCACGGGCCAAGAGGCAGTTAATAAGTATCTTGTTCCCCTGTTTCAGGCCGTTGCTGCTTTCGCCATAGTCGGGTCTGTTCTTCACGTCTGACGGCTTAAAATCCACTCCGTGATAGGCCCGCACATCGTAACGCGAAGGATCGCCGAAAAGATCTACCTTCCTCTGAATGTCCAGCGCCACATCATTCGCGGCAAGCCCGGTGAAATTGTCCCTGAATTTTGTGGGGTCGACCTTAACCCCGGAAATGAGCGGCATAACACGGTCACCAATAATGGAGAAGCAATGCTTCTCCTCCAGTCCCTGCAAAATGCTCCGCACATTGACAACCGCACCATCACCGAAGAAAGACTGCTCAATGTTCTCTACCGTCGGGGCAAGGAGTTCCTGCACTCCCTTGCCGGCCTTCTTCTCCATCAAAGAATAAAGCAACACCGCCTTGTAAACTCGTTCTTCTGGCGATCCGTCCGCAAACTTGATGGCTGCCTTCTTAGCGTTGAACTCAGTCTCGATCTCCTGCACCGCACCATCACGTCCAAGGTCATCACGCTCTATGAAATAACGCCAAAGATAATCCACCATCAGATACTGGTGGTTGGCAACTGCCGGTCCGCCCTCCTCAAGGAATTTCTGAAATTCGCTCTGACCATTCGTCACGCGCAGGTAATCGAAGAAGCTTCGCGTGTTGGATCCTACCAGTTCCGACATATGACGGAGAAGGTAGGCACACATCGGATGCAAGGGAAGGATCACCTTGAAATCCTGCGGCTCAACGGCTTCGCTCTTTGGCAGATGCTTGGCCATGTACGATGTCACGACCGGCGATACGACGCTCCAGAGGTGATCCGCCTCCATTGCCCATTCCTTTTCCTTCGGTCGCTCAAAGGCCGATGCGCCGAGATAGAACACCTGATTCGCCGGAATCTGCAACGGGCAAAACGTGTAGCGGTCGTTGGCCTTTTTCGCACTTTCCGATCCTGCGGCGAGAAACGCATCCAATTCCATGTGCGTGACAGGGACAAAATGGAAGCCGCATTGCTGCGCTTTTGCCTCGGCCAGTTTCTCAAAGGTCTTCAGATCGCTCTTGGCATGTTCGATATAAGACGAGAATTCGTCCCACACGAATACGATCTTGCCGATACCATTTACTTTCCGAATCTCATCAATCCAGTCCAAGACCTGTTCCGCGCCAGGCATAAGGAAGATATTGTCATGTTCCAAAACGCGCTCGGCGTCCTGCAGCAATCCTTCGGCGTACTTGCCATTCTCCTTCTCGCAGCGGTGGACAAACTCCTCGTAAGTCGTAATGTCCGGCGTCAGATGCACAAGTTCGCCCTGGATCTCGTCACGCTTGCGGAAGAAGCGTTCGTACTCCTCCTTGATTCGCTCGGAAAGCCGTTCAAACCCACTTAGGGACGGCACCTTGAAGCCGCGTTCCTTGCAGGCCTTGAGGATGGCGCGTTCGATGCCAACCAAAAGCTGCTGGGGCGTATACACACCATCCGTCCCCGTCTCATAAACGACCAAGACATTCTGCGTACGCCATTTCTCAAGATGCTTGACCAGCTCCTTGTTGATCAGATCCTTGTAATCGGCACAGTACTTCGCGACACGCTCGTCATTGTCCGTGAAGAGCTTCTGGATCACCAGCGCGGCAAAACTCTTGCCCGTACCATACGCGCCGTACATCCATACCGAGCGGTCGCTGACCTCGAACTTCTCGAACAGCGTCGAAAGAACACGTAAGAAGGTCTGGTGGGGGTAAAATCCAAGCCAAGACTCCGGATGTCTGTCCGAAAATTCCTTCGTCATTTTCGGCAGACATCGGGAGTTTACTCTTATGAGATCGCTGTACCTCTTCTGCTTCATCGGCTTGGCTTGCGAGCAACAATATTCTGCCACCGAATCTTTCGCCCAAGCGAATCGTCTTCTTCGTATTGCGAAGAAATAGACAGTCCCTCGTCCTTTAAGAATTGAACAATTTCAGACGGTTCAACCAGTTCATAAACCCTTTCATCTGTAGCTGCCCGATTACACCAAGACAAAATAAGGTATTGCCCTTCACGAACAAGCTGTACCAATTGGCATAGCATATGTTCCCGTTCATTTCTCGGCAGATGCATTATCACAGCATGAGAATAAACAAGATCAAACGACCTTTGAAATAGAGCATCGTTCGTTTCGACCGGGAACTTGCGCACAAGATACAAATCATTAAGACCGACTGCCTTGCTTCGCGCAATTTCAATCATCGCCTTGCTGGCATCGCACCCAACAACCTCATATCCCAGCTGTGCAAGTGCTCGTACATCTCTTCCTTCTCCACACCCAACATCAAGCACCTTGCCTTCACCCTGCAACAAACTATTGACGGACTCATAAAACCGTCTCATATCTGCACTTTCATATAATATTGACAAGCGTTGCGAGTTGCCTTCGTAAAAAGCCAATGTGCGAGAATCCATTATGCAATCCTCTTGTAATACTCTTGCAGTTTCTTTTCGCAAAGATCTTTGAGCGTTCTCCAGTCATCATCACTCATTCTCTTAAACAGATCCCAATCAAATTCAATACGTTCGAGATCCTTTCCGTAAGCCATGAAACTCATGTCAGCAAACCGCTTGAATGGATTAGAGAGAATATTTCTCTTGGCATCAATCGTTGAAACATTTTCTCTACAAAACAAGGAATTATCCTTCTCCACCTTTAGACCCGCGCTCCGCCTGTCGGCGTAGAATTCAATGAAATATTGAACTACATTTTCGATATCAATTCGCCCCCGTTCATCCATTCCGTTCATCATCGCAAGTAAAAGGACGGGCTTATATGAATATGCCATATCCATTTTCTCCACAAACTCAAGAAACTTCTTGCGGATATTGTTGCGATTGATTATCTCCCAACCAAACTCTTTAGCGTATTTCTCTATTGTCTCCGTCTTGAAATAATTAAACACTCGATCAGAAGAGATCGGCACCGCCATATCAGCTTTGATCCGCCCGTCTTTGATGTATCGATCAACTGTTTCTGCTTGTACATCTACACGACGAACAAATTCCATCTGGGAAATCATCGACTTGGCAAGTTCCTGCCAATTGAACAGTTCAATCTGTTCGTAGTCCGTAGCATAAACCGGAATGTCAATCAAAGCCTCTGGCCGTTCGCCCTTCCTTCTCAATTCTTCTTCCATTCTGCGAAGGGTCTCCGGTGCAAGCGTATATTCAAATGGCCGGTATTTGCCGATATTCAAAACCCGGTGCAGGGAAAACGGCATATTGAACAATCCCGCATTGTCGACAAAATCAAAAACGATAAGCGATTCCTTCCCTTCATGTTTTCGAACACCGCGACCAAGTTGCTGTAAATATACAGTTCTTGACATCGTTGGACGCGCCATAAATAAAACATCCGTCTTGGGACTATCCCATCCTTCATTAAGAAGGTCACAAGCACAAAGGACTTTGACACTTCCTCTCTCGTATTCTGAAAGAATCCTCTTCCTTTTGACTTCCGGCAATCGCCCAGAAACAGATTCCACTGACACCCCTTCTTTTCTCAGCAAATCTCGAATCATATCGGCATGCGCAACACTCGCGCAGAAAATTACCGTATTGTGATTTTCCGCATAAGCGAGATAGGTGTCAACTATCAGCTTATTTCGAGCGGGGATAAACAGTTTGGTTTCCAAGTCAAGATGATTATATTGGATTCCCCTAAATCGAACATTTGAAAGATCAATGTTAGTCTTGACACGAAAGCAACGAATCGGCGAAAGAATACCGCGTTTTACAGCCGTCTCCAAGTCCATTTTATGAGCAACGTTCTTGAAGATTTTTAGCAAGTCCTCGCCATCGGCACGTTCTGGGGTGGCTGTAAGACCAAGCATAAACGACGGAGTAAAATAGCTCATAATAGCAGAGTAACTTTTACTTGCCGCATGATGACACTCATCTATGATGATGTAATCAAACTCGCCCTTGCCAAACTCATCCAAATTCCGGACAACGCTCTGCATCGTTGCAAATAGGACATCCACACCCGTATCTTTCTCCGACCCCGTGTATACGCCTGTTGTAGCTTCGGGCCATACTTCATTAAATCGACTCCGCGCTTGTTCTATCAAATTCAACGAGTTGACAAGAAACAATGTTCGCCCACCCATGCGTTTAGCATCAGCCGCCGCAGTAATGGTCTTACCAACTCCTGTCGCATGGTAGAGTAATGCTATTGATTCGCCTTGTTCGCGAACGACAGACAACTCTTTAAGCGCATCTTCCTGATAATCACGATACTCAATTGTCCGACCTGTTTGTTGAGGTAGGTAATCGGGCGACATTTCCAACAACGGGCCAGACATAAACGTAATGAGCTCGTCGCGAACTCGCTCCGGGTTTTTTGCCAGTTGCCGATATGCCCACCGATAGACTTTCCACCCTTCAAACACCAGACTGTTCTGCTTCAGCAGATCATCAATGTATTTTTCATCCGATATGAGCTTCGGATTGTGATAGTTCTCGCCATCAATTTCAATGGCAATCTTTCCACTTGGTGTCGCGATGGCAAAATCAATAAATCGATGCCGCCCGTAAATATCAACAAACGGATATTGGATAAAGAGATAACCCGCCTTATCTGGGCCAAGTGTCTGCTCAAAAATTTGCACAAACAAATCTTCGGCTGGGCTATTTACCGAACACGCCTCTACATTCTCTATCGCTTCCATACATCACCCTCCGATAGATTTCAACTCATCCGCGACGAACCTGCCCGTCTGCGGCACCAGAGCATAGCCCCCCGTCTTACGATTCCACTTGTATGAGTACATGCGTTACCTTCTCTTCGGACCAAGTTCACTTGGTGGATTCGGATTCATAAACTGCCTAAATTCTGACGGCAAACCGTCATGCATCTTAAGCGCGGACTCAACCTGTTCATTCTTTGCAATCAAGTCCTCAACTTTAATTGGATCCGCACCTACAGCCTTGCGAATTTCCACTATCAAGGACTTGTAGAGTTCCTCTACAACACTACTATACCACATCGTTCCAAGTTTAGACAACAGATCATATTGACCTGGCAACACGGCATCAACTTTTTTATAAGCCATATTTGTTTTAATGTCCGAGGGATCAAACTCAATTCCCAAAGTCATTATCTGCACATGCAACGCCGCAAGAAGTTGTGATGCCGCAGTGTACAAATTCCAAACTCTTGCGGGGACAAATACTTCAGCATCTTCCGCAGCCACAACGTCAGGATGTTTCCAGCAATCCTCCTTTGGCATGTACTGCGACAACAGAGTATAAAACCGCGCACGTTCGTCCAGCCCAAGACTTGAGCGAATCTCCTCTATGTCTTTTATCGCTTTGCAAAGCGCCAAAACCCCAAAAGACGACATCAAGCGTTGAAACGCTTTACGCACAAGTAAGCAAGACCCCACCATGCGTTCATATCGTTGCTCTCCGAATTTGACTTCGGACTCCAACATTACACTTCGTAATGAATCTATACGACTGTTAAACTGATGCGAAAGTGCTTCTAACTGAGTCTCCAGATTTTTCAATTTGCGATCTGCCGGTCGCACCCACCACCAACAAATAACGCCCCCGACGACTGCGGCTAAGAATGTCGCGACCGTCAACACAAAATTCCAAAACTCTAGATTTCCCATCGGTCCTCTCCTTCGTATGACATTCACCACTACGCATTAAGAAGCCGATTCACTGTGATCGTGCTGTTCAAGGAATATCTCTTTTTGCCTTTCAATCTCCTTGCGCAGTTCCTCCTCGCTCGGTAGGCATGTCATATATTTGGCCGCAAAGAGCTGCTTGTTTCCATTCAAGACAGAATACTTCGCCAAATCTTTGCCTGTCTCCGAACAAAGCAACAGCCCTATGGTTGGATTGTCCCCCTCCGTGCGCTTAAGATCATCGTACATGCGCACATACATATCCATCTGCCCAACGTCACGGTGCGTAAGTTCGGTGGTTTTCAAATCAATCAAGAAAAAGCATTTAAGCACAAAATTATAGAAAACGAGATCAATATAATAGTCCTTCCCATCCGCCACCATGTGTTGCTGCCGCGCAACAAAGGAAAAACCACGCCCAAGTTCCATGATAAACTTGCCAATGTGATCAATGATGGACTTTTCCAATTCCGACTCCGTATAGTCGCAATTGGAGGAGAGGTTCAGAAATTCCGCAACAACTGGATTTTTAACCATCTCTGCGTTCGCCGGAGGATTCGCCGCAGTCATTGCCAACATCTCCGCAATAACGGCTTCTTTCTTAGGCGACTTCAAAAGGCGCTGATAATACTGGGACCCAACATTTCGAGCCAATGTTCGCGCACTCCATCCTTCGCGTGACGCCTCCCTCAAATACCAATATCTTGCATCATCGCTTACGACAGGCAACACTTGGCGAATATGCGTCCAAGTTAGATTTGGCACTCGCGAGTGCCAAATCTCGAAATCGGGAATTTGCAGATAAAATTGGCGAAAATCGCGCAACCGCCTTGCCGAATACCGATCACCGTAAACTGGATAGAGTGAACGCGACAGTTCATCAATCAGGTGCGTACCGTACTCGGCGCGATTTGCGCCTCCTTGCTCTTCCTCTACAATCCGCCGACCTACACGCCAGTATGTCAATGCCGCAAGGACATTTACCGCAGCATATGACTTAACGACACCATCATCAATAATCGCCCGAACATCGGACAACAAGCGCGCAATCATTGATTAAACTCCTTACGGCTTCGCTTAACGTTTTCAACCACAGCATGCCCTCTTCTCGTCAGCCGATACTTCTGGAACTTGGAGCGCTTCGCATTCGGCAGCGTGTACTCAATGAGCCCACGCTTCAGCATCGGACGAATATACCTCGCATGAAAGTCAGATACGTTTCGTACGCACATCAAAGTTCTCAGTTCAGCTGCACTTAAAGAACCCGTCTGCTCAACAAATGAAAGAAACTTGCGCTCACTCGGTGTCAACGTTTCTTCATTGTGGGGTTCATTGTCGGGTTCTTTATAGGTATCATTGTAGGTCTCATTGTCGGCCACCGCTGTCTGCCGCAGCGCTTCGGAACCCTCTTGAAACCCACCATGTTGCTGGATTTGCTGAACACCCACTTGTATCATCTGCTGCTTCTGCAAGTGCCCCTTCTCGGGCGAATAGTTGTCGTCCAGAGGAACTGTCAGACGGAAAACATCACCCTCGTCAAAGACTGGATCCGCGCCGGAATAGATTCGCACATAATGATAGAGATTCCGTACACCGCTTCCCAATTCATCGGCTCGACCGATCTGGTGGAAGAAATTGGCGATGATCGGATTCTTCGAGAACGGCCTTAGGTTCTGTGGCGTGATGATGCCCATATTCACGGCCTTGTTGGCATTCTCCGTGAACATGCGGTCACGTTCGATGACGAAACGCGCCGTCAATCCGCTGGTGTATTCGCGATGGGCCAGTGTATTGCCGATCATCTCGCGCAGAATCTTGGAGCGAATGTCGACACTGAGGCCGTTCTCGATGAAGAACTTGTTGTCGAGGTGCTTCACGCCGAAGGCCTCGATTTTGTCGTAGGCCTCGATCAAATTCCCGTAGACCGTCACCCGATCATCATAGCGATCCATGTTGACACGCCGCAGAAGGCAATCCGTCTTATAGGCAGGGAAGAGACCTCCTATGCAGTCATCCGTTCCAAGCAGTAGGACCGCCGCCGCATTGAACCCTTCTTTACCCGTCGCGGGATCCCGGCCAATAAGTCTGGCCGATCTCAAAACAGCATCGTCGTCCGCACCCAGCCACGGATGATTCGCACCGTGCATCGAAAGGGCCATGTTGCGGATCCTCGGCAACAGGTCAAGCCGCAAGTCCGACTTCGCCACATACGGATAAACCCTTTGTTCGGTGTAGATGTCGAGCTTGCGAATGAACATCTCGGCAATGGCGGACGTACTTCTCACCACGACATCGGAATCGTCCACGCGATCATAGCACTTCCCCTTGAACCGATAGACATCCGGCCCCGTCGGCACATGGATGTGAATGACCTTTTTGCCCTTGACCGTCAGCACTTCCGGGAAAAGCGCAATACGCGGCTCCCACAGGTTGGGATCGTTCATTACCTTGACGATACTCTTGACCATGTCGTCAACACTCTTGGGCGGCAATCCGACAATCTTCCCGTCATCAGCAACACCCAACAGAAGATCGCCGCCATTTCGATTCAAGAACGCGCAAATCGACTCGTAGGTGTCCCATTTCGGGCCCTCCCCCGCTCGTTTGAATTCGATGACAATATTTTCTCCAATCGTCAAAAGTGTCTGCACTTCATGTGTTGTCATATCGCCGTCCTCCCAGGAACTCCATTATAGTCTTTTTCAGGGATTCCACAAAGCTCGAACTAACGGGTTTAGGCATTCTTAGAACCTTCCTCTTCAAGGGCTGCTTGAATCTTCTCTACCGGCGGCAAGATGCGATGGAGTTCGTAATCGTTTATCCCGAGGGGCGTCTTCAACTCGTCCATCATGTATTGCGCAAGAATGCGGTTGTGGTCACGGCAAATAAGCTGCTCGGCGAGGTCGCTTTCAGGCTTCGGAAGCGTCAGCTCAAAGTTCGTCTGCACCTTGCCCTCTCGTTCGTAAAGGTCGGTCGAGAGCATATTGAGAAGCATGTTGCGGCTCCAGCCGTGTTCATTCGTCCGGCACGCATAAAACCAGGCCTTCTCACTGTCACCCTTGCACTTGTCGATGACAACTATGTGATGTCCCCACGGAACATGAATCAATTTTGCAACAAATTGCTGCAAAATGTTTTCCCCGCAAAAAGAATCGCTTTCTGCATCTTTTCGCAAACTAAATCCGGTCGGAGATTTTGCAACAACTTGTTGCAAAATCTTCTCTTCACCTTTTCCCACAATATGTGGGAAAAACTCTCTTCCTGCATAGAGTTCAAAAAAATCAAGGCAATACCGAAGATTTCGAGGCGAATGACCTGCCACGCCTGGCATCGCCGCTTTTAAGTCCGCACTAAGCTGCGGGAAGAACTGCTTGCCGTAAATCTCCGACTTAGTAAACTCGGAATATTTCTCGCTGATGTCCCTGCCAAGCCGCCAATAATACTCGATGAGTGCAGAATTGACCGAGACCGCCGCCTTAATCTGAGTGGCACGGTAACGCTTCTTCAGCTCACCGATCCAAGCCCGATATTCACTTGTATCAAGCGCAGACAATTCGTTGTTCACTTCTGTTCCTCCAATTCCCGTAAACAGGCCAGCAAGGCCGCCCGACGGATCCCAGGACTCGACTTACCCCAGCGCTTGCGGAATTCCGCCGCGAGATCAGATCGTCGGCCTGCTTCTGTTCTCGCTTTGAAAGAACGCCACCCGCCCTGTCGAAAACGCCAACAGTGGATTTTGACGTATCAAATCCACACCTTTCACCAGCCATCCGTAGCGGAAAACGAATGTCTGATGTCCCGAAAACTTAAAATTACCCATCCTGGACTCCTATCTCCTCAAAAGTCTCCATTCACTTAATCAATTATACCAAAAAAATTGATTTTATGAAAGTAGGAACAACCAGAGGACAACCTCTACAAACTTGCATTCAACTCTGCAAACTTGTGTTTAGTTTTGCGGACGGCAACCAGAGGATGTCCTCAGCCCAGCACGTCTTTGTAGACCCTTAGGACGTTGCGGAACAGGACTTTTTCGATTTCGTCGTCGGTGAAACCGGCGAGTTCCATCGCTTCGGCGATTTTCTGCATGGGACCGCATCCGTTGATTTCGAGCTGGCCGCTGATGCCGTCGAGATCGGTCCCCAATGCCAGCACGTCGACACCACCGACATTCCGGATGTAGCGGAGATGCCGAACCAAATCGACGATCCGCGACAAACAGCTCCCGCGCCGAAGCTTGGTCCAATTCTCTTCGCTTACGAACATCGGACAGAAGTTGAGTCCCGCGACACCCCCATGGTCCGCCAACTGACGGATCATCTCGTCGGTGAGATTCCGTTTGTGGTTGCAAACACCCCGCGCATTGGAATGACTCGCCACAATCGGCGTCGACTTCTTCACCGTCCTGAACACGTCCTGGATGCCCCTGTCATTGAGATGCGAAATGTCAATCAGCATCCCCATCGACTCCATCGCCTCGACGAACTCGAACCCGCGCTTTTTAAGTCCGTTGACTGTATCGATGGCATCCGGTCCCTTCGATTTTCCAGGATTTGGAAACGCCAGCTCGTTCTCGTAGTTCCAGGTGAGCGTGGACTTCCTCACGCCCATTTCATACCCTTTTTTGAGGAGCTCAAGGTCGCCTTTGTAGACGAAACTGTCTTCCACCGTCTTGAGCGCGGACATCTTCCCTTCCCGAAAATTCCGTTCGATATCCGATCCGGTACGCGCAAAGCGAATCAGATCCTCATTCGCCGCCACCTCGCGATCCATGCATGCCGAAAATCTACACAGATAGTCAAACGGGTCCGACACATATCGACGATAACTGTTCTGGTCGATGAAAATGGCGAAGCACTGGCACATGTAGCCCGCCGCCTTCATACGCTCGAGATCGACCTGAAGGTTGTTCCGGCGAAGATGCCTTCGAGCCTCGGGCTTCTTCTTGAATGTATCCTCAAAGATTTCCGAAACCGTATCACAATGCATGTCTATGACTGGCACCATCATTCATCCCCCTGGATGTAGCGCAAGCGTTCGGGATCGGGGACGAGGCGGCCGGCATGGATGTCGCGCTGGCGCGTGAGCTCGAATTCGAGCGGATAGGACATCATCCGAAAACGCCGCCAGTAGACGGACGTCTTGTCTTTCGCGAAAAACGTCCGAGCGGCCGTCAGGTCACGCTCGATCGCGTCGAGAACCGCCAGCGGATAAATGGACCCCGACCGGGCCTCGCGCACACTCACGGCGAGGAAGGCCTCTTTAAGCGTGCGATGGAGCTGCCGCAGGAGCGCCCCACCCGTCTCGCCGTAGAACAGCCGCCAATGTTCGTCGAGCGCCGCCTCGGCGTTGAACGCCGCACCGGCCCACTGCGCACGCAGCGCACAATAGGTCTCATAGTAGAAATGCAATGCCACCGAAACATCGGGTGCCGGCGACGGGAAGATGCTCGTTTCCACATTGATGCCGACATCGCCGAGCAAGTCGCCGAAGGCCGCGATCATCTCGGGCAGGAATTCGTTCGCGACAGCCTGTTCAAAGCACGTGTTGCCCGCATTGTACGTCCAAATCTGACGGACAGGGCGTCCTCCCAACGCCGCCTGCCAGCGCCGCAGAATGTCCACACTCACGCGGCGCGCCTCGGGATTGCGAATGAACCGCGGCATCTTCGCGAGGCACACGCCTACCTCGACGTTGTCCGGCAGGCGCCGATACTGCGGCAGCAACGGCGGATAGACGCATCCACCGTACGGCAGCACGATCAGCTTCTTGCCCGGCAGAAGTTCCTGAAGGCGCAGGGCCAGACGCTGGTAGAAGCGTCCGTACACATCCGCATACCAGGCCGTGGGCCCCAGCGCCAGATGTTCGGCCGTGATGAGACCCTCGCGCTTGACCACCTCATTCGACAACATCACATGCAGCGGACAGAACGAATCGCATTGGCCGAACACGCAATAACGTTCATTGTCGTAGTAAAGCCCCTGCCGCACAGTCCCCTGTGAATCGAAGAAGGCCTTGTGTGACTTCGCGAGTTCGTCGGCGAAAGTGAGCGAAGTCACATTGAAATAGTTCTTGTAGTGATTCGTCGGATTGAAGAAGACATGTCCCCGCAAGTTGCGCATGAACGCTTCGCTGATCAGGTTCGAATGCGCGGCAGCCCAGTCTTGCGGCACGGGCGAATGCATCGAATGGTAGGGTTCAGTCTGCGCCACGCGCGAGGCCGCCCAGTAGTCGGTGAGGTGCGATCCCATCAATTCGCGTTTGACCGTGCGCGAAAGGAACTCGCGCCCACCTGGCGTCCCGCCGCGGTTGCGGAAGCGCGGCGCATCCGTATAGGCGCACGGCGCCATCACGAGGTTCGTACAGGCCGGACGCACCGCACCATCGGGTCCCGGATAGTAGTAGCGGCACCCCATGAAGCGCTCGAGGAAATCGTAGGCACCCCACACGGTCGCCCGACGCGGCCCTAGCTTCAAGAGCGGCGTCGCCTTCGGAAAATCCGGGTCGATCGACGAGTCGTTTCCGACAATGGCCACGCCGTTCGAGAACGTGGACACCACAAAACCCTCCGGCGGCAAGGCCGCAGGCCGAATGCCCAAGGCATCGGTCAGGACGCTTTTACCGACCAGGATCAGCGGATGCCCTGCATATTTCTCACGGGCGGAAACATCCGCAACCGGCACATCACGGCCGGTGCAGAAATAGAACGCACGGCGCAACGTGCGAACGGCGTCGCGAATCGGACGGTTGACGAGTCCATACGGCGCATTCGTCTCCGCCTGAGAATCCCAGACAATGACGAACTGCGGCTCGCCGGCCTTCACGAGCGACACCGGTGCATGCACGGGTGTTGCAAGGGGCTTCACGGGATGGAGCGCCGGGTTCTGCAGATTCGCCGCAGCGGTGCCTGCGGCAAGCAACAGCAATCCGACAAGTTTCCTCCGCATCATCGCCCAGGCTCCCTCATCGACTCGCGGTTAAAGCAAAATGTTCTGCTGGAACTCGACCGGCCCGCCGAGCTGGGGTCCGGCCGCCTCGGGCGGAACATCCGGCACCTCCTGTGCCGTCGCGGCATCAGCCTCGGCCTGCGCCTCCTGCTGAGCCTTCGCCCCGCGTTTACCCTGTTCACGATCGCCGAAGCGGGTACCTTCTCGGAAGAAGTTGAGGTCCACTTCGCCCGTTTCGCCGTTACGGTTCTTCGCGACATCGACAATGGCGAGCAGTTCGTCGTCATGCCACTGCGCCGTCTTCGACCGGCACGGACGACGCAGCAGGAAGACCATATCGGCGTCCTGTTCGATCGCGCCCGAGTCACGCAGATGCGAGAGCTTCGGAATCTCGTCTTTGTCGCCGTCCTTTTCATTCGCACGAGAGAGCTGCGACAAGACGATCACCGGCACCTTGAGTTCCTTCGCCATCGCCTTGACCTGGCCCGAAATGCGGCTCGTTTCAAGCTGACGGCCCTGCTTCGCGAATTCGCGGCAGTTCGCCAACTGCAGGTAGTCGATCACGATGAGCTCGATGTTGTGCATGCGCTTCATTCGACGCGCACGCGCCCGCATGTCCGACACGTCAATGGCGCTTGTGTCGTCGATGTAGATCGGCGCGGCACGCAGCGTGCCGGCGGCCTTCATCAGCCGGTCGCTCGCCTCGATGCGCTGCTCCTTCGTGAGAAGTCCGCGCTGCAACCGCCAGGTATTCACCGCCGCACGACCGGCCAGCATACGCTTCGCCAGAGACTCGGTGCTCATTTCGAGCGAGAACATCAAGACGCCATGGGGACGGTTATGTCCACCCTGCATCGGCATGCCATTGATGTCCTGACCGAGCGCGATGCATTCGGCGATGTTCATCGCCAACGACGTCTTACCGACGGACGGACGCGCCGCGATCACGATCATATCGCCGGCCTTGAGGCCCATCAGCTTTTCATCCAGGTACTTGAATCCGGTCGGAAGGCCATCGAACTGGTTGGCCCCGTCGAAGAGCTTGTCCATCGCCTTGAGCGTGTTTTCAACGGCCGTCTTCCACGAAACCTGGACCGTCGCGCCGCCACCGATTTCAAGGAAGTTCTTTTCGACTTCGCCGAGCAGGATGTCCGCATTCGCACTCTGACTCTCGTCGAAGCACTTCGCCTCGGTTTCGCGCGCCCGCTGGATCAGCGTCCGCAGGAGGTGCTTCTGCCGCACGATGTCGATGTAGTACTCGGCATGCGCACTCGTCGGCGTGTTGTCCACGAGGGCTTGAATCGCCGCAATGCCGCCGATCTGATCGAGACGCCCGGTCGCCCGCAGACGATCGGCGAGCGTCACCGCGTCGATCGGCGTGGACGATCCGCTCATCTCGCGGAAGGTCTCGTAGAGGATGCGGTTACGGGGTTCATAAAAGGATTCCGGCGTCAGGCCGCGGGCCTGGCAAAGGTCAAGCACGCGCGCATCGTCCCCGAACTGCGTATCCAGGAGAATCGAGCCGATGATGCCGCGTTCCGCTTCCGCACTATGCGGCGGAGTCTTCAAATCTTCAGACATGACTGCAAACCTTGTTCTACCGGCTCGGCGCAACAGGCGGCGCCAAACCTAGCTTCTTCCACGCGAGTTCGGTCGCCACGCGTCCCTTGGGCGTGCGATCGAGATAGCCTTCCATGATCAGGAACGGTTCGTAGGCCTCTTCAATGGTATCCGGCTCCTCGCCGACGCTGACGGCGATCGTGGAAAGTCCCACCGGGCCACCCCCGAACTTGGCGCAGATCGTCTCGAGAATCTTCACGTCCATCTCGTCGAGTCCGTGCGGATCAATCTCCAAAAGCGTCAGCGAATCCACCGCGACCTGTCGCGTAATGAGATTATCAGCCTTCACCTGCGCATAGTCACGCACACGGCGAAGCAAATTGTTGGCAATACGGGGTGTTCCACGCGACCGACGCGCAATCTCGAGCGCACCTTCGGGTTCGATCCCCACATTCAGCTTGGCCGCCGAACGCGTCACAATGGCCGCCAGATCTTCCGGTTCGTAGAAACTCAACCGGTTGACAAGACCAAAACGCGCCCGCAACGGCGCCGCAATCAGACCGATCCGCGTCGTCGCCCCCACCAGGGTAAAGCGCGGCAGCTCCAGACGCACGCTTCGCGCGTTGGGTCCCTGGTCGATCATGATGTCGATGGCGAAGTCTTCCATCGCGGAATAGAGGTACTCTTCCACCGTCTTCGCCATTCGGTGGATTTCATCGATGAAGACGATATCGCCGGCTTCAAGCGAGGTCAACAGCCCGGCCAGATCGGCCGGCTTGGTGAGGACAGGCCCGCTGGTCGTCTTCACATGCACGCCCATCGCATCGCCGAGAATGTACGAAAGCGTCGTCTTGCCGAGTCCGGGCGGACCCGAGAAAAGCACATGGTCCAGCGTCTCCCCACGCTCCTTCGCCGCCTTGACGGCCAATTCCAGACGCGCACGGATCTTCTGCTGGCCCACAAAGTCAGTGAACTGCCCCGGACGCAGCCGATTATCAAAGGCCGCATTCCGCTTGTTCAGCTCATCACTTGGACGCTCGTTCTTCATCGCATAAAGAAAAGGAAGGGACAAGCCTTGCGACCTGCCCCTTCTTCATTTCAGGCCATGCCCGTCGGTTTACTGCGCAGCAGCACCGTCGTCGCCGTAGCCCTTGCTCTTGAGATAATCGATCACCTTGCCGACATGCGTCAGCTTTTCAGCGTCCTCTTCAGGGATCGCCGCACCGAATTCCTCTTCAAAAGCCATAATCAGCTCGACCGAATCGAGCGAGTCCGCGCCCAAATCGTCGATGAACGACGCTTCAAGGTTAACCTGTTCGGCATTGACGCCGAGCTGGTCCACGATGATCTCTTTGACGCGATCTTCAAGCTTACCTGCCATTTGTTTTATCTCCTTTGGGTTGACACCAATTAGTTTACTAAATCTTTTTGATTTTCGCAAGTGGAAAAGCACCTACGGACAAAAAATCAGCCGATCATACCGCCGTTGACGGAAATAATCTGCCCCGTAATGTACGAAGCTTCAGGCCCCGCCAAGAAGGCCACGCACTTGGCGATATCCTCCGCCGTGCCGAAACGCTTGAGCGGAATCGTCTCCATATATGCCTTTTTGACCTCTTCAGGCAATACATCTGTCATTTTTGACTGAATGAAGCCCGGCGCCACGGCATTGCAACGCACATTGCGCGACCCCAATTCCTTCGCCGTCGTCTTCGTCAGCGCGATGACACCGCCCTTCGAGGCCGTATAGTTGGCCTGACCGGCATTGCCCATAATGCCCACGACGGACGCGATGTTGATGATAACACCGCCCACCTGCGTACCATCAGCCGCCTTGTTTTTGATCATCGGGCGCGAAACAGCGCGCGTGAAGAGGAACGTCCCCTTCAGGTTGACATTGAGCACCGCATCCCAGTCGGCATCGCTCATACGCATCAGCAGGCCGTCTTTCGTGATACCGGCGTTGTTGACCATGATGTCGACCTTGCCGAACTTCTCGATCACCGCCTTCACGCAGGCATCGACTTCCGCACTTTCGGCTACATTGCACCCCAGCGCACACGCCTCCGAACCGGCCGCCTGCACCAGGCCGACCGTCTCTTCGCACCACTCGGGCTTGAGATCCACCACCGCCACCTTCGCACCTTCGCTGGCCAACTTCTTTGCGATCTGCTGGCCGATACCGCGGCCCGCGCCCGTGACAATCGCGACTTTACCTTCAAGATTTCCCATTATTCTCTCCTCTTGGTCTAAATTCAGGCGAGCGCGGCCACCGTTGCATCCAGCGAGGCGAGGTCGCCCACATTGCTCGTCGCCAGCGCCGCGTCGATCTTCTTGATGAGACCCGACAGAACCTTACCCGGTCCGAACTCGATGAAACGCGTGCATCCCAGCGCCTTCGCCGCGACAATGTCGTCGGCCCAGCGCGTCGTTTCGGTGACCTGGCGCAGCATCACCGCCTTGATTTCGCCCGGATCGGACGAATGCACCGCACCGGTCACATTGGAAATGACCGGGAACTTCGGCGCACTGAATGTAATCCCGTCCAAAACGGGTGCCAGCTTTTCGCGCGCCGGCTGCATGAACTTCGAATGGAACGCCCCCGCCGTCGCAAGCGGAATCGCACGCTTGATGCCGAGTTCCTTCGCCGTCGTCGCGGCGGCCGCCACCTGCGCCTTGTCGCCCGACAGCACCACCTGCATCGCCGAATTGATGTTTGCGGGCGTGCAGCCCGTTTTGGCGCAAAGTTCGTCCAGCTGCGCCGGCGTGGCGCCCACAATGGCGATCATTCCGCTCGGCGTCGCCTCGCAGGCCTCCTGCATATAGCGTCCACGCGCTTCAAGCACCTTCAGCGTCGCATCGAAGTCAAGGACGCCCGCCGCACACAAAGCTCCCCATTCGCCCAGCGACAGACCCGCCGCCGCCGCAAAGTTCGTCGGATGCTTCTTCTGGAAGGCCTGATAGGCCGCATAGCTCGTCACAAAGATGGCCGGCTGGCACACATTGGACTTCGTCAGCTCTTCCGCCGGCCCCTCGAAGCAGATCTTCTTCAGGTCGAATCCCAACACGGCATTCGCCTTGTCGAACAACGCCATCGCCGCCGCATCGGCCTCGGCAAAATCCTTGCCCATACCGGGCACCTGGGCTCCCTGGCCCGCAAACACGCAACAATCAGACATCGTAATTCCTCTTACAACTGAAACCGTTCTCTATTATAGCATAGATGGCGTTTTTCTTCCAATGGAAAGTCTATCAGACGCCTAAAATCCTGAAACTGAGAATCTGAGACTCAAGATCGAAGATTTTCAATATTCATCATTCCATCTCGTTTCCCAGATCAAGCGTGTCGAGGTCGATCTCGCCTTCGAACACACGCTTGACGGGACCCGTCAGCGTAAAGCCTGTCCCCTTCGCACGCCGCCAGTCGCCGTCGATCGTCAGGTCAAAACCCTGGGACGTATGCACATGGAGCGGCAGGGACAGTCCCTTTGTCTCCACGGCAACAACGGCCGTCGCCACCGCACCCGTACCGCAGGCACCGCTTTCGGCCTCGACACCGCGCTCATACGTGCGCAGGATAGCCTTGTTGGGCGGACAGAACTGCACGAAATCGACATTTGTCCCCGCCGGTTCAAATGCGGACGCCAGACGCAGCTTGCGTCCGAGTCCATTGACGTCGACATTCGCCACGCGTTCGCACGGCACCACGAAATGCGGCACGCCCGCCACGATGAAATCCCCGGCGGTTCCCTCGACGTCCAGACCATAGCGACGGTCTTTCGGTTCCGGCATCCACACTTTCACATGCCCCGCATCGAGCACTTCGGCATCGACAAGTCCAGCACGCGTTTCGAAGGTCATCAGGGAACTCTTCGCCGCACCGATCTCTTTCGCAAAGGCCGCCACGCACCGGGCCCCGTTCCCGCAGAGGTCCGCCTCCGTTCCGTCTGGATTGAAGAAGACCATCTTGAAGTCGGCATTCTTCGACGGCTGCACGAGGATCACGCCTTCGCAGGCGATTCCCGTACGCGGAGCCGCCAAAGCCGCCAGCAGCAGATGGTCGTGAACCGGGAACTGCTCCGCGCGATCGTCGATCAGAACGAAGTCGTTCCCCGCGCCATGCATCTTGACGAAGCGGACGCGCTGCATCAGTTGTTTCCTCCCTGAAGCGCCCGCAACCAGGCCGGAATGCGATTGGCGGGCAGCGCAGGCGCAGACGGCGCCTCCTGACCGTTCGTGAGCCGCACCAGGTCCGCAAGAATGTTCATCGCTTCGGTCAGCACGATATCGCGCTTACGCGCCTTCGCCGCCTCTTCTTCGGTCGGGACCTCGTGCGTCAGCTTCGGATCTTCTTCGTCCGCCGCATCGGCCTCGTCGGCCTCGTTGAGCACCGCACGATCGTCCTTCATCACTTTCTTGCGCGCCTCGCGCTGCAATGTCGCCACACGACGTTCCGAAATGTCGTGGAACAGCTTGACCACCTGACGGCGACGCGTCCATTCCGGCAGACGGCCCGTCCGCAGCGACGAACGCTCCTTCAGCTGGGGAACGAACGAAGACATGTTCCAGATCTCGTCATAGCTCGCCGGCTCGATACGGCTCCACGGCAACGCATTCGGCAGCTTGTCCTCGCCGATATCCGTACGGTCATCGAAGAAGGACGGCAGGCAGATGTCGCTCGCCACACCCTTGACCTGCGTCGAGGACCCGTTGATGCGGTAGAACCGCGCCGTCGTAATCTTGATCGAACCATATTCGGCACGACCCATCGGCATCACGGTCTGCACCGTGCCCTTGCCGTGCGACTGCGTGTCGCCCACGACGATCGCGCGGCCCGTATCCTGCAGCGCGCACGCGACGATTTCCGAGGCGGACGCCGAATGCCGGTCGACCAGCACGATCAGCGGCTTGCGATAGGCAAACGTCGGCTGATTCGGGAAGGTCGGCAGCACATAGAGCTGACGCGTCTCGCGAATCTGCACCACAGGGCACGGACCCGGATTCGGCCGCACGAAGAGCGCGGTCAGAAGAACCGCCTCGCGCAGCGATCCACCGCCATTGCCGCGCAGGTCGAGAATCATGCCGTCCGTCCCCTGCGTGTTGAACTTCGCAATCCACTTCGCCACGTCGAGCGAGCACGAACGATAGCCCGGCTGGTTCGGCTTTCTGTCCATCGTGCCGTAGAAGGCCGGCAGCTTCACATAGCCCATCGTACGCGTCACGCCATCCAGAGTCACGCGCTCGACACGCCCCGTCGCCGCCTGGTCTTCAAGCTTGATTTCATCGCGAATGATCGGCACGCGTCGACGCGAAGCGCCGTTCTTGTCCGTCACCTCCAGCACGACCTTCGTATCCTTCTTGCCGCGGATCTTGCGGATGGACTTCCGCATCGGCTTCCACACGATGTCTTCGATCGGACCGTCATCCTGACCGACACCGACGATCTTGTCGCCCTCCTTGATGGACCCTTCGCGCGCCAACGGCCCGCCCTTCATGATCTCCTTGATCTCGAGCGCGCCGTCGTCAAGCGACTGCGACAGCACCGCGCCCACGCCCATGAGCGAGAGGTTCATCTCGGTATCGAAGTCCTCCTTGCTGATCGGCGCCATGTAGGCCGAATGCGGATCGTAGGCCATCGCCGTCGCCAGCAGATAGCGCTCCATCACCTTTTCCTCGTCGATTTCCGTAAGAATGAACGTGAGGTAGTGGCGGTACTTGTTCAGCAACGTCTCCTTGGGCGTCGGCTCGGGCTTCTCGGGTTCCGCCGCTTTCGCCACGTCATTCGTGGACGTGGATGTATTCGCAACCTTCTTGTTCTTGCCCTTGCGGTCTTTCTTCTTCTTGCCCAGACGTTCGGCCTCGGCATCTTCCTCAGCGTCGAGCTCGCGACCGAGGATCAAGCCAAGCATTTCATACTTGATGCGCTTGCGCCAGAGTTCGTTGCGCTCTTCGACCGTCTTCGGCCATGGTTCGTCCTTGCTGTTGAACGTGCAGGTCTCGTCCACCGAGAAATCGAATTCCGACTTCTCCAGCAAATTCGTCGCATACGACACGCATTCGTCCAGACGGCGCACGAAGACCTTGTGCAAGTCGTACGCGAAGGAGAGATCGCCCCGACGCAGCGCATCGCCGATCTTCGTCTTCATCGGCTCGAAACGTTCGAGGTCGCTCTGCAGAAACACGTTGTGGCCGAAGTCGTACATCGTCACGAGATTCGTCCAGGCCCGCGGCGAAAGCTGGTCGTCCAGCATCTTCTGCGTCACATGGTAGGCCGGCAGCATGTTCGCCACCTTGCGCGCAATGTTCGCATAATGCGCCTGCGGCGCCAAGCTCTGCGCATCCGTCAGGGACGGTGCATCTTCTGCGCCGACAAACGCCGAGGCGGTTGCACACGCCGCAACTATCAACCATTTTTTCATCATTTTCATTTACTCCGATTAAGTCTTCACACCATTACGCATGCGTTTCCATCAACTGCGCCAACCGTTCGACTTCGTTCGCCGTCAGCGTGCTGGGCCGACCGGCAAGCCATTTCACCACAATTGAAGCATTCACAACGGCCACACGGCGCACCTCGCTCTGCGGCTCGACGCACGAGTCGCTCGCCATGCAGAGCACCGGAACCACAACGCCATCCCAGCCGGCGCGCTTCAAGGTCTCGCGGACCGCCTCGGCTTCACGCCGCGTCTGGGCGAGCGGCGCACGATCCGGCAAGGTTCCATCGACCAGAATCTCGTTTTCCTCGTGGGTCACCCGGCCACGCCAGTTCTTCGTCTCGACGGAATAGACGCCCGTCGGCCCGACCACCACGTGGTCCACATGATAGGCCCCCGCCGCAAAATCGTGGAAGATGTGCCACCCGCTCGGCAGGGTCTCCAGCAGACTCGCCACGTGCTCTTCCCCGCGCGCTCCTTTAAAATAGGATTCGACACGCCGCATGCCCTTCCGCCAGAAGACCGCCGTAAACACCACCGACACGGCGAAGCCCCCCGCAAACCAGCCGGCAAAACGCCCCGACGCCGCCGCCGCGGCAAAAGCCCCCAGCGCCGCGAAGCAAACGAAAAGCGGCCAAAGGGACATCACCGTTCCTTTGACCTTGGCCCACTCGCCGGGAATGCCATGTCGCGTTGCACTCATTTGTAAATTTTCTCCCGTAGTTGTTTTCGTATTTTAGCGCAGGATTGTTAAACCGCTATTAGAACCTTCCGATTTTCAAACGAGGCCGGCGGCTGCTATCTTACGCGCGATCGATTCGGCATCGAAGCCATGAATCCGCTCAAGCTCCGCCACAGAACCGTGTTCCACAAAGACGTCCGGCCAGCCGAACCGCAGATCCGCGCCGATTGCCTCGCCCAGGCCTCCGCACACGCTGCCGTTTTCAATGGACACGATCCGCGCGCCCGCCGCACGCTGCCACGCGAGCATCTCGGCATCGAACGGCTTCACGAATCGCGCGTCCACCACGCCGGCGTCAAGGCCCCGTTCCTTCAGCAACGCTGCGACCGTGAGCGCCTTCTCGACTTGCTCTCCCAGCGCCCACAGTTGCAGCTTCGCTTCACCGCCGCACACTTGCGCGGCCCGCCCATAATCGACTCTCGACGTCGCCTCGACACCCTGCGGCACCTTGCCGCGCGGATAGCGGATGACCCACGGGCCGCCCTTCTCGAACGCGCACGCGAGCATCGCCTGCAACGACGCCGCATCGCGCGGCTGGCAGACGGTCAGACCAGGCAGACACCGCAAAAGCGGAATGTCGAACATCCCGTGGTGCGTCCGTCCATCCGCCCCGACACACCCCGCCCGATCGACGGCGAACACGACCGGCAGATTCAGCAGGCACACATCGTGCATCACCTGGTCGACGGCGCGCTGCAGGAACGTTGAATAGATGGCCACGACGGGCTTCAGTCCCTGCTTGGCCAACCCGGCGGCAAACGTCACCAGATGTTCTTCGCAGATGCCGCTGTCGAAGAATCGCGTCGGGAATGCCTGGGCGAAGGCGTTGAGTCCCGTCCCGTCGCGCATCGCCGCCGTCAAGGCGCAAATCGTCTCGTCCTTCTGCGCCGCCTGCACAAGCGCCTGGCCGAACACCTCGCTCCAGCTGTCCGGCGACGACGCATGCCTCTCCGGCTTCTCCGCATCGAACGGACCCACCCCGTGCCAGGCCGTCGGATCCTCTTCGGCCGGCGAGAAACCCCGTCCCTTCACGGTGACGATGTGCACGACGACGCTGCGCTTGTCATCCCGCGCCACCGCCAACGCATTCTCCACCGCCTGCACGTCGTGTCCATCCACCGGACCAATATAGCGAAGCCCGAACGACTCGAAGAACGCATTTCCCAGCCAAATGGACTTCACCACCTGCTCCAGCCGATGGTACGCATCACGCAGGAAGGTCAGACGCATCTTGTGACCCGCCCGTTCGGCTGCCGCCTTGACGCGGTTGTAGCGACGCCCCGACAGCATGCGTCCCAGCAGACGCGCGAACGAGCCCACGTTCTTCGAGATGGACATCGCATTGTCGTTCAGCACAAGAATGACTTTGCCCTTGAGCGACGCACAGTTGTTGAGCGCCTCCAGCGACTCGCCGTTCGAGAGCGACGCATCGCCCACCACCGCCACCACATGCTCGGTACCGCCCTTGAGGTCACGCGCCGCCGCCATGCCTTCGGCCGCTGCGAGCGCACTGCCGGCATGTCCCGACACAAACGCATGGCAGGCGGTCTCTTCCGGATTGCAGAAACCGGAAAGTCCGTCCTTCTGGCGCAGGGTGCTGAACTGTTCACGCCGCCCGGTCAGCAGTTTCCAGGCGTAGGACTGATGACCGACATCCCAGACAATGCGATCGGTCTCGGGTTCAAACACGCGAGCGAGGCCAATGGCGATCTCCACCGCGCCAAGCGAACTCGCGAGATGCCCACCGGTCTTCGCGACGGACGCGACAATCTCCTGGCGCAGACTCGACGCAAGCGCCGGCAGTTCCGTCGGTGCCAGGGCCTTGACGTCGATCGGCTGGCGCACATGCTCGAAAGCGGACGCACTCATGCGTGGCCTCCTTTGCGCCGATCGCGCGTCGCATACGACGCCAGCGCCTGGTCGAACGCGGCCCGATCGAAGTCCGGCCAAAACGTGTCCGTAATGTAGAACTCGCTGTAGGCGCATTCCCACAGGAGGAAATTCGACAGCCGCAGTTCGCCCGAGGTACGGATGATCAGATCGGGATCCGGCAGATCCGGCGCGTAGAGACACGAGGCGAAACCCGCTTCGTTCTGCTGATCGGCCGGCAACGCGGCAAATCGACGCGCGGCATCGACGATCTCGGCTCGTCCGCCATACGAAAGCGCCACGACGAGCTGACGTTTGAAGCCGGCCGTCTCAGCTTCCAAGTCCTCGATCTTCTTCTGCAGCTCTTCCGGCAAGTCGCTTCGCCGGCCGATCACACGGAACCGCACCTGGTCACGCAGCAGCTTTGCACGCTTCTCGCGCAGGAAGAGCCCGAGCAGCTTCATCAGGCCGCTGACCTCTTCGAGCGGACGCTTCCAGTTCTCCGTTGAAAATGCGTAGACGGTCAAAATCTCGACGCCCACTTCGGCGCACCAGGTGAGCACTTCTTCAAGCTGCTTCGCGCCCTGGCGGTGGCCCGCCAATCGCGGCAGCCCCCGCTGCAGCGCCCAGCGCCCGTTGCCGTCCATAATGATGGCGATATGACGCGGAATGCCGTTCACTTCGCCGCCTCCCCTTTTTGCTTCCGGCGGAGGATGACGAGCGTCGTCGCGTTCTGTCCGAACTTCTCTTCCGTATCCGCCAGTTCATAATTCTTTTTCAAAACCTCAAACGCCTTCTTCTGTTCCTCGAACGGAGCCTCCTTGCACGTCGGCGCCGAAATGGCGAACGCATAGCCGCTGAAGGCGGCGATCGGCGACGGCGCGGACGCCAGCAACTGCATCATCAGTTCGCGGTTGAGCACATGCGTGGCCTTCGCCTTGTCGGTCTCCAGGTCGGGGAAATAGCTGAACGGCCCCATCTCCAGCCCGCGCGGCACGGTCCGTCCCGTCTCGATCGCCAGATAGAGGTCTTGCGTCAGGAGCGTCGTGCCCTTCGGATCTAGCGCCTCGATTTCACGTCCCATCGCCCGCAGCTTCGCGAGTTCGCTCATTTCCTTCTTCTGGCTCCAGAAACGATCCTGATTGTAGGTCACCCATTCCTGCAAAAGCGGACTCGATCCCGAAACGAGCAGCGCGACGCACACGACGAACCACCCAGCCCCCAACGACCCGCGGTCTTCCGGAAGCCCCCGCACGAATCCCGTCGTAATCAGC
>JAZUGW010000320.1:0-3065 GCA_045641465.1 Kiritimatiellia bacterium | reverse complement strand
CGCGCCGATTGCGGAGAGTGCTTTGGATGGCGTGGCCGTTGTCGTCGAGGAAAAGGCCGAATCGCTCGAAGAAGGCGAAACACCGGCGGCAGGCGAATCGTCGCGTGTTGCGCCGCGCAAGAATCTCGCCGAGACGGCGTTCTTCCTGCCGCACTTGACGACGGACGAAAAGGGGCAGGTGACCTTCTCCTTCACGGTGCCCGAGGCCTTGACGGGCTGGAAGCTCACAGCGCTGGCGCACGATGCGGCGCTGCGGACCGGTGTGCTGCGCGACGATACGATCGTCACGACGAAACCGTTGATGGTCGAACCGACCGCGCCGCGTTTTGCACGCGAGGGCGATCGCTTCCGCTTCCCCGTGAAGGTGACCAACACGGAAAAAGCCCCGCAGACCGGGACGGCGACACTGGAATTCTTCGATGCGGAGTCGGAACAGCCGGTGGCCCTCGTCGCGCGCGGCGCCGCCCAGTCGTTCACGCTGGGACCGAAAGAAACGAAGACGCTGGAATTCGAGGTGGCGATTCCCGACGGCTGCGGCTACTTGCGTTTCGTGGCAACCGCGAAGGGGAAAGCTTTCTCGGATGGCGAGGAGGGTTTCCTGCCCGTTCTCTCGAAACGCATCGAAGTGCGCGAGTCGCTGCCGTTGCAGATCAAGAAGGCCGGTGTGAAAACGGCGACCTTCAAGGAGCTGGCGGCGAGCGCCGAATCGTCGACGTTGCGCCATGCGGGCCTCGCGGTGCAGGTCGTCAGCGATCCCACGTGGTATGCGTTCCTCGCATTGCCGTATTTGATGGAATATCCGCACGAATGCTGCGAGCAGGTGTTCGGCCGCTATTATGCCAATGCGTTGGCGCAGCACATCGCGCGGGCGCGTCCCGCCTTTCGCGAGGTGTTCGAGGCCTGGGCGCAGACGGATGCGAAGGCGCTTAAGAGTCCGCTTGAACTGAACGAGGACCTCAAGCAGGTGATGCTTGATTCGACGCCGTGGGTGAACGACGCGAAGGACGAGACACGGGCGAAACGCCACATCGGCGAACTCTTCGGTTCGGCTCGACTCGCGGCGGAACAGAAGCGCGCGGTCGAGAAGCTCGAACAGAATTTCAATTCCGGCGACGACCTCTGGCCGTGGTTCCCGGGCGGATATGGATCGCCCGGCGTGACGATGCACATCCTCACGGGCTACGCGCGGCTTGGACGTCTCGTGGGCGACGCCTCGCTCGTCAAGAAACCTTCGGTGTGCCCGCGGGCGCGGAAGGGACTCGACGCGTGGATGGTGCGCAACATCGACGAGCGGCTCGCGTGGTGCAAGCGGCAGAAGGTTGCGTTCTCGATTTCGTCCATGGATTTGCGTTGGCTCTATCTGCAGAGTTTCGACGGTTCGACATCGAAGCACCGAGACCTGCTGCTTCAGCATCTGCGTAAGGAATGGCAGTCCTTCGGCATCGCCGGACAGTCCCTCGCGGCGCTCGTGCTTGCACGCGGCAAGGATACGGAACTGGCGCACGCGATTCTCGCCTCGCTCAAGGAACGCGCGGTGCGTAGCGACGAGTTCGGCCTCTACTGGAAGCGGTCCACGTTCTTCGACTGTTCGCTTTTCGCCGCGCCGGTGAGCGACCAGGCGTTGGCGATGGAGGCGTTCGCCGAAATCGAGCCGGACGATTGGCAGGCGTACGAAGATGCGCGCCTGTGGTTGCTCGAACAGAAGCGTACGCAGAACTGGTCGACGACGGTGTCGACGGTCGATGCCGTGTATGCGATTCTCCTGGGCGACGGTTCGAAGAAGACCGCCGTCACGCCGGCGAAAGAGGATGTCGTCACGGTGAAACTCGGCGGCGTCGAAGTTCCGCGCGTCGGCGTGGAAGCGGGGACGGGCTTTTACGAGTACCGTTTCGATCCGAAGGCGATTTCGTCCGCACAGGGCAAGGTCGAACTGGCGCGTCAGGAGGATAAGCTTGGCTGGGCGTCGCTCAACTGGACGTATCTCGAAGACGTGACGAAGGTGAAGGCCTTTGAGCAGACGGGTCTGCGCCTCACGAAGACGTACTTCAAGAAGACGCTCGTCGCCGGGAAGGTACGGCTGGTGGCGCTGAACGGCGGCGAGATCCTGCAGCCGGGCGACGAGCTGGTGGCGCGGCTCGCGATCGATTCGGACCGCGTCTACGAGTACGCGCATCTGCGCGACGAGCGTCCTGCGACGGCGGAGTCGGTGGACGTTCTTTCATACTACCGCTGGCAGGACGGACTTGGTTTCTACCAGTCGACGCGCGATACGGCGACGCACTACTACTTCGACCGTCTGCCGAAGGGGAATTTTGTGTTGGAAACATCGTTCCGCGTGCGTCAGCAGGGCGTGTTCGCCTCGGGCATTGCGTCGTTGCAGTGCATGTATGCGCCGGAATTCGGCGCGCATTCAAACGCGACAATCATTGAAGTGAAGAGATGAAGGTATGGTAGATCTAAAAGAAGTCCGGCGGGAGATCGACCGCATTGACGAAGAGTTGGTACAGCTCTTCATTCAGCGCATGGAAGCTTCGCGCCAGGTGGCGCTTGCAAAACGCGAGCGCGGCGACGCGGTGACGGATCCAGTGCGCGAACGCGAGATCCTCGCGCGCGTTTCGACGGCGGCGGGTCCTGAAAACGAAAATGCGGCGCGTCTCTTTTTCTCGACGCTCTTCGCCCTTTCGAAAGCGCGCCAGCGCAATCTGCTGGGCGGAGAAGTGCCGCTCGGGCGGCCGATTCGCCTGCATCTCGCCATTGTCGGCATGGGGTTGATCGGCGGGTCCTTCTACAAGGCCTCGTGCGCGGCGGGCCATATCGTGACGACGCTCCATCACGGCGATACGACCGGCTGGGAAGACGCCGATCTCATTTTGGTGTGTCTGCCGCCGGATGCGATCGTACCGTGGATTACGGCACACGCGGCGACATTCAAGAAGGGCGCCGTGGTGATCGACATCGCCGGCATCAAGCGCGATGTCATGCGCGAGATGTCCCAGGTGCCGCGTGACGGCTGGACCTTCATCGGCGGCCACCCCATGGCCGGACGTGAAGTCTCGGGCTATGAG
>JAZUGW010000319.1:0-2484 GCA_045641465.1 Kiritimatiellia bacterium | reverse complement strand
GTCAAGGAACTCAAGTACGTCAAGGACATCGTCGTCAAGACGGCGAACGAGGAGATCGCGCACGCCGACGTCAACATCGCCTACAAGGTGGGCACGATGATCGAGATTCCGCGCGCGGCGCTCACGGCCGACCAGATCGCCGAGGAGGCGCAGTTCTTCTGCTTCGGCACGAACGACCTGACGCAGATGTCCTACGGCTTCTCGCGCGACGACTCGGGCAAGTTCCTGACGGCCTACTACGACAAGAAGATCTTCGAGAACGATCCGTTCGCGAAGCTCGACCAGACGGGTGTGGGCAAGTTGATGCAGATGGCGCTCACGCTCGGCAAGAATGTGCGTCCGAAGCTCCACTGCGGCATCTGCGGCGAACATGGCGGCGATCCGGCTTCGGTCGAATTCTGCCATCGCATCGGCCTCGACTACGTGAGCTGCTCGCCGTATCGCGTGCCGATCGCGCGTCTCGCGGCGGCCCAGGCGGCGCTGCGAATGTAAAATGGAAAATTGAAATTGTAAAATGCAGAGAGGGGGACGCGTGTTCGCGTCCTTCTCTTTTTTTGAATCGGGTGAACTTTCGGGTGCTCTCGTGCGTTTAATGGGATGAACCCGTTATGGGAATAGGAAAGGAAATGGATTTGAAGAAGCAGAACGGTTTTACGCTCATCGAGCTCGTCCTGGTGGTGGCGATTATCGCGATCATCTCGGTGATTGCCATTGGCAAGTTCGCGGATATCCGCAAGGATGCCGCCCGCAAGACGAATGTCGCGAACATCAAGAACATCACGCGCACGATCAACACCAAGCTCGCGATGCTCGACGGTGAAACGTCCCGTGGACTCTTCGCCTACTGCGAGTCGTTGATCGATTGCGCGGAAGGCGGCGGCGCACCGCGCGGTGCGGAAGGGGAATACACTTTTCGCAGCGCCTGGTATGACGGCGCGGGCGGTACGGTGCCGGGAATCTACTGCGGCATCAAGCGGACGGAAGCGGTTGTGAACGCCCAGGGCGTCGGCACGGGAGCGGTGGCGCCGATTGCGGAGGCGCATGAGAGCAATCTCGGCCTTGACGCGTTTGCGTCCTCCTTGATGATGTACTATCCGACGGCGAAGGAGGTGACGTCGCTACGCGATGCGGGCATCAGCGTGCTGTCGTACCACAACTACTCGAACCAGCAGGCGGCCAAGGTCTGCAAGTGGACCGGCAGCGAATGGGAGACGAAGTACGGACTTCACGCGACCGGCGGCGGACCCGGTCTGCGGGCGGACCTCTCGGCCTGCTATCCGGTCGTCCTCACGAACGGCATGGCCATCGCCGTGCTGAATCCCGCCACCTGCGCGTCCATCTACCGCGACCTCGGCTTGGACTATGCGACGACGAACAATGTGGCGGGCCTGAACGCCGAAGATCCGAAGACGTATTTCACGAAGGGCATCTGCACGCGCCTCGTGGCCGTCGGCATGGGACGCGACAGCGAGATCAACACGAAGCTCTTCGAAAATGCCCCGCGTTGTCCTACGCTCGACAAGAAGCACTACCGCAACTACATTCTGCTCTTTTCGATGGGCAACGGCACCGGAAATGCCGGTACGGCGGTGAATTTCGTCGGCGTCATCGACCCGGCGGGCAACACGGCAAAACAGGCCCAATACAACGCCGACTGGTCCTCGTGAGGCGTTTGACGCCTGCCGTGTGGGGGATCCTCTGTCCTCTGCGCTCTCTGCGTGAGGAAGATGGTCTCACGCGGAGAACGCCGAGAGCGCAGAGAGGGCTTCGGAGGTGTGTCCCTTCGGAGCCGTTTTTTTGACCGCCGAACACGCTGAAACCCGCTCCGCGGGGCGCGGAAGGCGATTGGAAAAATTCGCTTCGCACAGCCTATCGACTGGAAAACGTCAGAGCTGGCAGCCTTGTTACGTCTGGTGGTCCCCGAAAACGGTCGGTCAATTTTGTTAATTTTGTAATTCTGTTCAAACTCCAGGTGGGCCGGGGTGGAACAGAATTGCGCGAAAAGCTTTTTTGTCGACCGAATATGGAATATGGAAAACGCCGCGTGAAATCGCGGCGTTTTTTTGATATACTATTCGGCGTTCCGTCGGTGGGGACTGCAAGGTCGCATCCGTTGGGGCAAGACATAGTTCGGGAACTGATCTTGGGCGTCAATCGACTTCGTGCGCGATGACTTCCCTCTTCCACCCCCGAACGTAAAGACAATGTAGCATCTAAGCTACACGCTGTTCAATCGAAATACGACCAAACATTTCATTTGCGGACAGCATGTAAGTGGAGATGCGCCCGGCTGGGCGCATTTTCTTTGCGTGCATCCGCATAAGCCTTTGGTCGGGCTTCGATTGAGTGCATGGGAGGAAGTGCGCTCTTTTTCATGTGTCCGAGATGGTCTTGGGCGGCGGCTGGTGTTGCGCCGGAATACGAAAATCAGCGGACGCGTCCTGCATGGAAGGGCGGGAAGACATGAAAAAGAACTCGAAGGCG
>JAZUGW010000318.1:0-33269 GCA_045641465.1 Kiritimatiellia bacterium | reverse complement strand
CGGGGGTTCTGGGGCTGCTTCGGGAGCCGGGGGTTCTGGGGCTGCTTCGGGAGCCGGGGGTTCGGAGACCTCGGGGGCCGGAGATTCAGGCGGCGGCGTCTCGCCGCCACGCGTCGGATTGCGCTTGACGAATTCCTTTGCAAAGGCACGGTACGCCTCGGCACCGCGGCACGACGGATCGTAGAAGACGACCGGCTGTCCGTAGCTCGGCGCCTCCGACGTCCGCACGTTGCGCGGAATCATCGTCTCGAACACCTTCGCCCCGAAATGCTCGCGCACTTCCGCAATGACATCCTGCGAGAGGCGCGTATTGGCATTGACCATCGTCATCAGGATGCCGTTGAGTTCGAGCGCCGGATTCGCGCCATTCGCCTTCAGGCGCGCGATGAGATCCTGCATCACGCCCAGGCCCTCCAGCGCATAGTACTCGGCCTGCATCGGCACGAGGATGCCATCGGCCGCCGCGAGGGTCGACGTCATGAGAATGCCGAGCGAGGGCGGACAGTCCAGCAGAATGTAGTCGAACACGTTCGCGTCGCGAATCGCCTGCAGCACGTTCCGGACGACCTGCAGCCGGTCAGGCCGCTGCGCAAGGTCGATTTCCGAACCGGAGAGGTTGACTTCGGACGGGATGACGTTCAGATTCTCATACGGCGTCGGCTGGATCATGTCGGCGATCTGCTGCGCGCCGATGAGGCACGGGTAGAGCGACACGCCTTCCTGCGGCGCAAGCCCGAGGCCCGTCGTCGCATTCGCCTGCGGATCGAGGTCGATCACCAGCACCGTCTTACGCAACTTCGACAACGCCGCGGCCAGATTCACCACCGTCGTCGTTTTGCCCACGCCACCCTTCTGGTTGGCAATTGCAATGACACGCGTCTTGATTTTGTCGTCCATATTTTCTATCCCCGTCTCACCAGTTTAAAGAATCGGTCCTCATACTGCTCGAATACGCCTCGCTTCTGCAGGAGGGCCCCCAGCTGCTGCACGAGCCGAGGATCCGCCTCCGCACGCGCAAACGCCGCCTCCACTTCCGTTCGCACCGCATCCGGCACAAGATCCAGCGCCTCGCGCCGTCGGGCCGCTTCGAGATCGCGCACGTTGAACGGCGCGGACGCATTGACCTGCAGCCAGAAGAAATGCACGAGCGACACGTCCCACGGATCGTCCACGCCCTGGATCACCGCCGCGAAGGCGTCGTTCTTCTCCACCACATCCGCCACCACGCGCGCCGTGACGGCCTCCATCGAGTCCGTCACGACCTGTTCGGAGAACGCCTCCTGCGAGAGCCTGTAGCCATACTGGAGGATCCGAACCGAATCTTCGTGCTCTTTCAGGAATTCAAGGTACTGATGCGCCTGTTCGCCGAAGCCTTCCATCATGTCCTGCATGTACGCTTCGGGCGTGATGATCGCCGGCTTGTGCGCCTCGAGACGACCCTCCCGCACACGGATCTTGCCCGGATCGTCCGGCAGCTCCGCGAGATGCCGATAGTTGATCCGCGTCTCCCCGAATGTTTCCAGGGCACGAGAAGGCCCGCGCACCACTTTCGTGTGGTGCACGGCATACCAGAAGTCAAAGGATTTGCTACCATTTTGCATTGGCTAATAATGATAGCAGAAAATCCCACCCGTGGCAAGGTCAAGTTACTTGATGAAGAGGATAAGACCCGCCGGCTTCGGGTTGACGAGCATCAGCACATTGCCCGACACCACCGCACGCCAGCCTTCCGTGACCGCGTCAGTCACGCCGGGCTTCGCATACGCCGTCACTTCGATCTCGGCCGCCTCGGCCGCCGTCAGCGATCCCGCCGCACACAGGCGGTAGCGCTCGGTCTCCGCACGGCTCGCGAGTTCGACTTCGATGTGGCGCAGGTTCTTGACGAAGTTGCTGCCGCCGACATTCGTCACGTTCACAACATCCGTGAGCTTCGAACCGTCGATGCCCACGCGCCAGGTCGCGCCCGTCTCGAACGCGAAGTTGCCGTCGAGCGCACCCGCACCGCCCAAGGTTCCCCAGATCGGACACACCCCCGCCGAGATGTTGGAGAGCGTCGACCCCTTCGCCAGCAGCGACACGCCGCCCAGACCCGCCGAACCCGCACGCATCTCGAAGCTGCCTTCGTCGAACGGCACCGCCGTATCCGTACCCGGTACCTTCACCGTCACCGCATTCGCAGTACCGACGTTGCCGGCATTATCGGCCACGCGCACGTCGAAGCGATGCCAGCCCTCCCGCAGCGAGATCGTACCCGTGCCGATGATCGTGTCGGACCACGAGGTCGTCTTGCACACGAGCTGGCCGTCAATGATGATCGAGACGATGTCGTCGAAGTGTCCCGTGAATTCGTAGTCGCCCGTCGTCGGCGCGAAGAACTCGCCCGTGAAGCGGCAGGTCGTCTTGTTCGGACAGAACGCGCGCAATGCCGTGCCGTTGTATTCGCGCAGCATCTGCAGCGAACCGAGGCAGCCCGTCGTGTTCGTCGTCGACACGAAGTCGGGCGAATCGAGCAAGGCCACGTTGTAGACGGCCTGCTTCTGCCAGGTGCACACGCCCGGACGCATCCGCAACGTCGACGGATCGAACTTGGTGTAGTAGGCCGAGCTGTTTGCGACAGCCGGCTGCTTCGTCGTCCAACCGAGGGCCATCACGCCCTTCCAGTCCGAGTAGCCCGGTCCCTGACCGCCCGCCTGGTCGTACGCACACACGCGGAAGTTATGCCAGCCCGGATTGAGTTCACGATTGGTCGTGGGAACATTCTGCCAGCTCTTTCCGATTTCGCCCACGTTCGAGAGCATCACCTGTCCATCGATCTCGAAGGTCAGATAGTCGTCGTAGGTGCCCGCGAAATAGTAGGTCTTCTTTTCCGGCACGTAGAACTGGCCGCGGAAGCAGTAGAAACAGTATTGAATACTCGTCTTGCCCGAATCTTCCTGACGATGGAGCCGTTCCATCGTATTCACCCGATACTGGTAGGCACCCGTATAGTTCGTCACTGCTGTGAAATTGGCGAACTCGGCCGTCGTGAACACGCCCATTTCGACGAGCCCTTCACCCCCAATGTCGATCGTCGCCTGCGCGTCTTCGCCGAGCGAAAGGCCGCCGCCAAAGCCCGCCGCGCCCGAAAGGTCCGCCACCGCCGCGCCTTCGACCTTCCAGTTGCCCTGCGGCACGTTCTGGAAGCACTTGGTCGTGACAAAGGACCCCGTGCCCGAAATCGTCACGTCGCTGAACCCTTCAAGTCCCGTCTGCCAGTTGACGGTCTGTCCGTTGAGGTCGATCGTGTAATCGCCCGCATCGCTCGGCTTCTCGCCGAAGCAGCTCCAGTACGTACCATACGGCAGCGTGAGCGCGGCCATCGGCTTGAGCGTGCCGCCCGCGAGGTTGAGATACGGCGTACCGAACTTGACTTCGCCCGCCGAGAAGCCATTGGCCCCCAGTTCCAGCACACCGCCGCGCTGGATGAAGCGCTCGTCGTGCGCATAGGCCTTCGCGTCGTTCGTACGGCCGCGTACTTTCACGCCCTTCGCCGCGATCTTGCCGTCGTTGAGATCGACGTAGCCGTAGGCCGAGTCCTGCGCCGTGACCAGATTCGCATTCGGCACGTTCACCGTACCGCCACTCACGATGAGGTGGTGCGTGGAGGTGCTCACCCCACTCCAATAGCCGATGTAACAGGTATCCGCCGAATTCGTGAAGTTGAGCGTACCGCCCGTCTTCACTTCGAGCGTACTGTTTTTCGGCGACTTGCCGGTCGACGCAAGTTCCAGATTGTTCTGGACATTCACTGTCGAGCCTTCATCGATGACAAAACGTCCGAAATAGGTCGGATCGCCGATCCGCAACGTGTAGACATCCCAGTTCGCCCCGGACAGGACCATATCGTTCTGCTCTGTCGCGGAAAGAACCGTGACGATCTTCTTCGCCTCTGCCGACTTCGCAATGACGTCGTCGTACTGCGCACCAATCGTCGAGGTCGCGCCCAGGAGGAACTTCACGTCCGTCGACACGGTACCAAAGGGCGGGATCGCCGTCGGCGCCGTCGTCGTACCGGCATTGCCGAACTGGAGCGAACCACCGGTCATGTTGAACTGCCCCGCATACGACGGCACATCATGCGTGAAGATGAGCGACCCCGCCCGCGACTCAAACGTACCCGTCCCCGTCAGGTCCCCGGCGAAGCAGAGGTTGCCGGCACCGGTCCGTACGACCGTACCTTCATTGACGAACGGTGCGTTGAATGTGATCGCCGAACCATTGGCGAACGTCACCGTCGCCTCCGACTTCACAGTCACCGGCGCAGCCAGACCCGTATTGCCGCCCGCGACCATCGTCGCCTCGCCGTCTTCGACGAAGATCGGCATCTCGGCGGTCATCGTGGGACCGTAGAAGTTAATGGCGGACGCGCCGTAGAGATGGATGCCGTTCGTGATCACGCCGGTCAACGCCCCTTGGAGCTGCATCTTGGAATTCCGCAGTTCGAGGCGGTCGAGCGCGAAGAACGTGTTGTAAAACGTCGCCGTTTCATCCATCACGGGAATGCGAAGTGCCAGCGTGTGACCACCTTCGACCTGCGCCTGCGTGTCGCTATTGGCGGACCCCTCCAACGGACGCACCGAAAGGTGGCCGCCGCCGAAGGACGCATCATCGGTGAGCACAAGGTGACCCACGGTCGTCCCCCAATGCGAAATCGGATTCGAGTTATACAACGCACCCTTGCCATCCGGCCCATCGCCGGCCAGGTAAAGGGTCTTGCCATGGACGGCCTCGGTTTTGGCAAGGGAGTTGAGACTGCCATGGTCGACGTTGACATCGAGACGCGCCCCCGCCGCCACGTGGATCTCGCCCGGCGTCGCCGCCGTTGTCTGCGTCTCAGTGACATTGAGCTTCACCGTACCCTGCTGGATGTCGAGTCCGCCCGCCTGCGCGATCGCCGTATCGTCGATCGTCAACTCGCCCGTGCCCTTCTTCTCGATGACACTCGCCGTCGCCCCCACGCCGCCGACGAGCGACATCGCCTGCGCACCGGTGTCGACGGTGAATTTGCTGCCCGTCACACCAAGCGACATCGGCTCGTTGAACACCTGCGGCTGAGCCGAGGTATTGGTGATCTTCTTCTGAATCGTCAACGTGGAACCGCTGACGGTGAACGCCCCCGCCTCGTCGCCGAAGGCGATGCTCTTCACCACCAACCCGGCGAGGTCCATCGCCGTCGCGAGATTCGCCGCGGTGTTGAACGTCACGGCGGCACCGATTTCCGGCACTACGCCGTCCTGCCAGTTCACCGCATCGCTCCACGCGCCCGTAGTGCCGCCGCCGACCCAGTTCGCCACCACCGTTTCCTTCGCAACAAGCACGAGGTTTCCATTCTGAACCGCGAGCGCCACCGGCAGGTTGGCCGACAACGCAAACTTCGCGAGATCCGCCGACGTCAGGGAGGCACCGGCAATGAGCGTACGCGGTTCCTCAAGTTCCGCCACACCCACGGCGTTGACGGATAGCAGCACGGGGTTCTCCGCAGTCGCCTGCCCGAGGTCGAGCGAACCCACCGTGAACCCGTCACTGCCCGCCGCCGTCACATCAAGCACAAGCCGCACGCCCGCACCAAGAGCCAGCGTGCCCGTGACCGTGAAGGTCTGCGCCGTACCATCATCGACTAGGAACGCACCGTCGGCGATCGTGAGCGCGGGATAGACCGTCACCCCGGCCATCGACACGCCCAACGGCCCCGCCTTCTCAACCACCGTGCAGTCCGCCGGCACTTCGCCTTGTACGAACGCACCTTCACGCACCGTGAACGTCGAACCGTTCTTTTCGGCAATCTTCTGGCCAAAGCCAAACGTGCTCACCGCCAATGCACACGTCGTCGTTCCGTAGGTCAGCGCACCCGTACCGAGATTCGGGTGGAATGCCGTCGCAGTATTCGCATCAAGCTGATCGTAGAGACCGACCTGCCCATCCTCCGTACGCCAGGGCACAAAGTCGTGAACCAGCGTTCCCCTTTCGGAAATTTTTAACCGATAGAGCTTCATCGCCTGATTGCGTCGGACAGCTCCGTCATTGCTTCCCGCGAAAACAAGCAGATTGGCGGCATACGGCTGATTCACTGAAGTGATGACCGTGTCGGATCCATTCACCGACAGCTTACCGTATTCAAGGCTCGCATAGTAATCGTTTTCAGGCGTAATCGACGCCTGCGCTTCGCCATACGTCGCATTGCAGCAAAGACCATTGAGAATCAACGATGTATTATAGTAACGCAACGTAAAGGCATTCGCCGACGAGTCTTTTTGCAGAGCGCCGAAGATTTCGCCCCAAGCCGTGGTGGGCGGTTTCGGGTTGAAATAGACTTCGACTTTCGTGTCCGTCGTGGCCCGATACCCCGTGTCGACATATTCGACACCGGTGGACTCGACATACGGGACCGTCGGCAACGACTCTGTCGATGTCAGGAAGCGCCCGCCGCCCGCATTGCCGTAGAACGCCTGACCCACCCGATCATAAAGGCCCACTTCGCCACGCGGCGAAATGCACGGCACGAAATCGCGTACCAACTCTTCCCCTTCATAGATACGGAAGCTGTAGAGCCGCATCTCGCCGCGGTAGGCGGACGCCACGCGCACCGTGTCGACATCGAAGATGTACAGCATGTCGTTGTCCACGCCGATCGACGCCACCGTCGAGCGCAACTGTCCGTCGGGCAGCGAACCGCCGTGCCACGAAAGACACCCGTCAGTGTAGGCCACTGTCACGCGCTCGCCAAACGGGAACGAATCGAGCGGCGCAAAGATCTGCGACGTCGTACCGACGATCGGGTCGTCGGCCGAGTCGAACCGAAGCTGTCCATTGTAGCGCGGCATGAAGAGCAGCGAGCGCCAACCGCCCACGCCCGTCGAATCCTGCGCACCAAACGCCGCGAGCGATGCCGTTGTTTGCTCCGGTACCAGGATTTCGCAGCTGAGCGTCGTGAACGGCGTATGCAGATAGCCCGTATTGATGTACTGCGTACCCGTCGACCGGATGTACTCGAGCTGCGTGTACCCGGCGGGCAGCGGCAGGGTCACACCCGCGTAGGCGATCGTCAGCGCGCCGTTTTCCACGCCCAGCGTGAACGGCACGGCACTCACCACCTTGAACTTCGCCAGATCGTCCGTTGTCACGCCGCCCGCGAGGATCGTCCGCGTACCGTCAAACGCCACCGTGCCGATGTCGTGGAACGCGAGGGTGATCGGGTTCGCCGCACTCGCCGTCGAGAGGTCGATCGATCCGGCCGTGATCATGTCCGCCCCATCGGCCATCACGTCGAGCTGCAGACGCGTGCCGCCCGCAAGCACGAGCGCACCCTGTATCGTGTAGTTCTTTGCGAGGCCGTCCCAGAACGAGACGACACCCTGCTGTACGTTGAGTGCGGGGACCGCAGCGACGTCCGACGCCTTGAGCGCAAGCGGACCCGCCTTCGTGATGTGGGCATATCCCGCAATGTCCGCCGCCGTGATGCGACCCTCGAAGAGCGTCAGGTCGCCGTTCTCTTCCATATATGTGAAGGAACCGCCGCACGGGAGCGCGCAAGCGCCCATGTTCGGACAGATCGTTCCCGTGGCCTTGTCATAGAGCGACACGACGTTGTTCGGCGCGCGCATCGGGATGTAGTCGCGCTTCAGGACACCGTTTTCCGAGATCTTGAAATCATACATGCGCACGGTCTGATACCGACGCGCCGTCCCGCCGTCGTTACCACAGAAGAGGTTGAGGTGGCTCTGGTAGGGATTGTTGACCGTCGTCACCGTCACCGTCGTCGCGTTGACGGCGAACTTCCCCATCTCCAGCAGAATGTGCATGTCGGTGTTCGCCGACACGGAAATCTGGGCTTCATTGTAGTCATTGTTGCAGAAGAGGCCGTTCAATTTCGCCGTGTTGCTGTACCAGCGTACCGCAACGGCATTCTGGGGCGAGTCGTTATTCATCACGCCGAAAAGCTCGGCCCACGATTCCGTGTAGGCCGCCGGACGCATGAACGCCTCGATCCGCGTTGCCTGATTCGGCACATATTCCGTGTTGAACCACTGTTTGCCGAACGTCTGCGACCAGATCTTGCCGCCGAAGCGCATCTCGGGCTCGCCCGGCACATAGAAGCGGCCCTCGCCGCGGTTATTGTGGAAACGACCGTCCACGAGATCGAAGAGGCCTGGTTCACCTGTCGGCGAAATGCACGGCACGAAGTCGCGCTTCAGCTCGTTGCTTTCATAGATCTTGAACGAGTAGAGCTTCATGATCGCGTAGCTGTCTGCCTGCACCACCGTGCCGCGTGCCGAAGTGGACTGGTTCATCGCGAAGATGAAGAGCGAGTGGATGCCGTCATCGGGAGTACCCGTCGTCGTAATCGACCCCGTGTGGTTCGTACTCTCGAGACCGCGCCAGCTCGCCGTCGTCCCCTCCGCTGTGATTTCAATGAGTTCGCCGAACGGCAGATTGTCGCCGGTCGCCTCGTTGTTCGTACGGCAATAAACCGTACCCGGCTTCGACGACGTCGCGAAGAATTCGAGGGCATTCTTCGTGTAGGCGCCATTGCGCGAACCGAATATCGTCGACCAGACACAGGGCTGCGTTTCCGCCACATTCGCCACGCACAGGATCTTCGTGTTCGACGTGTGGATGTACTCCGCCTTGATGTACTGTCCGCCCGTCGACTCAATGTAGTCGACACGCGTATAGCCTTCCGGCAACGCCGCCACATCGGCCTGCGCCACACCACACCCGACGCCCACCACAAGCGCCACCAACCAACTCATCAGTTTTCTCATGTTCCACTCCTCTTTGGACCCGTTTCGTTTCCAAAATTATAACATTTTTACATTGTCCGTTCAAGTATTGCCGAATCACGCTCCTCATTTTGTCGGGATGCCACCGGCGATGTAGATGACCAAACCATCGCCCACCGTCACCATCACGCGACTGTCGGGGCCGTATTTGACATGGACGTTCTTATCGGGGAAAAGGAGCGTGTGGCCGTTTCGGTCGATGAAATACGTGCCGTTCTTCGCGTGCGGCCAGGTGGCGTTGGTGAAGAGTTTCACCGGCTGCTCGCGCGTTCCCTCCGCGAAGGACGCACTCGCGGTCGTCGTTGATATCCATCGTCACATCGGCGCCCATCAAAGAGAGCGCCGCGCACGAAAGCAGAACGCCAATTCCAATTGTTTTCATTTTCATGCCAGCTTTCTTATTCGCGTTTTCGGGTTTCCCCAATCGATCCCGCTCAACCGCATCAGCGGTTTCTCAAGGTCACAACAATCATTATACCAAAACACATCTTCCAGCAGAAGAGGAAAATGAATGGACGATCCGCGATGGTCAATGGAGGAGTAGCATTCGCGGGTCCGTTGTCCTGACATTGAGGTGGTCGAACGGCAGGTTCGGACGGGACGATTGCGTGTCAGATTTGCCCGGAAAGACATCCTAACAGAGCGGAAGGAGAAACGACAATGAATAAATGGTTTTACTTTGGCTTGTTGGCATTCTTAGCCGCCGGAACGCTGTTGGCCGCAGGGCCGGCCGGCGCAATCGGTCCTGCCTGGTCCAAACCGATCGGTCCCGCCTGGTCGAAGCCGCTGGCCCCGGCCTGGCAGAAGACGCCACCACGTCCGCAGCCGCCACCCCGTGTTCAACCTCCGCCACGGCCGCAGCCGCCTCCTCGGCAGCGTCGGCCCGCGCCTCCGCCTCCGCCCGGCATGTACCGCGTGGAAGTGATTCAGCAAGAACCCGCGCCGCAGCCGCCGAACGTTCAACCGAGACAGCCTCCGGCGCCGATAACCATCCGCGCGACACCGACCTATCCGTAATCAGTCCCTGCGCCGAAGGCCGAACAACGCCCCCAAAAGCACGGCGAAGGTCGAGCCGACGGACAGGAGCCCCAGCGCCTGTTTACCCCGTTCGGGCGGCGGATCGGACTTCGGTTCCGGCGCGGGCACATCGGTCTTCTGGAGCAGCAGCAGCGAGGCCGACTGCTGATCCGCCCGTCTGACGCCTTCATGCGCCGAAAGCGAATAGGACCCCGCAATCTTGAGCTGGCCGCCGCGCAACCGCGTTTCAATCGTCTTGTCCACCTGGAACGAGGTCGCATTCGCGAGAATGAAACGCGTCCCTTCCGTCACCTCGCGTTCGGCGGTTTCCGCAAGATGCGCGCCCAGCGAATCGCGGATCATCGCCCCGCCCTCCTGCTGCGGCACGGCCACATAGACCTTGCCGCCGCCCTGCTTCGCCACATCCTCGGCCGCCGCATTCGCCGCCCGCACGAACGACACATCCTGTACGGCGAGATACTTCGCGTCGACACGCGCCAGGTCGAACACGTTCACCGCCGCGACCACCGCCAGCACGGGTACCACCCACGCTCCTTTCCCCGCCAGACGCGTACGCACGAACTCGAACCCGTAGCCCGCCAGCGCGGCCACGCAGAATTCGAGCAGATGCACGAACTTCACCGGACACCGCATCGTATCGCCGAACGGCAGCGCATAGACAAGCTTGTAGAACGGCGTGAAGCCGCCCAGCGCACAGAGATAGACGAGAACCGCCGTCCCCACCCAGAACGGCACGTCGCGTCCGTCGGATGAAGCGGTCGAGGGGTCGTCCGCCACCCGCTTGCGCAGAACCCAGCCGGCAACTCCCGCCAGCGCGAAAAGAAGCGAAAGGACGCCGAAATAAAGCGAATGCTGGCGATAGGGCATCCAGTACTCGTCACCGCCTTTGAGCTCTTCCCCGGTCACCGGGTGACGTCCACCCGCCCCCGCCGGGACAATGCCATGCTGCCCGAGGCGACCTTGGTACGGCGCATTGCCGGGCTTCTTGTAGATGCGCGGATCGTTCGATCCGCCGTGGATTTCCGGCAACGCGAATTCAAGCGTGTCTTCCGGCGGCAACGACCAGCTCGTGCAGAAGAGCCAACGCTCCTGGGCCTTCTGGGCCTTTGCCGCGGCATCGTCCGCGCCTTTCGCCGACTCACCCGAGCCCGAACCGGCAATCTGCGCCTCGCGTCCCGCGAGGTCGTGGAAGATCGCGTGGCCGAACTGCGGCAGACCGATCAGCAGCATCGCCAGCGCGCACACGCCCAAACCCGCGAAGAGGCGTCCCCAGGCGAGCGTCCGGCGTTCACGCACAAGACACCACACACCATAGGCAAACGTCAGCAGCGTGAAAAGCAGCCAAAGGTCGGGCTGCCGCGCACTGCCCCACGCAAGCACGGCGCCCAACAGGGCCCAGCGGCTCCAGCCGCCCTTCCGGACGGCGCGGTCCGTGAGGCCGAAGGCGAAGGGACCGTACATCATCCAGATGAACCAGCCGAGGTGTCCCGCCGAAAAGAGCGTGAAGCAATAGCCCATCAGGCCGAACGCAGCACCTCCGTCGTAGGAGGCGACAAGGGAAAGTCCACGCCCCCGCAGATAGAAGGCAAGCCCCAGCGCCGCGAGCCAGGCCGCCAGCGCGAACTGGAGTTCCTGCCAGAAATACATGCCACCGAGCACGTGCATCAGATCGGACGGGACAAAATCCTTGCCGGCCCACACGCTCGCCAGCCAGGCGGAAGCATCGTTCACCGCGTATGTCGTCGCACAGTCCGGCGAGACAGGCGCGAAGTCCAAGGACCATGTTCCCCAGAAAATCGCCGCCAGCGCCACAGCATACACGCCCGTAAACACAAGAAAGGCCAACACCGCCGGCTTCTTCACCCATTCGACAATCTTCATTTTCATCCCCTTCTCACTTTCAACGCTTCAGCTTCTCGACTCTTCAACACTCACCAGGTCACCTGCTGGACATCCGCCGCCGTGAACGCGGGGCGTCCCGTGACCTTGTTGCCCGTCTGCGAGAAGCCCGTCACACGGTTCAGCAGGAACGGTTTCTGTCCCCACCCCTTGTAGCGGCTCTTCGTATCGTAGACGATTTCATTGTCTTCGAAGACGAGGCCCTCGACCGACTTCGCGTAGAGCAGCGGAACATCGAAGGTCTCAAACTTGTTCTGACGGAAAACGAGATTTCGATGGTAGGCCTTCTTCTGACTGCCGAGACGGCGTACCTCGGGATAGACCGAGAGGATGCCATTCGTAAACTGGAAACGACTCGTCAGGTTGTTGCGGAACACATTGTTCTCGACAAGCACGTCTTCGCACGCACCCGACTCGTACCATCCCTGCGCATCGCCCGCAAAGAGGATCGCCGCACCCGAGATCGTCTCGAAGAGATTGTCCTTCACCACCACACGCTTCGGCGTGGTGAAAAGGCAGCCGCGCGCACGGTTGTGCGTCACGATGTTGCCGACGAACGTCACGGACGGCTGATAGTCGGCATTCTCTACGGCGTCGCCGACGCCATAGTCGCTCGGCACATCCGCGTCCAGCACGAGTTCGAGTTCCCGTTCGTCCAGCTTGAACACCTCTTTCACCTTCACCTCCCAGCCGTTCTCAAGCGTGGGACCCTTGATGAACCGCAGCGTCTCCCCAGGCAGGAACGTCTCGAAGCCGATGGACTGTCCATGCATATAGCGGCAGCGGATGCGGTTCGGAGCCTTCTTTTCACGCACCGAAAGGCAGGTGCTGTGCACATTGATCGCATCGTCCATCATCGCTTCGAAGAAGCAGTTCTCGACGCGGATCTCGCCGCGGCAGTTGGAGAAATGCGTCGCATCCGCCGACACGGATCCCACGCGCCCCTCGCCCGCGAACATGCCGGCCGTACGGTCCGCCGCCTTCTTCGTACCACGGAATGTGATGTTTTCGCTCCGCTGGGCGACAAGCGCCATGCCGAAGCTGTTGCGCACGATGACATCCTCCAGCACCGTATTCTTGGCACGGTAAAGGACGATCGCCGGATTGTCGCGTCCGCAATTGCGCAGCGAAAGGATGTCGCCCACCTTCACACCCGCGCCGAGTTTCGACACATCACGGTCCAATACGAGCGTGCCGTCGTCAAGACGCGTCCCCGTACGAGGCAGCCCGATGTCGGAGGTCCGTTCGATGATTTCGTGCGTCACGCCGTCAAAGGCCATGCAAGACGAGATAGGCATCTTCAGCCCGCCCGCGCCCGTAAAGAGGATCCGACGCGAATCCTTCTCGATTTCATAGGGGAAGCGCTTTTCGTCAATCTTCACCCGCGTCTTGCCGGGTTCGAACCCCGTGACTGTCACATCGAAGTTCTCGGACTCGGCATACTCGAAGTCGATGCCCTTGATCGTCACGTTTTCGGAATCCATCACGAGCGCCGCGACCACCGAACCGTGGAGGATGAATTTCGATCCGCCGCCATCGATCGTCACGTCCTTGAGTCCGACGAGCGGCAACGCGACGGGATGGACCGCCGGATGATCGTTGTTGGACACATGAAACGAAAGCTGGTGCGCCGTCGACGCGTAGAAATGATAGACGCCCTTCCGAAACGTCAGCTTGCCGGGACGCCCCGTCTCACGTACCCCCGAGAGGGAGGACCGCACCATCCCGCCACTCTCGCACGGATTCGGAACAAACTCATAGCTCACGCCGCGATTGGACGGCTCAAAGGTGCTCGGGTAGAGCTTCAAGTCGCACCAATCGCAATGGTCGCTCCAGTTGTCGGCACCCGCGTACGTCTGCAGGTAGACGCGCTTGATGCCGGGCTTGAGCAAGACCGAAAATGAACGCGCCGCATCGCCGCGCTTCATGCGTCCGCTCTTCCAGAGAACCGAACTGCCGTCCGAAACGACGAACTCGACGCCGTCGCCCTCGATCTTGTCCTCATCGTCGTCAATGCCCACGCTGCCGCAGAAATCCATGATGCCCGCTGCATGCGGAATGTCGAATGGAATGAGGCTCGTCCCGTGTGCCCCGTAGCCGGACGCAAAAGTGCGCCCGGCGATCGTGAGCGGCTTGTCCAGGATCGACTTGTCGACCTTCAGGTGTAAAAGATCCTGACACGCCAACGGCACCAGCGCCGTCTCGGCACCGGCCCACGCGACGCACCCCATTCCCAGTCCAAGCAGGGCCAAAGACAATTTCGCGACGTTCTTCATCGTTCCTCACCATTCAACCGTACGAGGTTCGCTCTTCTCAAGGGCCTCAGGCGAGGTCCTTGAGAAGACGCTTGACGCCGAAACCGTCACGTTCTTCGCGGAAGAGCGTCCGGTTGGCGGCCTCGTCATTGACAAAGCGTTCGGCCTTGCCGTCCCAGGTCAGCTTGCGCCCGAGCTTCATCGCCGTATAGCCGAGGATGCAGACATTGGACGAACACTGGACCTCCTCCACCGGATACCCCATCTCCTTGCGCGAACGCATCGCATGCAGCCACTCGTGGTGGTGGGACTTCGTCCGCGGCAGCGGATTCTTCACCGCGCCGGCGATCAGTTCGGGCTTGCTCGCCTCGATGAGCTTCATCGGCTTGCCCTTCCCGCCCGGATCTGACGCCGTCGTCCGGGCATTGCCGCGCGAGCAGAAGATCCAGTCGCCCGATGCGCCGATGAAGCGGATGCCGCACGGATAGTCGCGCGTTTTACCGACCTTCATCACGCCGCCATTGGGATACGTGAACGTGATGTCGCAATCGCCATGCACATCCCACAACTTGCGGCCCTTCGGATACTCGGCCGTGCCGATGATCGTCGTCGGCGCCGCACCGTAGCCCGCCAGGCCCCATTGGCCGATGTCGAGATGATGCGCACCCCACCCGGTGATCATGCCCATGCAGTACTGCTGGATCGTGAGCCAGCCGGGACGGTCGAAGTCCACGCGTTCGGCACGCGCGCCGACGCCCCGCTTGTGGCTCCGCAGCCGGGAATAGGGAGCCTCCGGCGTCGAACCGAGCCACATATTCCAATCGAACTCCTTCGGCAAGGGCTCTTCCGCCGGCAGGTTATACTCCTGCGGATCCTCCGGCAGACCGATCTCGGCGCGCAGCACCTTGCCGATACGGCCGTCGAACACGCATTCGACAGCACGAAGGAAATTCTCCTCGGTCCGCTGCTGGGTGCCCGTGCGGATGACGCGCTTGAACTTGCGCGCGGCGCGAATGATGGCGCGTCCTTCGCCAATGCTCATCGCCATGGGCTTCTGCAGGAAGACGTCCTTGCCCGCGATCATCGCCTCGATCGCCAGCGGCGCATGCCAATGGTCCGGCGTGGCGATGAGAACGGCATCGATGTCCTTGTTGGCAAGCACCTGATGGTAGTCCTGCACACAACGCGCATCGCCCACAAGGTCACGGCCCTGGCGCCGCTTGTCCATCAGGAAGCGACGCATGTGGCGGGCGCGAACCAAGTCGACGTCGCACGTGGCAATGAAGCTGCACAGCTTGTTCCCGCCCTTCTCCAGACAGGCCGGCACGTTGTAGGCGTGGGCGATGCGTCCACAGCCGATCACGCCGATGTTGATCTTGTTGCTCGGCGCCGTCGCACCCAGCACCGAAGCCGGCACGATCGTCGGGATCGCGAACGCGGTACCCGCCAACAGGCCGCCCTGTAAAAACGCCCGTCTCGAAACTTCATCTGCCATGATCTATTCCTTTCTTGAACTCATGTCCGCTTCACCACGCGCGGACAATGGTCATTATATCAAAAAAACGCCGCGTTTTCACGCGGCGTTTTCGTAAGGCTCTACCGGTTTCCTCTCTAATCAGGTCCGCGTGCAGAGCTGGGCGGTTTCGACAAGGCGGATGAATTCGGCCCGCAGGCCGGCCTCATCGGTTCCCTTGGCGTCACGGGCGCGTGCCAGGACCGCATCATACGAGGCCTTGCCCTTGAACGGCGAATCTTCCAGCAGCAGCGCGAACTCCGCCACCGCCGAGGCAAAGCGGAAATCCTCGCTCGGTTCCCCGGTCCGCGTAATGTCCACCGCCTTCACGGGATATTCGAGCTTGCGGCTCGTCTCGCCCTGCGGTTCCTTGTAGCGCAGCTTCACCGTCAGCAGCTCGTCGCTCGCCACAGGCGTCGTCTGCTGATACTTAAGCGCATCCGTCGGCGGCACCGGCGCGGTGACACCCGTCGGGACAAGTTCGTAGAACGCCGTCATCGAATGTCCGCTTCCCGTCTCCCCGCCGTCCTTCTTGTCGTCATTGAAGTCCTTCGCCTCCAATGTACGGCACTCGTACCCGAGCAGACGATACGACCCCACCTGCGCGGGATTGAACTCCAGCTGCAGCTTCACATCTTTCGCCACCGTAAAGAGCGTACCGCCGAACTCGTTGACCAGCACCTTCTTCGCCTCAAGCAGACTGTCGATGAAGGCATAGTTGCCCTTGCCCGCCGTGGAAAGGCGCTTCATCGTGTCGTCATGGTAGTTTCCCATGCCCACACCCAGCAGCGAAAGGAAGATACCGTTGCCGCGCTGTTCGCGAATGAACGCCTCCAGCGCCTTCGGACTCTGGATGCCCACGTTGAAATCACCGTCGGTCACCAGGATCACCCGGTTGTTCGCCTTCGGATCGAAGTTCTTACGTGCCTGCTCATAGGCGAGCTGAATGCCATTGCTCCCGTACGTACAACCGCCGCATTCCAGGCGATTGAGGACGGCGAGGATCTGGTCCTTGTGCACCCCGGAAGTCGGCGGCAGCTCCAAGGTCGTCTCATCCGCATAGGTGACAATGGAGACATGGTCGACCTCCCGCAACTGGTCGACCAGCAGGCGCATCGACTTCTTAAGCATCTCGAAACCGCCATTGCAGTCCATCGAACCCGACACGTCGAGCAGAAACACAAGATTCGACGGCGGCAGCTGCTCCGTCTGAACCCGCTTCGCCTGAACGCCCACGCGGAGCAGCTTGTGGTCCTTCGCCCACGGACACGGCGCGAGTTCGCAATTCACCGCTACGGGCGCGTCGTCCGTCGGCGTCGGATAGTCGTAGGTGAAGTAGTTGACGAACTCCTCAAGCCGCACGCTTTCCTTCGGCGGAAACATCTTGTGAACCGTCAAATAGCGCCGCATCGTCGTGTAGCTGGCCGTATCCACATCCAGACCGAATGTCGAGAGCGGCTGCTGCGTTGTCTCAAGGAACGAATTTTCCTTGTAGTCGGCATAACGTTCCGCCGAAGGCGGTTCGACAACAGGCAGTTCCTCGGGGATTCCCATTGCCACCGTCCTCGGCACGCACATCTGATAGATCATGTGCCCACGGGCTCCCGCATCCAAAAAACCGCGAAGCGGCTTCAGACGGGAAGGACGCCGAATTTTCCGGAGGACCCCCGCTATCAGTCTCTTTAGACCCTGTTGGGTCTGAGGCGTTCCCAATCCCGAAGTCTCGAAAACAATCTTCGTCAAACCATCCTGCGGCAAGGCGGCTTCAAGGGCCGTACGATCGGCCACACCACGGTAGTCGACCGCCCCCACAGCCGCAATCAAGTCGTGAACCGACGTGAAGACAACGGGGGTCTCCGGCTGCTCGCGGAAAACGACAAGCGTCCACCGCCCCGTCTTCGGCAAAGCCCTTAGAAGGGTTGCGAACCGCCCGCGGTACATCTCATCGGCCGCCCCGGCGGCCCAAAGGATCCATCCTTCCGTCAGTGACGACAACCGCTTTTCAGTCGGTGTCTTGATTTTGAGTCCGCTCATCTGTTCATTCTTCTTCATTTTCATTCTCCTGAATTTTTTTGAATTATTTTTCGTCCAACCTTGACACTTGCCCCTCTAGACGCCATCCTCACACCAACACCCCAAAATAGAAACTTCCAATACCCTTCCGTCATCTTCCATTTTCGTTATTTTTCTTCTTTTCAGAGTTCCTTTCTTTTGTTCAAGTCCTCCCATAAATAGGACCGAGAGAATGATGTATTACATTGCACTTGTACAAAGCGACGTAAAGGCGTATAATGTGCGGCACACGAAAGAGGTTATGTACAAGGTTCTCAAACAGCTGATTCATCCCACTGCCGCAAGCCGGAAGTTCCTCGCGGGACTTGGCGCGGCCTTGCTGCTGTTTGCCCTGTTCTTCTCAAGTGCCTTCATCACCGTCGAGTCGGACCACGACTGTACGGGTGCGGATTGTCCGATCTGCCTGGACCTTCGGGACTGCGTCAACAGCTTCCAGCAGATGGGCTCGCCTCTGCCGGCCGGTGAAATCGTTCCGGACGAGCCGATTCTGTCTTCCACCCCCTTCTGCGCGCACACCGTGCGCGTTCCCGCCCCGACCCTCCACTCGCTTCACGTAAGATTGGACGAATGAGGGACAAATGGATTCCCGCGAACCCATTGTCATAATCCCATTCAAACAACAACAATCTTACTCAAAGCGAAATGAAAAAACAGATTCTCGCCGGGACGGTGTGCGTCTTGGCGTTAACGGTCGTGTCGGCGGCTGCCGACTCTTCGTCCATCCCGTCCGTCCCCGAAAAGGGCCACGAACTTGAAATGCCGTCTTTCGACGTCGGCGCATTCTATCGATCCATGAAGGTCGAACGCGGCCTCGTCGAAAACAAGGAGAGCATCTTCGGCTACGAACTCGAAATCGAATGGTACCACATCCTCGGCGGACTCGAAAGCTGCTACGACCTGACCAACATCAACCGCCGCCGAGGGCGTTATAACGAAATCGAAAGCTTCCTCGGACTCTGCCTGCCCTGGGGGGATTTCTCCTCGAAGGTCGCCTATGCGTACCGGGCCTGTGGCGGAGACGAGCCGGACACGCAGCTGGTCGAGCTGGAGTTCGAATACGAAACATCCGTGGTGACGCCCTTCTTCGAAGGCGAATGCGACACCCATGATGTTGCAGGCGCCCTCTACGGGTGCTTTGGCGTCAAACGAGACTGGAAAATCGCCGACTGCCTGCTCGCGACGCCCTATCTGGGCATCGGTGCCGGAAACGCCAAGCGCAATCGCGCCGATTTCGACACGGACCGTACAACCTTCCGCGAGATGTGCGTCGGTGTCGAGTTCGAGATCGAGCTCGCCCCGCATCTCAAACTCGTCCCCGGCGTCGAACTCTACGACCAGTTCACCTCCAACGCACGCCACACCTACCACAAAGGCTTCGCTGCCGTCGGCAGCTGCTGCCTCTCCCTCTCCTTCTAGCCCCGCCCCTCCAGCCGACCGTCCCGAACCGAAATCCCGCGCAGAGATCTCGGTCCCGGCATTGTTGTCAAAAAAACCAGAATCGCCCCCTTACAAGCGAACGAAGAAATGGTATAATGGCCGCATGGAAAACGAACTCGATACACCTGTCGACCCGCTCTTCACGAGCGTTCTCGGTCCGGAATACTGGGTTGCGAACTCCGGCGTTTCGCGCCGAAGCTGGGAAATCCTGCTCTTGCGCAAGGCGATGCTCGACGACCATCCGTGGTCACTTGCCGAGTGCGCCACGCGCTACGGCATCTCCCGCGAACGTGTCCGCCAGCTTGAACAGGAGGCAATCGCCAAGCTGATCGCCTGGAAGCAGGCAGACGACGAGCGACGGGCCGCAGAACGACGGAAAATCAGGATGTCCCCCCGAGGTCTTGTGTGCTGCTTTACCGCTACTGGGCTCAGCGAGAGATTCGCGGCCCCGGCAAACGCAGCCGTACCGCCTGAAAGCGTATCGTCTGACGGCAAGTTCATGCTCACCAAAACCAACGCGGCGAAACCGGCTTTGGGGCATCCGCGTTGGACCTTTGAGCAGTTGCGTACCCGCCTGCTGGACACGCTCTCGCCCGACGACCTTACTCTGCCGGCGTCAGACGAACTGTAAAACCGCCGCCCGGAGCGAGCTTCGCCGTGATCGGTTCGCCCGCCTTCACGGTGAACGTGCGACGCGTCCAATGCGTCGGCTCCTTGTCGGCATCCGGCGCGTCTTCGAACGCCTCGGCGTTCCAGGAGCCCGAACCGAGGAATTTCGTCGCCAGCGACAAGGTGCGCGGCGTCCAGTCGCCGATCGCCGCGAGATACCACGTCTTGCCCTTGCGGCGCGCCAGGACCGCCGTCTCGCCCATCGTGCTCGGCAACGCGACGGTTTCATCCCAGACGGTGGGAACGGAGGCGATGAAACGGGCGCATTCGGGATTCGCACGGTAGGCGCTGGCGGAATCGGCCATCATCTGAAGCGGCGCAAAGAAGAGCGTAAACAGCGCCATCTGATGAACGCGCGTACCCTGCGTGGGGACCGTTCCACGCGCTCGCGAGGGCGCGTACGCGGCACGCGTCAGGTTGCGCATCCCGCCCGGCGTGTAGTCCATCGGACCCGCCAGCATCCGTGTGAAGACGGCCTGGCAGTCATGGCGCGGCATCTCGTCGAACGGATCCCAACGGTGGATTTCCAAACCGAAAATGCCCTCGTAGTTGAGGATGTTCGGATACTTGCGCTCAAGGCCCGTCGGCTTGAACATGCCGTGCCAGTCGATGACGAGATGGTGCTTGGCACAGGCGGCGGCGATCTCCTCGATCGAACGCACCGCATCCTGGTCGTCGCGGTCCATGAAGTCGATCTTGAGTCCCTTCGCCCCCAGGCCGGCGAGATAGGCGACCCGTTCCTCCACCTTGCCCTTGAGCTGCGACCACCCCACCCAGAGGATCAACCCCACCTTCTTTGCGGCGGCATGCGCCATGACCTTCTTGATGTCCACGGACGGACTGATCGTGAGGATGTCATACCCCTTCGACCAGCCGGCGTCGATGAGATAGTAGGGAAGTCCGTACTCTGCCGCGAAATCGATGAAGTGAAGATACGTATCCGTGTTCGCACCGGGCTGGAACGGCACATTCGTCAGGCCGCACGAGCTCCACCATTCCCACGCGGCAAGACCCGGCTTCACCCACGAGAAGTCGGCGTCTTTATCTGCCGGCGCGGCCAGCGCCCACACGGCATCGGCGGCTGCGAGGTCGGCCGGATTGTCGCCCAGCAGGAACACCTGCCAGGGGAGGGCACGCGAAACAGACGTCTCGGCGAAATAGGGCTCGCGCTTCGTCACGCGCACATGCGGATCCTCCACCTGCTGTTCGGCGGGCACCTGCGACCGCCAAATGCGAACGGCATTCGGTTCGCTGTCGAAATGGACGAGATCCGCGCCCGGGTAGTCACGCAGGTCACTCTCGGTGAAGGCCGTGAACACGCCCTTGTGCTCCGTCACGAACGGCAGGTAGTAGAGCTTCTGGTTAATGGTGGCCAGCTCGCCCAGCGTCGTAGGTTTGAACACCGATTCCCAGCTGTTCTGATAGCGGTCGCCATGCCAGCTGCCGTTGTTGGCGCCAGCCCAGCACCGCGTTTCCGTCGACGGATAGACGATGTGCGTGTCTTCGACCCTGATCTGACGGCGGCCGTCCTTTTCAAGGAACAGACGATAGGCCACCGCGTCGTTGCGGGCCTGCAGGACAATCCCCCAGCCATCGGCGAAGCGCACCGTCGTCTCATTGGCGGCGAGATCCACTTCGGACCGCTTATAGACCGGCGACGGCACCTTCCCGGAAAGCCTGCGACGATCGACCTTCGCGATCACACAGGTACGTCCATCAGGCGCGTCATTCATCTCGCGGAACGCCATGCACGAGAAGATCGCCGTAACCTGCGTTTCCTGATGGCGCTTGACGGCAAGTTCGACGCCTCTACGCGAAAGCGAAAGCACGATTGCGTTCTGGCGATCGGGCGAGACGGCAAAGACCGGGCGCGACGAACTCTTCCATTCAGCGTCGAGCGCCGCCAGATCCTTCCCTGCCGCCTTTTCCCAGAAGTCGTCCGTATAGCGTCCAGCCCGCGCAACCGCATTGAGCCGGCGATAGATCGGCCGAGCCGGATCGCCATGACGGCGCTCGACCCAGTCGATGAAGTTCGCCGACACGCGATAGCTGTTGTCATAGCGCGTACGCGGGTCGCGGAAGTTCGCGCGCGCCGCATGCTTTTCGGGCTCGTAGAGGAACCACCGCACATAGTCGGCCAGCCCCTCCTGCACCCAACCCGGCGTACGCAGACGACCGCGTCCACCGCGATACGCCTGGACGACATGCACCATCTCGTGGACGACGCATCCGAGCGCCTCCCCTTCGAGGTTGCGGGCGAACCATTCGTGGTTGAGCGAGATCTCCGTCCCGGCGGTCCACGCCGGCGTGCCCCGCATCTTCTCGTTCGGCAGGAACCGGAAGCGGACCTCCTGCGGCGCCTGGAAGTCACGCGACGCGAGAAGTTCGCAAAGTTTCGGATACCACGTTTCAACGAGTGGCTTCAATTTCCCGTCCACCCAGCTCGCAAGCTCCGGGGCCTCGGCCGTATTGAATTGATACGTCGCAGCCGCCACCGTCTGCACCATCACGCAGACCGCGGCCGCCACCCACATCAGCATTCTGTTTTTCATCTTGTGGACATTCCTTTCTCTACAATTCTTGCTTCCATTATACCACATCCAAATTAGCACGAAAAGCGAAACCGTGTCAGACGCTGCGGATGGACGATACGATCGCCGTTCCCACCGGCACGCCGACGGCCGCTGCAACAAGTTCCGGCACCAGGAAGACCAATCCGACCGTCGCCGCAAGCGAACACGTCACATACACGCCGAGCGGCACGGCAAACGGAATCTGCGTCATCACGCGGAAACGATTCGCCTCCACCGGTTCGACATACAACACGGCGCGGCACAGATCAAGCGGCACCGGGTGGTCGGCGATCCAGCGCGAACGCAGACTGAATGTCTTCGCCCGTTTCCCTTCGACCGTCACCCGCATCGTGCGGTCGGCGGGAAAATCCAATTCGATCCGACGATGCGCGGTGTTGCGTCCGTCGAAGACAAGACGCATGCGCGAGGGCCGCTCATCGAGCCGCTGCGCGATTTCCGCAAGATAGCGGGCGATGTCATCCGCACACGGTTCGTCCGGATCGACCCGCACACGCACGGGCAATCCCCACCGCCGAAGGCGCCACCACAGGACCGCCACGGGCGCCAACACGCTCAAAAGAAAAACCGCAAAGATCAAACCAGGCCGCATGACGCCAGCACCTTTCGCGTGGACGTTGCCAACGGCACTTCACGCGGATCTTTGAAGACAGCCCCTTCTCCCGCGCGCAAGGCGGAAAGCTCGAGACGGAAATGCGAAAACACCTGCACCTGTTCCGTTGCGGGCGCCACGCGCGGCAACTCCCACAGTCCCTTCAAGAGGCCGCCGGCACGATTCTCCGCGAGGAGCACGCGCCCTTTTTCATCCGTGACGATCACACACGTCTCACGTCGGACAGGCAGCGCCTTCTTCGCCGCCTTCGTCGGGTAATCCGCCTGCGTGCCCGCCGCACGCGCCGTGCAATCCGCCGCCAGCGGACACGTCGCGCACTGCGGATTCGTCGGCGTACAGACAAGCGCCCCGAGCTCCATCATCGCCTGATTGAAGTCGCCCGGCGACACGCCCTTCATCAACGGCGCGAGCCTGTCCGCGAGCTTCTGACGCGCCGGCAGTTTGCGGAAATCGTCGTCCAGCGACCACACGCGCGCAAAGACGCGCGCCACGTTTCCATCCACCACCGGCACGGACTCGCCGTCCAAAACGCTCGCCAACGCAGCGGCCGTGTAGGGACCGACACCCGGCACCTCCGCCCAGGCGGACGCCCCCTTCGGCCACACCGCGCGTCCCGTTACACAGATTCCCCGCGCGGCGCGATGCAGATTGCGCGCACGGGCGTAATACCCCAGTCCCTCCCAGGCCTTCAGCACCTCCTGTTCGTCCGCCGCCGCCAATGTTTCAACGGTCGGAAACTTCGCAAGGAAACGCTCGTAGTACGGCAACACGCTCGCATACGTCGTCTGCTGCATCATGATTTCACTCAACCAGCAGCCGTAGTGCGAGGGCTTCAGGCGCCACGGCATCGGACGCTTCACCTGCGCAAACCAGGTGCAGAGGCGCGTCCCGATCGAAGCCCCCTCTTTCTTCGCACGCTTCATTTCTTCGGCAGGGGCAGAGGCTTGTTGTAACCGCCGCGACGAACCCAGCAGCTGTGGCATTCGCACGCATCGTCGCGTCCGCACGTTCCCTGGATATCCTGCGCGGGCAGAGGCTTGAGCGCCTTCTTGCAGAGATCCAGCAGATGCGCGCGATCGGACGGCTTCGCCAGCCACAGAACACGGCTCTTCGTTTCGTCTCCACGGTTCACGAGTGCGTCAAACGGCTGGCCCGCAATCGTTTTGCCCAAGCACTTCTCCACGGCGGCGCGCAAGGCGGCCTCTCCCGACGGGTCGACCTCGCGGAACTCCGGCTGGTTCCAGCTGTAGCCGTTATAGCAGACTTGCGGTACATTGAAGTCCATCCACAGAATGAGCGTACGCCACTCGTCGCGCGAGAGCCACGGGCCATGTCCGTTCTGCAGACGCTTCGTCAACGGACTCGCCGCCGCGTAGAAATCAAACGGATGCGCGATGTCGGCCGCCGGCAGATGGTCGCGGACGAGCGCGACCTGCCGATCTTTGCGCAGACGCTTCAAGCCTTCGAATCCAATGAAGTTCGGCGCCTTTCCGAGGCCGTGGCACGAAATGCACTTGCGGTCGAAGATCGGCTGGACCGACCGCGTGTAGGAGAACGGCCCGTGATAGCCCAGGTTGATTTCCGGTTTGGGAATCGACACGGTGCGCCCCGCCGGCAGACGCGTGACGCCGCGGCTGAGACGCTTGTCCTCATGGCATCCCGTACATCCCTGGATCTCGCCCTTCTGCGAATAGATGAAGCTGCGCATCGTCAGCACGGCCATGCCGTTCGTATCGACTGCCTGCAGTTGGATCGGCAAGCCGGCGGGAATGCGAAACGCGGCCGAACCGTCCTTCGCCACGGGAACGACGCCGAGCGATTCCTTGTAGAGCGCCTGATCGACGGCCCCCCAGTGGCCGACCTTCGGACTCGGCGTATGGCGGCGCGGCGCGGGCTGGTTGAAGATACGGTTGATGCGCAATCCGGCGATGCTGCCCTTGGGGATGTCCGCACGGCTGTCATAGCAGTTCTCGACATAGCACACGCCCCAGTCCGGTGCCGTCTCGCGCGGCGGCAGCTGCGAGGTGAGCGCCGGCGGCTTGGGACGCTTCACGAGCGGAATCGGATTAAACGTGCTGTGTTCCGGATCCTTGAAGATGAGTTCGCGGCCGCCCAGCGTATCGACAAGCCAAACGGAAGTCGAACCCGGTTTCGGCCACACGGTTCCACGGCGATTCTTCAGGACGCTTTCGTCCTCGCCGTTCAAGCAGTCCGTGTAGCTCGCAAAGAAGAGCGTGTCGTTCACGGGCATCGGCGCCGTGTAGTACCCGGGGAACTTCCAACCCTCGGCTTCGGGGAAGCAGATTTCCGGCGTCATGCGCGTGAGCGGCTCAAGTCCGTCCTCGCCCTTGCGCGGATCGATCAGCACGAGCGAACCGCCCGTCACCATGTGGTGCGCACCCGCCGTGCAGACGATGAGCGGCGAACCCGGTACGCTCTTCGCTTCAGACGGCGTCACGAGACAGCGCGAGTAGCTGCCGTAGACGTGCGCAACGGCCGTGCCGTCCGGATGGGCGGTCCAAAGGGACTGCAACCAAGTCGAATCGCGGTCGATGTAGTCCCAGCGCGTGTAGAGGATGCGTCCATCCGTCATCACGGAGGGCTCCCACTCGTTCGCCTCGCCAAACGTGTAGGGGCGGATATCCCGCACCGGTCCCGTTGCGCCGATCGGCGGCAGCTCGGCGCGATAGAGCAGGAAGCTCGGCGTGTAGCGTCCCCAGTGGCAGCGACCGAAACTCTGGCACCGCGTCGAGTTGAAAAGGATGCCGCCGTCGGGCAGATAGCACGGGTCGGCGTCTTCGATGACCGTCGTCTGTCGACCTTCCACCGTCGTCATCGGATCCCCCGGACATCCCGTCAGCTGACGCACCCAGCTGCCGTCAACCGCGCACTCGTAGAGGAAGTAGCGCAGGTGGATCTTGTTCATATCCGGCCACTTGCAGTTCGGATAGATCGGCGGCACCTTGATCGTCTTGGGATCGACCGTCGCCTTGCGCGTGTGGTCGCAGAACGCGAAGAGGATGCGGTCGCCATCCCAATGCAGATCGGGATTGAACACGCATCCGTGCGGCAGCTTGCCTTCAAGCAGAACCTTCTTCGTGGGCTTCGTCTGCCAGTTTTCGATCACGACGAGTCCGGGTCCCGGCTGTGAGAGACGCCCGAGATACTGGTCCACTTCGTGGTTGTACTCCGAATACGGAATCTCGCGCTGCACGCCGAGAATCTTCGCGAACTGCAAGTCGGGATGCGCGAAGAGAATCCGCCGGCGCAGAGCGCGCACAGCGGCCTCGGTCGTCGCGCGCTCGGCGCGCGTCTGGGCCTTCCCGGCCCTCTGCTCGACCGCCGTGAGCTCCGCGGCAAAAACCTTCATCCGTTCCGCCGGAAGCGACTTCGCCACATAGCCGTACGTACGCCGACACAGGGCCACCGCCTCTTCAAGCGTACGCGCGGGAGGCGGACAACGCCGATCGGCCGCACACTGCGCACCCCAAGCCCCACCCGGTACCGCAAATGCCGCCGCCAGCAAAGACGCGAAAAATACTTTCATTTTCATGCGTCTATTTTATCAAAAGCAGCCGCCCGAGGCAACATCTCTCACCACGAAGCGAGATTGGGCTGGGAGACGGTGGGCGCGGGATAAGGCTGGTTGATGGCCGGTGCGGCGCCGAGTCGTTCCGGGGTGACGGGCTTGAATGCGGGAGGCGGATTGTCCTTCGGCGCCCTCACCCAGGCGTTGCCGTTCGATTCGTCGCCCTTCCAATTCGCCGGCGGCACGATCCAGTTGTTCTCCTTCTCGAAACGACTCGGAAGGCTCGTACGTTTGAAATCCGGCGGACGCGCCAGGATGTTGTTGATGAACACATAGCCGCCCGCCTTCACCGGCGCGAACTCGTGAGCGCGCACCGTGAGCGAATGCGGTTCGAAGAGCGGCGTTGAGCGTACCAGTTCGTCCTTGAGTTCGAAGCCGCCCCAGATACGGTTGCCCACGAAGGCGATCCCCTGCGACCAGGCCCTCACCGAGCGGCTCGAGAGAAACGCGTTCCCCTCCACCAGCACCGGTCCGTACGACACTTCGACGAAAAGATCGTGATGATTGCACCACAGAACGTTCCCGACGACCCGCGTACCCTGGGCCATCCAGTCAAGCCAAATACCAGCCTCGGCACCGCAGTGATGGATGTGGTTGCGCGCGATGACGCTGTCGACGGACCCCAGGAACTTGATACCGCCGTTGTCCGAGCCGCTATACGGCTGCTTCCAATTGCAGTACGACACCCAGCAATCTTCGACCACTGCAAAGTTGCAGCCGAGCGCCCCGTGGATACCGCACTCGGCACAGTCGGTGATCGTGCAGCGGCGGATCGTGTGGTGGCCGGTGCGCGACATACCGCGCGCTTCGGCGCGCTTGATGGTCTTCACGAACGCCGGTGCCGTTTCGGGTTCGGCGTTGTCCCATTCGTCACCATGCTTGCCGAGCGAAATGCCGTCGGCCGACGAACCGGAGACGGTGCAATCCTCGATCACCCAGCCGCGGCTCCAATGCGTACCGACTACGCCCACCTGCTGGGCCGAGGCCGAACCCCAGGTCGGCCCCGCATTCACGAACGAGAGGCCGCGCAGCGTCTGGTAGTCGCGGAACTCGACGAGCGGATAGAAACACGCGGGGCGCACGACGAGTTCGGGCACGGCGACGGACGGATCCTGCGCGAAGCGGGCGACGATCGTTCCGGAGACCGGTCCCGCAAGGAGCGCCGCATGGCCGACCTTCAGCACCGCGGCCAGTCCCTCCTTCGCCACGAACGCCGCGCGGTCATGGAGCACAAGCCGCTGTCCGGCTTGAATGAGGCGCGTGCGCAACACCGGACGCTTCGCGCGATACCACATGCCGCAAAGCGCGTCCGTAAACGGATTGAAGCCGCCGAACGTGTCGTAGGCAAGGCGCACCTCCCAGAGTCCGTCCGCCCGCTTCGTCCAACCGCGCACTTCGTCCGCGCCCGTAATCACGACCTTCTCGCCCGGTGCGGCGCGATAGACGATCGGCGCGCCCTCTCGCCCGGCCTGCGCAGGCTTCACCCATTCGCGATAGACGCCCCCATGAATCGTCACCACGTCGCCAGCCGCCGCCACACGCGCCGCCCGCTGAATCGTCCGCCACGGCTTGGCCGCACTCCCCGCCGCGCCGTCATCGCCCTGTGGAGAGACATGGAACTCCGCCGCACCGGCAGACAGGCCGAGAATCGCCAAAGTCGCAACAAGTCCCCGAACCGTCTTCGTGAGCGGAAGTCCGTCCATTCTCTCGTCCCCTTTTACTTCTTCTGCTCGATGAGATCGGCCATCGCGTTGCGCCAGGCGAGAAGCTTCTCGGGGACGTCCGTATAGTTGGACATCGTATCCGTCACGTCCTTCGGAACCGCGAGAAGACGGCGGGCTTCCTTCGCCCAGGCGCTATTGGGATCGGGACAGGCCTTCAGGCGACGCTCGAGTTCAAGCGCGTAGGCATAGTCTTCGAGACCGTCGCGGAAGTTTTCGAGACGCTGCGTCGCCAGCGGCATACCGTCAGGGCCGCAGCACGTCCAACTGCCGTCACCATGGAACGTCGTCCAGCTGCGCGCCGTCCAGTCGGTGAAGGCGCTCGTGCCCTGAATCACATTTGCACCGTTCCAAATCGCAATCGCGTAGTAGAGGAAGCCGTCCGGACGCATCCGCGTGGTTTGCGCGCCCATCAGCAGGCGCCCTTCAATCGCGGCATGCTCGATGAACATGTTCGCGAACGGCGTCCGGGGCCCACAGCAGATGTACCACCACACCTGACGCCCCTGCTGGCGCGCGACAGCGGCCTTGGCGGCATCGAACCGGGGCGTGAGCGGACAGAACCAGTCCATACACGCCAGAGACGTATTCACGCCGAACTCGTGGTCGTAGGCGGTCGTGAAGATCGGCACCCCGGGAAATTCCTCCTTGAGGATCTTCACCGCGCGCTGCACCTGGTCGTGCGTATCTTTCGGCGCTTCATCGCACCCGTAGATAAAGGCGCGGTCGAGGATGCCGTTGCGCTTCGCGAACTCGTAGGTCGAGCGCAAGCGCGGCAAATGGCTCGCGCGCCACTGGGCCTCCGCCTGCGGTCCCTTGCCGATGGCGCTCCAATAGCCGAGGTTGAAAAAGCCGAGCCGCCCCTGCTCCTTCAACCGCAGCAGCATATCGGGATAGAACGCCCCCGCCGTCGCCTTCCCCGTGGACGGGTCGACCGACGAGTGGTGATAGATGCTATCCATCGGGATGTAGTAGTCGGCAAGGAAATCACACCATGCGGTCCGCTTCGTCTGCCACAGATTGATCGGCGATTTGGGATCGGCGCGGCGCAGCTTCGACTCTTCAATCTCCGCCGGCGTCGCAAACTGCATGCTATAGCCCGGACTGAACGAAATCGCGAGCGGAAGCGGACTCTTCTTCGGCACGGCGAAATCATTGACGCGCACCGTGAACGGGAAGGAATACGACCCCTGCTTCGCCGACACCGTAAGCGTACCGACATAGGTACCGGCAGGCTGGTTTTCAGGACACGTCACGCGCACCCAGAAGCTCTGCGCGTCGCGTCCCTTGACATCCGTCGTCGAAAGGTAGTCGAGGATCGGATCGGGCCACCAGCCGAGTTCAGGCACCTTCGTCTTGCGCACGTAGCCGACGGCGTTCGTCGACGGCGCCTGGTAGCCAATACGATAGGGCGGCAGTTTCTTCGTGAGCACATAGCCCGTCACAGCGCATTTCACATTCGCCGCGGCAAAGACCGTTCCATCCGCGCGCTTCAAGTCGCCACAGGTGACACCCACCTGCGAAAGGTCCTGCTTCCCCGCCTGCACAATGACCTGGAAGCTTTCCTTTTCAACCCGTGCCAGACGAACCGCAGCCGCCCGCGCGGGCTCGATCGCATAATCGCTGCGCGGACGCACCTTCAGCATCGACGACGCGAGACCGACGCTCATCTTCGACGTATCCTGCCCCGCGCGCGCACAGGCCTCGCGCAGACGCCAATAGCTTTCCTGATGTCCACGTTCCTCGCGGATCTCCGCCGCTTCCTTCTCGGCGGAAACGATGCGCTTTTCCATCAGCGGCAGCAGATCGCGGGCAAATCCCTCGCCATACGGAACCGGCGGCTGCTCACCCTTCTCCAGCAGCGTCACGCGGTCGAGGTAGACGTCGAACGTCTTCGGATGGGTCGTAAAGAAATGCACGCGCACGATATTCGTGGGATTCGCCGTCGCGGGCCAGTTTTTCAACGGCACCACGAATTGCTTGTAGCCGTGCGAGGGCAGCAGCGTCGTCTGGTAGAGACCGCCTTGAATGCGGCCCTCCGGACCGGCCAGGAAGGTGCTGAACGGGTCGCCTCCTTCGCCGAGGTTGACAAGGTCCACGCACAGACGATCGTATTTCGTCCAATCCGTCACAGGCGAATTCAAGGTAAAGCTCGGCCATTCATTCAGTCCGACACGCCACGGGGTACAGACCCAATGGAGGGCATTCGTCCCGTGCGACGCAAAACGGCTTTCAATTGAAAAAGTCCGGCTCGCATCCGAAGAGATCGGACCCGCCTTGATTTCGGCAGGCGTTTCAAAGTCAAAGAGCGTCACCGCGCCCTGCGCCACACCGGCCACAGCAACAGCCAGTACAAACGACGGAAGGAATGTTTTTTTCATAGCTGATTTGATTTAGTGCTGGAAAAGAAATTCACGGGAATTGATCAGCGCCCAGGCGAGGTCGCGCGGGAAACGCCAGCGTTCGCGCGAGTTCGTGAGCTTGGCCTGCCGCGCCAGCAGGCTTGCACGTTCAGCCCGACGGGGCGGACGCGCCAAGATGCGCCAGTAGAGGTCGTCGATGATCGCCGGCATCTTCTGCTTGCGATAGTTTTTGTTGTCCACGAGGCGCCCGAGATTCGAGAACAGCCACCCCGAATTGAAAAGATAGAGCCGCTGCTTGGCCGTCACTTCGTTATGCCGTTCGGAGAGAAGTCCCGAATCGCGCGCCGGACGGCCAAAGAGCAACAGGAACGCATTGGAAATCGAACCGTCTTCGATGAGGATGCTCGGACGGTCCTTCGGAAGGAATGTAAAGGGTTCCGGCGCAATCGACTGATAGGCACGCGGCGTGTAGGTAAACTGATGGATGGCGTCGTCGAGGATCTCGGCATCCAGTCGGCGCACGGGGAATCCGCCCGTCACCGACCCGCGGCTATACGCGCGCGACATCACAATGGCCCGCACGAGCGGACGCAACCGGAAGCCGTTCTTGACAAAAATCTTCACGTGTTCGGGATCGGCCTCCGTACGGCCGAGCAGCCACCAGTCCACGCGCTTCACGAACGCCGTGGCGAATGCATTCCTCCACTCGCCGAATAGACGCTTCACAAATGCCGCGCGACGATCGGGTCCTTCGACCTGGACGATTTCTTCCTTCCACTCGCGCGTGTTCTTGATGCGTACGCAGGTGAAGTAACTGGCCAGTTCCTTCTGGCGTGCGGCCGGAACCTCCTGCCACTGCCAGCCGAGGAACGTGAGCGCGGCGACTTCGGCGAACCCTTCCGGCGTCCGACGCGCCGTCGCGCGCAGGAAGTTCACCTCGGCATCGCGGAAGTCGCTCCCGGTCGCCAGCAGAAGCGACCGCGCGAATTGCGTCCACGGTTCGTCCTTCTGCACAAACGCACGGATGCGGCGATGATACACGTAGACCGCATTCGGCCAGAGGTTGATGGGGAACTCGCTCTTCACGCGCAGGATGTCGCAGAAATGCATCGACCAGTAGTCGGCAAAACCATCGGACGACAAGAGCTTGTCGACGAACGCCGCGCGGTTTTTCAGCGCGGCGCCAAAGCCGAGAGCCTCGGCCTTCGAGGGAATGCGCCCCAGAAGGTCGAGCATCAGGCGGCGGCCGAGGACATTCGCGGTGGCCTGTCCATCCGCCGTTTCAAAAGTCGGCGGTTCGGGCGGCAACGGGGCGGGCTTTTTCGGCGCCGGCTTTTGGGACGGCACGGGGGCCTTCGCCGGAACGGGCTTCTTCGCCGGCGCTTCCAGCGCCGAGAGGGCGGATGTTCCTGCGAATGCCGCCGTACTACCTAGAAAGACTCGCCTCGTCACGCTCATACCGCGCCTCCTCGTTTAGAACGTACCGAACCGGAACTCCGTCGTCGACTTCATCACGGTCCCCGGCTGCACGAGGGTGGTCGGGAATTCGGGATGGTTCGGCGAATCCGGAAAGTGCTGCGTCTCCAGCGCGATGCCGGCGTTGCGCACGGGCAGATAGTAGCCGTCATAGATCTGCATGCCGGGTTCGGTGGTCCAGACCTCGATCTTGCGCCCCGTCTTTTCGCTGGCGAGCGTGCAGGCGAGTCCGAGCGTGCCGAGCGGCTTGTTCACGACCCAGTTCATATCGTAGCCGGCGCCGTACTCGAGCAGCTCGTACTTGTCGTCGTGGTGCGCACCCACCTTCGTGGCCGTGCGGAAGTCGAACGGCGTACCCGCCACATCGCGGAATTCGCCCGTCGGAATCATATCCGCGCCATAGGCCGTGATCTTTTCCGCATTGACCTGGAGCGTGTGGTCCATGCAGGTCGTCCCGGCATCGACACCGTCGAGGTTCCAGTAGGCGTGGTCGGTGAGGGAGATCGGGGTGGTCTGGTCGGTCGTCGCCTCCCAGTCGATGCGCCACACGTTCGCATTGTCGAGCGTCAGCGTCGCACGCACCGTCACATTGCCCGGATAGCCGCCCTCGCCGTCCGGCGAGGTGATTTCGAGGGCCAGTCCGACCTTCTCCTCCGTGTGGATCTCCTCGACGACCTTCCAGGTCCGCAGCGAGAAGCCGCGCAGGCCGCCATGCAGCGCGCAGGGGATGCCGGCCGGGGCGTTGTTGAGTTCAAGCGTGTAGTCCTTGCCGTTGAGGGAGAACTTACCCTTGCCGATGCGGTTGCCATAGCGGCCCACCAGCGCGCCATAGTAGGTGCCGCCGCCTTCGGCGACATACTCGTCGAACGTCGGCCAGCCCAGCGTCACGTTCGCAAGCTTGCCCGTACGGTCCGGCACGAAAGCCTTCACGAGACGTCCGCCCCAGTTCGAAAACTGGAGTTCGAGACCATTTGCATTCGTCAAATGCCACAGACGCACTTCTTCGCCTTCGAAGGTACCCCAGGGCTGTGATTCGATCTTGTTCTTCATGCGTGACTCCTTGTGTTAAATTTTGTTGATAAGATTATACCACAATCGGCTCAGATTGTGGTAAACTATCCGTCACCCATCCAAAGGCCCCTGTAGCTCATCTGGACAGAGCAGCTGCCTTCTAAGCAGCGGGTAGTGAGTTCGAGTCTCGCCAGGGGCGCCA
>JAZUGW010000317.1:0-22778 GCA_045641465.1 Kiritimatiellia bacterium | reverse complement strand
GGCCGCCAATACGGAGATGCGATTCGTCTCTTCGCCCTTCTCCTTCAAGGACGCCAACGCGTCCACACGGCACGCCTCGTATTGCGCCCGTTCCTCGTCCCCCAGTTTCACACGCAACGTGACTTCGGTCTTCTCGGGCAGTTCCCGCAGCACATCGCGTTTCAGACGGCGCAGGACGAACGGTTCCACCAAACGCTTGAGCGACCCCGTCGCAAACCCGGCCTCGACGAAGCGCTTTTCAAATTCCTTCGCCGTTCCAAGAAGTCCCGGATTGAGGAAGGCGAAGATACTCGCGAATTCAGCCAATCGATTCTCGACCGGCGTACCTGTGGCCGCCACGCGGAATTTTGCGGACAACCGGCAGGCGATACGCGCACGCTGGGTCTCGGCATTCTTCACGGCTTGCGCCTCGTCCAGGACGACACCGTTCCACGCGATGTCCTTGAACGCCTCTTCCCGCGAAACGAGCAATCCGTAGCTCGCAATCACCACATCGCCCGCACGCAGATCGGGCAGGTCTTTCACTTCACCCGACATCACCACGTTCAGCGTAGGCGCAAAACGCGCAAGCTCACGCGCCCAGTTCGGACAAACCGAAGCCGGCGCCACCACGAGCGAAACCCCTTCTGCCTGTCGCGCCAGCAAGAGCGCAATGATCTGGATGGTCTTACCGAGGCCCATGTCATCCGCCAGGCACGCACCGAATCCACAGGCCGCCAGGCGCGCGAGCCAACGGTAGCCCGTCTCCTGATAACTCCGTAGCTCGCCTTTAAAGTACCGGGGAATCTCAACCGGCGCCGCAAAGGCCTGTTGAATTCTTTCAACACGCGACGCAACCGAAGTCGGCAGCATCGGCAGATCGTCCGATCCTTCCTCCCCAACGTCAAACGCCTTCGCAAGCATCGGCAGCGCCGCAGCGGAAAGGCCCGCGTTCGCCTCGTCGTTCGACGCCTTCACATCGGTCGCCACTGCGAGCGCGTCCAACCGCCGCAGCAATTCGCTGCTCAAGTAGAGGAAGTCATTCTCGCCAAAACGGACAAAGTTCCCTTCGCGGTTCGCCAGCGCCCGCAGCAATTCGACGAGTTTCAGCACGCGACCGTCGTCCAGCGTCACATTACCGCCCACTTCGAACCAGTCCTCGCCACTCGCCTCGATCTGCACGCCGCCAGCCTTCGGCGTTGTCACGCGCACCTTCTCGCCTTCCGGCCATTCCAGTCTGATTCCGCCGAGGGCCTTCAGCGTCCGCAACGCCTCAAGCGAAGCTTCGGCATCCGAAATCAACCATCGGTTCTTCGCGCGGGCCCAGGCATCAAAGGACTCAAGCGTCACGCGCACGGCCGCTGCGGCCGTTTCTTCAGCCGCCAGGTCGCGCACGAGCAGAACCGTACGTCCTCCCCGCAGCTGGATCAACCGCTGGGGGCGTCCGATTCCCGGTTCGTATACGGCCACCGAACGGTTCGCGATGGGTTCCACCACAATTGAAATCGACAATGTCTCATTCGCATAGACGAGACGCACGTGCGGCGTCGTATCCCCCACGACCTTCGTCAGCGCCCCTTCCGTGTCGAGTACAATGTCGCCCCCGACCGTCATTTCGGACGCCAGACGCACCAACACCTTTTTCGCAAGGGACTCTCCTTCCGGCGGAACGATGAGAATCCCCTTAGCCGGCTGGTCGTCAAAAACCGCCAACACATCGCGCAGACGCTTCGTCAACGCAAAATAGGAAAAAGTATCTTCGCCATCCTTTCGCAGAATGTAGGCGTCACTCCGCGCGGACAGCAACCAAGCCGGCACCGTCAGCATCAAACCGCCGGCGGACAGTTTCGCCGTCGTCACTTCGCACAGGCTGCGCACCAGCTTGATCGGCTGATGCGTGCCTCCGATTGTCGCCTGCGACACGCGCGGCTGTCCGCAGAGAAGCTCCAACACTTCATTCGGCACTGTGTAGGGCACACGCGGATTATAGCCGCTTTTCAAAAGGATCTGCAACACTTCCGTATCACAGGATGTGAGGCATGCTCGATATTTCGAACTGGCCAGGGCGTTCAACGTCAGCACCCGGTCATCCTGGCCGTTCTCCCGGCCGCGCGGACCACGATAGAGCGGCACGAGATTGGAACACGCATAACACGTTTCATTCCCCTGCCCGATGGGGACAAGTCCAAGCGACCATCCGATCGTACCATTCAGCACCTGCTCACCCCGCGCCGCCGCACTGCGTTCGGGCAAAGATTCCTCAATGGCCCTGAGCGCGCTCTTCCATTTGGGTTCCGCCGAAATCGTCTTCACCAGCGAAAGCGCACCCGTCGTCCCGAGCATCGCCTCAAACTTTTCCACCTCCGGCAAATTCACCTGCGCACGCCGCAAGGCCGCAAGATACACGGACGCCAAAGTCGGATACCCGGCCAAAAAGACCTCTTTCGCCGGTTGAAGCGGTTCCTCTTCCGCCACCACCAATTTGGGTTTCCACTCAGGCGCCCCCGCCGTCATCACCCGCTCGACGAGCTGTTTACGCCGATTCTCGACTTCCTGCCAGAAAGACCGTCCCACCGGATGCCAATTGATCGGGTCGGACAATTTCGCCTCCAGCTGCTTCGCGTACTTGGAGACTCGTCCAAGCGGAGCCGACTCGTGAAGCGCAAGCGCCATGCCCAATACCCAGACCGGCGTGGAGACATCCGTCGGGAACACCCCGCGGAAGCTGTCCGCGCCACTGGCGAACGCCTTTTCGGCCACGTCGAAACGCCCCTCGAAGATATCGAGGCAGAGCGCCGCAAAATGCTCGGCCGGCGATCCCGCTGCGACGAGCGAGGCCGCGCTGTTCAGAATCTCGCGCTGACCGGTCCAAACCGCCAACGCGCAGAAGGCGCACAACGAAAAGGCCGGCGGCGCCGGTCGCGCCGCGGCAAACGCCTTGCGCGCCTGCGCGAGGACCGGGCGGATATCGCGCCCCATCAGAAAACCGAATTCGAACAGAACCGACAACAAGGGCAACGCCCCCTGTTCCGGCAGATCGTCCGCCGGCAAAGGTTCCCCCGGCGCGAGCACACGGAGCAAATGGGCGACAGCCGTCCAATGAACGGACGCCAACGGATAGCGCGCGTTTTTCGGCACGCCGGCAATCGCGCAGGTGCCCCCTACGAGCAGCGCCTTCAACGTTTCGGCCACCTGCCACACCTGATGTACGTCCACATAGTTCCGTACCGCCGAGGCGAGTTCCACGCCGAGCCACTCGCCCGCCAGTCCTTGCGCGAGGACCGTTTCCGTCGGCCACCAACCCGACTTCTTCGCCTCGCTTGCAAGCAGCAGCAGCGCCTTGCGCGAAAAAGTCACGCCCAATCGGTAGGCGACACCGAATGTTCCACGCGCCGCCGCACCCTTCTCCAGAATCTGATTGGCGACCAGCGGACGGAAGATCTCGGCGGCCACGGTCTCCGTGAAACGCTTTCCGGTCAACGCCGAAACATAGGTTGCGAAATTCTCCGGCGTATGATTTCCGGGGAAGACGACAAAAAAGAAAAGAACCATCCGTTCTCCGCGAGAAAACGGACGAATATCCTGAGTATGTAAAATCCGAGACATCCGATTAGGCCAGTAGCGATATGTTCATAAGTTCCAGCGCACGTTCCCACGGCAGCCGCTGCAGCACGCGCGCCTGCTGCGACAATTCCAGTCGGCGACGATCGTTCTCTGGCGTTGAAAGCGCCGGCAGTTCTCCTTGACGACGACGGATTGCTTCGATCCAGAGTTTGCGGATCAGCGACTGCAAAATGATTTCGGCAGACATCTCCGAGAGTCCCGAACGGTCCTTTCCGAGCAGGATCCGGTCGAGCCAACCGCAGGCCGTCGGATCGAGCGTGCCGCGCATCTGCGCAAAGGCATCGACCGACCCCGCCAATTCCGTCCGCCAGGCGGCGACGAACTGCCGCGTGAATTCATGCATAAGAACGGCATCCGGCACGAACGCCGCGACGAGTCCCGCCAATGAAGCGTCTCCTTCGTGTTCGAACAGAAATTCGCACAGGGCGAGTTCCAAAGCCGACGGCGGATTGTTGACCGGCGCCGCCGCATCCAGTTCTTCCGGCGGTTCGACATCGATGTAGAAATCCTCGGGGCGGTCGTCAAATCCACTCGGCGCAGATACAGGGGTCGAGGGCGCCGACACAGGGGCCGTCGGTTTCACTGCGGGAGCGGGCTGTGCGGGCACAGGCTTGGCAGGGGCGGGCTTGAATCCGCCAGCGGCTTTCTGCGCCTTGACTTTGGCAAAGTCCTCCTCAAGGGCGGAGAGGGGCACCTCCAGCATTTTCGCGGCCTCGTTCATCAACGACGCCCGCAGGATCGCCGATGGACACGCCGCCAGCGTTTCGAGCACCGCCCGACTGACACGCGCCATCGCATCAATCGTTTCGGGATGCTCTTCTTTTGCGCGCAGAGTCCGAACCTGAAAATGGGTGATCGACTCGGCATTGTCGAGGCAATCCTGAAAAGCCTTCGCGCCCTTGTCGCGCAGCAACGAATCGGGATCTTCCCCCGGCGGCAACGTCGCCACGCGCACGGGCACTTCCGCCGCAAGGAATTCACCTCCCGTGCGAATCGCCGCCTTCTGGCCCGCGCCATCGGCATCGAACACGAGGATGACCGAGTCGGCACACTTCTTGAGAATCTGCACGTGTTCCGCCGTGAACGACGTGCCCTGGCTCGCGACCGCCGTGTTGAATCCGTTCGCGTGACAGCGGATGACGTCGATCTGTCCTTCGCAGACGATCGCTTCGCGGCGCGGAGCCTTCACAATGTTCGGCGCCGCCTGGTCGAGAGCGAAAAGGATATTCGACTTATGGAAGATAAGCGTCTCCGGCGAGTTGACGTATTTGGCAACCTTCTTGTCGTTCGTCAGGATACGCCCTGAAAACGCCACGGGACGTCCCGCCCGATCGCGTATCGTGAACATGAGACGTCCGCCAAAGCGATTGTAGGGACGGCCGTTTTCGTACTTGCTCTTGAGCAAGACGCCGGCGGCATCCATTTCATCAGCCGAGAATTTGTACTTCTTCGCCCAGGTGACCAGCGCCTCGGGACTCAACGGCGCATAGCCGATGCAGAAACGCTCGGCGACTTCCGGATTCAACATCCGGCTCATCAGGTATTGGCGTGCGGGCTCGGCCTCCTTCGCCTGCAGAAGACAACGACGGAAGAACGCCGCGAGCTCGGCGTGCAAGGCATAAAGACGCGTGCGAAGTCCCGCCTGCGGATCCTCTTTCTCTTCGATCGTCACCCCGCATTGCTGCGCGAGTTTCTTCGCCGCTTCAATGAACGTGAGGCCTTCCTGCTTCATCACGAACTTGAACACATTGCCCGATTCACCGCAGCCGAAACAGTGGTAGAAACCCTTGTCGGGATGGATCACGAAGCTCGGCGTCTTTTCATGGTGGAACGGACAGCACGCCTTGTAGTCCGCACCGGCCCGTCGCACGGTGATGCCATACGAAGAAATCAAGTCCGCCAAATCAACGCGCGCCTTGATTTCCTCTAGGATATTTTCTGGAATCGAGAATGCCATAGACCCGTCTATTATATCATAATGCGACCATTTTGCAGGGTCAATTCGCGCGAACAGAGACGGGCGGCAAAATCACGGTCATGCGTGGCGACGAGAATCGCGCAGGGCAAGGTGGCGAGCAGATCCGCCAGGCGGATTTTCTCCGTCTCGTCGAGCGCCGCCGTCGGTTCGTCGAGCAGGAGCAGATCCGGCTCGGCCGCAAGAAGCCCTGCGATCGCCACGCGTTGGCGTTGTCCGCGCGAGAGCGTGGCGACAGGACGGTTCCCCGTCGGCAGCCCCAGCGCGCTCAAAAGCGCATCGACCCGTTCCGTCATCTCCTCCGGCTTGAGACCGCGTCCTTCAAGCGCATGCGCCACATCTTCGCGTACGGTGGGGAAGATGAACTGGTCGTCGGGATTTTCGAAGAGCACACCCAGATGCCGCCGGACGGCCTTCAACGATTTCCCTTTCGGCGCCGAACCGAAAACCAGCGCCTCGCCCGTATAGGGCACGAATCCGGCGAGCACCGAAAGGAGCGTCGTCTTGCCGCTGCCGTTCGGTCCCAGAAGCGCGATCTTTTCACCGGACGCCACCACGAGCGACGGGATCTCGAGCGACACTTCGCGCGCGAGATCGTACTGCACGCGCAGATCCGTCAGCCGTACAGCCTCACCCTCTGACTTTGTCTCTTCGTTCTTTCGCGGCGCGCTTGCGCGCCGCAGATCAAGTGCGCGCGCCAGCATTTCAGCGTCGCGGCTCAGGGCCTCGAACCAGCGCAGCACCTGGGCGCACACCAGAACGACGCCCTCGGGAAGATGCACCCGCCGAAGCGCCTTCAGGAAACGGACTTCGCAGACACCGTCCTTGCGCGTCGCCGCCGCCACGAACACGGGAATGAATACGAGCATCACCACCACGCCTGGCCATCCCGCGAGGAACGACGCTCCCGCGAGAATGCCCGCCGGTAGTTTCGGGAACTGCTGCGCAAGCGCCCAGACGAGTCCCGCATGCAGGAAACGTCCGAACACGAGCACGACAGCCAACACAAGAAATGCGCGACGGAAACCGGTTCGCGCCGCACCCTGTGCCGCCGCCGGGCGACCGAAAAGCCCCAGCAGCAGCACCTGCACGGCGAGTTCCACGCTCATCACACCCGCCAACGGCGGCCACACGAGCGGCATGCCTGTCAGCACGGCGCTCGCCCACGGCACGAGCAACGCCACCAGCACCGCCCGACGCGTTGGCACAAGAAAGGCCAACGCCATCAGGGGCCAGTACATCGGCAAGAACAATGTACCGGCCAGCCCGAATGCGTGGAACAACGTCGGGAGCGCCAGTGAGAGCGCCCCGAAGAGGCCGCAAAAGGCGTAATCGCGCGTCTTCATTCGTCAGTGTTCTCAGCGGGCCTTCAACGTGAACGACGCGGAATCATACTTGCCGTCCAGCGTGATCGTGAGACCGTTCTGCATCAGTTCCGCGCCCGTGAAGGACTTTCCGTCGACCGTGCTGTGCAGACGCGTGCCGCGGTTGATTTCCGTCACGCAGTAGCTGCGGGCGGCATCGAGCCCGCGCGGACAAAGCTTCGCCGTGCGCTGACCGTCCACCGCGAGGCCGAGTGCGAACAGCACCGCCGCATCCTTCTTTTCATCCACATACATCAACGACGCATAGGAATTCTCGTACGGCGAGGCGAGACGATAGAGGTCGCCCTGCTGCACGATCGGACGGATCTTCTTGTAGTCCGCCACAGCCGCCTGCGCGAAGGCGATTTCCTCAGGCTTCAGATCCTTCGGATGAAGTTCGAAGCCCAGGCGCCCGACCATCGCCACATCGAACCGGTATTTCAACGGCGTCACACGCCGCGTGTGGTGGTTCGGCACCGCCGTCACATGGCACGCCATAGCGCAAGCCGGATAGAACTGCAACGAGCCCCACTGGATGAAGATGCGGTCCAGCGCATCCGTCCGATCGCTCGCCCAGAACTCGTCCGCATAGCGGAGGAATCCGTAGTCCATGTGGCCACCGCCCGACGCACAGGCCTGCGTCATGATGTTCGGCCGCTTCGACTCCAGCTTCGCCAGCAGATCGTAGAGGCCCACCGTGTAGTCGTACCAGAGGTTGGGCTGGCGGTCGGCAGGGAGGTAGGTCGAACCCGGGTTCACGATGTTCTGGTTCGAGTCCCACTTGATGAACGCCAGCGTGGGCATCGACGCATAGACCTTGTCGAGCATGTCGTAGATGCGCGCGCGTACCGCCGGGTTCGTGTAGTCGAGCACGACCTGGCTGCCGCCGCGGCCGAGGGCGAGCGGACGCCCTTCCTCGCGCAAGATCCACTCGGGATGTTCCTCGGCCAGCCAGCTCGCCGTGTTGACCATCTCGGGCTCCACCCAGATGCCGAACTGGAGTCCGCGCCGATTCGCTTCATTCGCGAGCCAGCCGAGTCCATGCGGCAGTTTCTCCGTATTCACATACCAGTCGCCCAAACCCACCTTGTCGCGATGCACATTGTCACGCGCGTACTTGCCCTTGCCGAACCAGCCGTCGTCCAGCACGAACATTTCGCCGCCCATCTGCTTGACGCCGTCCATCATGTCCGTCAGCGTCTTCTCCGTGAAGCTGAAGTACGAGCCCTCCCAGCTGTTGAGCAGGATCGGATGCAAGTCGCGTCCATGCGGCAGGCAGTGGTTACGCGCCCAGCGGTGGAGCTGGCGCGAGACCTCGCCCTTGCCCTGTTCGCTCCACACGAGAATCGCCTTCGGCGTCGTGAAGGTCTTGCCCGCGTCCAACGTGTAGGGTCCCGTCGTCATATCGACGCCGGCGAACACTTCCGTGGTCGAACCATCCCACGCGCGACGTACGCGCCGGCAGGTGGAGCCGGTCCATTCCAGCGCCACGCCCAGGACGCGTCCCTCTTCTTCATTCACCTTCTCGCCGAACGACACCATCATCGCCGCATTCGACTCCCAGGCGCTGCGCGTACCGGCCTTCGAGGAGAGTTCCACGATCTGCCCGTTGCCCACGGGAGCCTCGCTGACATTCGCCTCTTTCGCCCACACGCCCGTCAGGGACATCACCCGTACCGTCTTCGCCGAGGCCTTGACCGGTGTAGCGAAGCTATCCGCACGCAACAGCTTGACCGGACCCTTCTCGCTGTGCGAAACCTCAACCCACGTTTCAACCGCCCCGCAGTCGGGCCAGCTGAGGATGTGGCGCACCACGCGGAACGGGCGCACTTCGTCCTGGCACGTAATCACCACGTGCTTCGCGGCACCTTCCATTTTCTCTTCACGTCCCGTCTCTTTCAGACGCAACGTCACTGCGCCATCCGCATGGATGACCTGCAGACCCGCATGCTTCACGATCTCGCGCTGGTGGCTCGGAATCACCTGGCCGAACACGAGATAGCCTTCACTCGCCACCTGCGCCGAAGTCAACGGGGCCGCAGCCACCGACCATGCCATCGACGCGGCCATCATCGCCGTCATCAACACTGTTTTCGAATTCATCTTTTTCTCCTTTTGTTAAAATGGATTCCTCGCTTGAACAAGCCGTCAGGGACGCGCCCGCACACCGGCCCGCACGGCGGACGAGGGATCGTTGGGGTTCGTCGCCAGATTGGCGTTCTTCTTGCCTCTCACGGTCGGCACGTCAAGCAAACGCGCCAAATCGTTGACCGTGATCTTGTCCACGGGATCGAAGGCGTCCGACGCCGCATAGGCGACGAGCCGATTCCGCAGCCACATCTGCGCCGGCGTTTTGCCCTGCACATTGAGTCCGCACACGAGCAGACGTCCACCGCCCACGCGATACTCGAAGAGCGCCGCACGACGAATCGGGAACCGTGCCGGCGTCACCATCTGCACGATCGGGTCGAACGGTACGGGACCTTCCAGCTGGGCGGCCCGTCCCCCTTCCAGCAACCGGCGGAATTCCCAGCCGCAATAGCCTTCACTCGGCAACCCCGACAACGCGGGATGTCCTTTTTTGACGACGGTCGCCACATGTCCGTTACTGCGACCGGCAAGCGTCGAACGGAAACTCGTTCCGGCGCTCCTGAACGGACCCGCCCCGAAAAGCAGTACGCGCTCGCCCCGCGTCAACGCCGCCAGCAGATCGGCACGCGAAATCTCGCTCACCACACGCACGTTCGCCGCCTTCGGCGCCGTCGTCTTCGGGAAACCGTAGAGTTCCCACTCGTTTTCCACCGTCGCTCCGCCCGCAGCCGAGAACTGCGCCTTCAGGAAATACTTGACGGGCATCGCGGAGGCGGGTACGTTCACCTGGCATCCCGCAAGCGCGCTCAAGCACCCGTTCAGCACGGTACCGCAGGGGAACGTACGCGTCCAGACGGACTGTCCGCCCGCCGCCCGAACGAGCGAGACCGTCAGCTGCGCGTCCGCGAAATCACGCGCGTAGTTTGAGATTGAAAAGGCGATCCGCTTCTCCGTTCCCGCTTCGACCGTGAAGTCGCTGCCGAGATCCGCCAGCAGCACGGCCGGCGAATTATAGCGCCGTACATTCGCCACCGTCTCACCCGGCTTGAGGCGGTAGAATTCATCCATCATGCCGACGCTATAGCCGAAGGTGTGTCCATGCGTGTTGATGTCGCCAAGGAAGTCGTAGCCGGCCACGCGATCGGCCGAACGCACCTTTTCGAACGTGAACTTGCGGATGCGACGCATCCACTCGCTCGAGTTGCGAAAGTAGAGATCGGCCTTGGCGTATTCGCCCTTCTCAAGCAAGTGACGGCGAAGTCCCTGGAACATGCCCGTCGCGAGGATCGGCGAATCGGCGGGATAGAGCTTCTCGGTCGAGAAGTCGACAAAGGTGCCGTCGATTGAAATCTCGTGCGAAAGACGCGGCTTGCCGCAATACACATCCCCCCAGGCATCGAGCGTGGAAGGTCCGGCACTGTTCAGCGAATCGTAGCTTGTGAGACCGAGCTGATAGGAGTTGAAGAGATCGCAATACCGGGCGACGCGCGCCATCCGTTTCGGATTGTGCGCAAACGGCGTCTTCACGATCTCGTCCTTCCCCTTCATCAGCGCGTATTCGATACCGCGCATCGCGCTCATCGGCGAGAAGAGCGCGTCCGTACCCGTATGGACCATCTCGGCGACATGACGGAGATAGTCTTCCGCGATACGGTCGATACGCGTCTCGTTGCCCGTGCAGTAGATGACGACAGAAGGATGGCGACGCGCGAAGGCGATGATCGCGGCGAATTCCTCCTCGCTCACGAAGTTGGGCGTTTCGACATGCACGAGCATGCCGAGTTCATCCGTCGCTTCAAAATATTCCTCCACGGGAATGAAGGTGTGGAACCGCACGAAGTTGAACCCGAGCTCCTTGCGTTTCGCGGTGATCTGGCGATAGGTCTCCAGGTCGCGCGGCAGATGGACCGTCTTCGGGAAATAGCAATGCTCCGTCACACCCCGCAGATAGACGGGCGCGCCATTGAGACGCATTTTCTCGCCTGCAGCCACGAGCCGACGGATGCCGAAGCGCTGGCGATACTCGCCTTGCGGCGTCTTCAGCGTCAACGTGTAGCGGTGGGGAGATTCCGGCGACCACCAGGCATAGCCTTCCGTCGAAAGCGTGAAATCGCCCTTCGCACGACCATGGGCAACAGTCCGCGCACCATCGGAAATCGTCCAGTCGAAACCGTCCGCACCGCCCGTCACATGCACGGTGAAGGACTGCAAATCAGCGGCGGTCGTCACATAGACATCTGAAATCGGATTCTTCACGAAGCGCAATTCGCACCGTCCGTCGATACCGCCCGTCGCGCGGAAGAGCGAACGCGTGGTCATGCCGGAGACATCCGCCTCGCAGTAGGCGAAGTTCGGCGTGTTCGCAACGGCCAGCACGATCTCGTTCGTTCCCTTGCGAAGCACACCCTCCGGCACGGCGAGTTCGAATGGTGTGGAAAATCCTTGACGGAATGCGATGAAGCGTCCGTTGATCCACGCGCCCACTTCGTTACGCACACAATCGAACGCAAGCACGGCCGGTCCTGTATGGTCAAGCGTGAACGAGCGCCGATAGAAGAACGCACCGTAGATATTGGGACGCGTCATGTCGCAGGCATAGTCGGTGATTGGATAGGTCTGCACCACGTGGAGCGGATTGATCCGGAAGTCGTCCGTCATTCCCGCCGCACGGAACGTCTTCTCCTGGTCCTCCCAGAAACCCGGCACTGCGTTCGTGATCGTCACGCCCTTGAAGACGGGACACGCACCCGAGCGCCACGGCGTAGGGCGATAGGCCATCTCCCACGTGCCGGCGAGCGAGACGGACTCGGTCATCGCATGCGCGCGCACGCGCTTCGCGAGGCGATCGGCCGGCTTCGGCAGAAGATCCGTCCAGTCGTACACATCGAGCGCACCAGAGACGGTATTCGCAAACGGGATGCCGTAGCCCTCGCGCACACACATCGTCCACGGGGGCGGTGCTTCGATCGTCTCGACATCCGAAACGAGATCACGGCGCGCGGCAAAGGCATGTGCGGCGGCAATCGCCGTACGTCCGTAGGAAACGATCTGCGGAGCCCTCCCGTAGCGACGCTTCAAGTCGCTCGCGATCTCAAGGAGTTCGCTCGCCTGTTCGCCCGCGAGCGTCTTCCCGAGTGTATAGAGCAGCACCGCAACACCCTTGACCTTTTCAGAGCGCGAATCGGACTCGAAGCGGCATCCGTCGATCTCGCCCGTGCCCAGCAGATCCGCAACCACCACCACGCGCCCTTCCGCGAGCGCCTTCTCGACGGCGCGCCGCCGCCCTGTGCGGCTCCCATCGCCCACGACGATCGCCGGCGCACCGGCCGGAGCCTTCGGTACAAACGTCACCGACGGTACCTTGTGGTACTTTTCAGGCCACTCGTACGATTCGCTCACGACAGTGAGATCGCCCTCGAGCGCGCAACGCGCCTTCTCGACACGCGTCACCTTCTGTACGCCCGGCTGCGTGATGCGCGCGACGCGGCACACGGTCTCAGACATGGACGAATCCTTCCTCTTTGCGAGGGCGGCATCAAGTTCGTCACAGAGGACGCCAAAGACCGTCCGCTCATCCGGCAGGTCGAAGACGGGACCCTTGATGTCAGACCGACTGCCCACATCCAGTGCAAGCACCTGGTCCGAAACGAAACGGTAGGAATTCATCGCACCGTCCGTTCCCAACACGCGCTTGCCGAGATGTTCGAGCAGTTCGTCCGAACCGACCTGCGGCAGTTCCGCCGCGCCCACAGCTGCGACAAGACTCAAACAGGCAACAACCACCCCGGCAAACTTCTGACGCTTCATAGTTTTTAGACCTTCATTTCGAGTGAAAAGATGTTCTGTCCGTCCTCGCGGCGATAGTCGACACGCGTCGCAAGCTTCTTCACGATCATGATACCGAGCCCGCCAATGGGACGATCTTCGGCGGCCAGCGTGGTATCGGGATCGGCGTGTTCAAGGGGATTCCAGGGCTTGCCATGGTCGATAAACGAAAGGCGCATCGACGCGGGACGTCCCTCGCACGCGAAATCAAGACGGACTTCGGGGCTTCCGGAGTAGCTGATCACATTCCCGGCGATTTCGTCGGTCGCCACCATCATCTTGGGCAACACGGACGCGGGGCACCCGCTGCGCAGGAGGTTCTCTTCCACGAAGGCGGCAATCTTGGCCATGTTCTCCGGCTTGGCCTCCACCACGAGCGAGGACGAAGCATTGAAGTCCAACACCAGCGCCGTCTGATCGTCGAACTGTTCGGCCGCGCCGGCAAAATCATCGACCGAGGCAAACAAGTCGGACACGAAATCGCCCGCCGGGCTTCCGGCATGTTCACTGCAGAAACGGCACATCCGCTCGTTCCCGTACTGCTGGTGGTCTATCGTCTCTGCTTCGGTGATGCCATCGGAATAGAGGACGAGCCGTTCACCCGGTTGGAACACGCGCGTTTCAGCGCGATAGGGGAAACCTTCCATTGCACCCAGCACGATATTACGCTTCACCTTGAGGAATTCCGCCGTACCGTCGGCCGCAACCAACACGGGCGGGTTGTGACCGGCGTTACACCAGTCAAGCGTTCCCGTCCGGCGATCGAAGACGCCCACGAAGAATGTCATGAACATGCTTTTTTCATTGTGACGCGAAAGTAGCCCGTTCATACGCGAGGTCAACTCGCTGGCGGAAAGTCCCAAGTCTGCCGCAAAACGGAATGCCGAAGACGCGGCGAATGTAATCAGAGCAGAAGGCACCCCCTTACCCGAAACATCGCCGACGGCGAAATAGAGGCGATCCCCCTTCTCGAAGAAATCATAGAAGTCGCCGCCGACCTCGCGGGCCGGCTTCAGCGCGGCGTGCAGGAACGGCGGGAAATGACGGTCCAGCATGCCCATCTGGATTTCAGCGCCAATGGCAAGTTCGCTGCGGATGCGCGATGTTTCCTGCTCCTGCTTTTCAAGGCGCTTGGTGAAAAACCAGGCAAGGGCGAAGATGAGACTGAGGCCGAGTACCGAAAAAAGCATGATCCGCGAAACGAGCCGCCGCGAGTCGGCGATGATGTTGGTCACAGGACAGTTGAGCGTAATGACCCAGCCGTTGTCAGCCTTGCCGACAATTCCGACCATTGACTCTTTGAGCGAAGTTCCCTTGGGTTTCCCGTCTGCCAGAGGGCTCCCCTTCGCCGAAACAAGCGTCGCGTATGAATTTGGATACGGATGGATCGTTTCCACATGGCGCGTGAGCCGTTCCAACGAGACATCCGACGTGATGACGGCCTTCATCTTTCCATCGGGGCCAATCACCGGCTTGGAATACGTACACATCATCACTTCACCGCCGCCCTTGTCATAGTAGGGTTCGCTCCAATGGGGTTTCATCGTGTCGGATGCGACCTTATACCATTCCATTTCGTGATAACGGTAATCGTCGGTTCCCAGCTGCTTGCTCAAAACCTTACCGTCCTGGTTCTGCCAGGAGTAGGGAGAAAAGCGCAATCCCTTCGCCGCAAAGAAGTTCTCCGGGAAGGCGATGGCACTTCCCACGATAAAGTGGTTGTTGAGTACAAGCTGCTGCGTGATGCGATACATGTAGTCGGGATCGCCGATATGCTCGTTGACAATCCACACGGAATTGCCGACGGCGGTTTCGACATCCGACATCATCCCGTCGATGCGCTCCACGGTGGCATCGACAATCGTACGCACCGTCTTACGCACTTCGTCCTCCATCATCTGTGCCGTGCTACGCGCGACGAACCAACCGACCAAGAGGAACAAAATGGTCGTAGTGACGATAATACTCAGGTTCAGATACTTTTTCTTCATTATCCCCCTACGCTTTCTACCCTGCGATTGAATTTAAAGATATTGCGATTATAGCCGGTGGTGGTGAGGTTCATCCGGTTCTTCTGCACAGTCATCAGCGATGCCACCAAATAAGATCGAAGCGACGAGATTTTCGCATCGGCATCGGTAATGTCGAAAACCTCGCCGTCGTCACGCAGCACCAGCGAAGGTTCCTCGTCCAGCATCAGCGTCGCTTCGGCGAGGACGGATCGGCCGACATTGCGCTCCTTCACGGCCATGAACACTTCCTCGACGAGCAATTCGGCCCGTACAGCCGAGTCCGTCGCACCGTTCGCCCGAAGGAGAGACCCGATTTCGGAAGAGACCCGACAAATCGCCTGGTTCTCAAGTTTCAGATCGAACATCGCAATCGACGACTCCCGCGAACGATCCAGCAACCACGGCATCCGCCCGCGGCCTTCACGCATCCAAAGCCACACGGCAACCAACACACAAGACAGCACAGGGGCCATACCCAGCGCCAGCCAAACACCCGAGATGCCCCACAGCGTCCCCATCGGCAGGCAAAGCGAAACAGGCACGAGCAACCCCGACAGCACCGTCAGCATGGCCGACAACAACCCGCGATCAATGAATGCAAAATAGGAATTGAAGAGCGCCACCAGACCGAGTCCGACCATCCCCGCCGCCGTGAAGCGCACAGCCGTCGCGGCCGAAGCGACCAAGGGCGGATCGGTAATGCCCAACAGACGCGTGAGCAGGATCGGACAAAAAATGAGCAAGGCGCCAAGTGCGACAGACGCCGCCAACATCGTTTTCAGCGCCATCGTCATCACCTGTCGGATACCCCGCAGATTACCTTCTCCATAATAGACGCTGACCAAGGGCTGGGCCGCATTGGCAGGGCCATTGAAAGCTTCGGAGATCCCCAGAACCGTGAGTGCAGCACCTAAGACCGGCAACATCTTCGAACCGAAATGCGCAACCACATAATGCGTCAACAGGAGGAAGAGCGCGGCATTGCAAAGTCGTGAACCCGCATCGCCAAACGAGGTCTTGACGATTGCCCCCAAATCGCGGAAACTGAAATGGCGTACAACGCGAAGCGTATTCGCTTTCCGCCGGAAATGAAGCAACAACACAAGGACGGCCAAGAAAGTCCCCAAGGTCGTACCCAACCCGCACCCGGACATTCCCAGAACAAATGTGAGCGGCACTGAAAACACGCAGTTGCCGACGAACTGAACGATATAAGACACCACGCAGAGGCGAGAATCACCGTCCGCATAGCAGGCATTGGCCAGTACGACAGCCAGAAGTTCCAACAACGCACACGGCGACCACCACACCCAATAGGAGGTGGCGAGGCTACAGGTCTCGGCCGTAGCCCCGAGCAACGCCAGGAACGGACCTCGAACAGCCAGCATCGCCCCCCACAGAAACACGCCAAATGCCAATGCGCTCCAGATTCCCACCGAAAACATTTCCACAGCCCGGCGCCGCTGGAAACGTCCCATCTCGACGGAGAAGCAAATCGCCGCCCCCACACCCAATAACGCACTGAAAAACGAAATCAGGTTAATCGGCGACTGAAGCAGATTCATGGCTCCCAGCGCCGTCTCGCCAAGGATATTGCCGGCGACAACCTCATCGGACAGTGACATGAGGAATTCGATCAACGTCGAAAAAGTCGCCGCCAGCAAGAGTCCGCAGTACTTGGAGCCACAAAAGGTCATGGGGGCATCCCCAATCAGACAACCGTGAAAATGTCGGAGAAGCCCGTCATCTCGAAGACATCCTTCACGGCCGTATTGGCGTGAACCACCTGAATCTCGCCACCGACCGAACTCATTTGCTTGTGCATGCTCAACAGCACACGCAGACCGGCCGAGGAAATGTATTCAAGCGCGGAGAAATCGAAAACCAGCCGACGCACGTCGCCTGGATACTCCGACAAAGCACCTTGGAGCTCCGGCGCGGTCATCGTATCGAGGCGTCCCTCCACGACAACGGTTGCGACCTCGCCCTCAATATTTTTCTTAATCGTCATTTCAAGCCTCAAGTGTCAGATTACTTCGCATTGTTGATGGCCTCGCGCATCATGCGCAACACCTGGCCGATCGCATCGATGATAGCCGTCGACTCGTAACGGTCGATCCAACCGTCGGACAGCTGCTTGTCGAGTTTGGCGATGGCGAAATCGTAGGCGCCATCGTGGTTGTGCTCGGAAAGCCAGCAGCGGATCACCCGCGCCTCGTCCGTATCGATCTTCGAATCCTGGAGGATTCCCTTAGAGAGCAACCAGAACTCGTCCCTCTCCTGCTGAGGTGTCATCATTTTCATTCTCCTTTTTTCTCTTATTGAAATCAACAATCACCATCGAATGCGTTCCATTGCGGTGATTGGTATATTGTACCAAAACCAAGGCAAAAGAACGAGCGTAAGTTCAGGTTAAAGACTTGGCACGGAGGGCTTTGAATGTCTGGATGACGCCGCCTCCGCCGAGCGAAACGATGATGAAGTCGTCGAGGGAGCCCAGGAACGGAATCGCATCGGGAATCAGATCGATCGGCGTCACCCACCAGAGGAGCGCCAGGACGCCCACGACCACGCAACGCGGCACCAGCGCCACCGCAAGCCAGGGATTGTGCGGACGGAGCAGCGTCTCCGTCGGACGGATTTCCGTGCGTCCGCGAATCACACGCACATCCACCAGCCCGTGTTCCGCCACCAGCCGATTGAGGATCTGCGGCGTCACCTGCGTTCGCACGACAGCAGCATCAAGACCGAACTGTTCCGCATAGCAGCGAAAGACGATCTCGTGAATCGTCTGCGGCGAAACGGTTCCCTCTTCACAGACCTTGCGCAACACGCGAATCGAACAACGGCGCTCGGCCTCGTCCGTCACCTGTCGCAGGTGGTTCACCATGTTCTCGTTCAGGATCTCCGGGGTGATGTCGTGGAACTGCAGGGCGAGTCCCGCCACCAGCACCAGGACACCCGCCAGAAACGCCCCCGAGGGCACTTGCGCGGGGTCCGCCAATTTGAACGCCAGCAGAAACGCAAACGCCGTGAAGACGAGCCCCACTCGCAGGATCTTGTTCTGCGCGGCCGTCAGCGCCAGGCAGATCAGCACGAAGAGTCCCGCCGCCTGGGGCGATGCGAAAATCTCCTTGATCGGATTCGGGATCAGCGCGAGCAGTCCCACCCAGCTGGCCATGGACTTGATTCCCGTCGCCAGCTGGTGCAGCAGATTGCCGTCCGTCGCCACGAGATGTTCGGACGGCGCCCCCACCAAACGCGCCAGGAACAACGTCATCGGCAGAATCAGCAACATCTGCAAAACAAGATTGCCGCCCCGACTACGACCCAGATAGCCCCAGTCGAAGCAGATGGCGCTCACGAGAATCACGCTGATCAGAATCACATAGCCACCCTGGGCGTAGGAGAACGTCTCTCGACCGAACCACGGATCCAACGCCATCAAAGCCGACGCCATGAGATAGAGCGCCAATACCACAAACCAGCGAACACTGAAGAACGACTGAACACCATGCCGTCCCAGGACCCATGTCGGTGCAAACAGACCGTCGCAGAATCGCGTGTTCCCACTCATTTCGCACGCCCTTCCGTCAGTTGGCGCCGAAGTTCGGCAACCCGTTTTTCCACCCATTCCGTCGTAATCGTCTCACTGCCGACCGTTTGGCTGTATGCCTTCATCGAACGCCAGAGGCGAAGACCTTTCCGATATTCTTCCCAGACGGCGAGTTCCTGACGCGCCCTGTTCACACCTTCCGGTACGCGCCTCGCCGGTTCAAGGGCACGGGCAAAGAGCTGAAGCCCCGCCTCGGTCATCGGACGTCCCTTCAGACGCCAGCGCATCAAGCAGATGTCACTCAACAGCAGCACAAAATGCTGATCGGACTCGGAGAGCCGGCGCAATTCCGTTTTCCCGTCCACCACACGGTCCGCCTGACCATCCGTCCGCAGGCGGCAGCTCTGTTCCGAAGACGCAAGAATATCCAGATAGAGCTGGCACGTCGCCTCGGGAATGGGTCCCTGATCCAACTTGTTCTTCATCTCTTCCAACCAGCCCGCCGCGCGATAATAGGCCAGCGCATCCGAATCGGGATTGACCTGCGCAAGTGTCTTGCACGCACGCCGCAGTTCCGTCCACCGCTTCAACTGCCACAACGTTTCGAAATAGACGGCCCACGTCCGTTCCCAGGCGCGATGAACGGCACGTTCGTTCTCCAACTCGCCAATCGTGCGGCGGCAAAGGTCGACCACCTCGGTATACCGCCGCTCAGCGGAGAGTTCCTTCACCCGCTGCAGAACCTTCTCCTGGTTCGACGGCGTACGCAACGACGAAAGGCCGGGCTTGTTCTCCGCCGTCACGGCCGAGGCGTATGAAACCGTCCCTTCGGCCAACTTTGTCGGCAGGAAACGCGAGACCGGGAAGACGAGCATCAATCCCCCCACGACAATCGCCAACCCCGCCAAGGCCCCCAGAATCTCGGCCGGCGAATGCGGTTTCGCCGCGTCTGGATTCGCGCGTGCCGTCAAGGTGCTGTCCAGGCCTTCTTCCTCGTCGACTTTCGCCAATTCGGACGGCGTAAGCGCACGTGTCGACGGCAACGGCGTCCGCAGCCCGTCCGTCCCTCCGGCAGACGACGCCAACGCACCTTGTACCGCAACGAGGCTACCCTCCGGCGGCAAGACTGGTTCATTTTCCGTCATTCAGCCCGCCTTTCGGAAAAATCAAGTTCTTCGGTCTCCGCTCCCCACCGCAAGACGACCTTGTCGTCGTTCCACTTTCCTTCGACGAACGGACTCTTGAAACTCCAGTCGATCTTCTTCACATACGGCACGCCGTCGACCGTGCTCGCCCCGCCCTTCGCGAGCGACATGTGGAACGCATGGCCGGAAAGGCCCGTATAGTCAAGCGCCTCGGCCGTGAGATTCGGCTTCAACGCCTTCACGCGCGCACGGAACGCCTGTTCGTCGGAGAAGTCGCACGCACGCGCCACTTCGAGGATGACGGGCGTTTCAAGATCGGCACACACGAGGAAATGTCCCTCTCGCTCGCACGGCAGAAGGTCCTTCGGCGAATCCAGCTTCTTCGGACCCGCCGCACGAAATTCCGTCTTGCCGACAACTACGCGCACAGCCGCATACGCCCCTGCCGTCCGCGTAAAGTACCAACCGTCTTCAACGGACACTTTGTCCAGTCCGCCCGCAGCCGAAAACCACACACGCATCGCACCCGTCTTCACCGCATAACGGTTGCGGCGAGTGATGAGCGTACCGCCCTTCTGCATCGACCAGAACGGATTGAACGAAATATCGGGCTCTTTCTGGTAGAGTCCATTCACACCGCCTGCGGCGGGAATCGGCAGCAGCTGCACATCCGTACCGCCGAACACCGCGCCTTGGAAACGGTTCTGCGAACTGATGAGGCACCAGTTCTTCGCGGGCGCCTCGGGGAACATCTGCGTCCCGAGGATGAACTCGGGGGTGCAGTAGCTATAGCGGTAGATACGGCCCCAGGAAGGATCGGGACGATAGTTCGGATAGCGGTCCGTCGGCAGGGTCCACCCGAGCGGACGCGACTCGATCTCATAGACGCCACGCGCGGTCGGCGTCGCCTGCGCCAGTTTCTGAACGAGCGACGACGGACGATACGAACTGTCGAGGCAGACGTAGTCCATACCGTTCGGCTTGCGTGACATCAGCTCACGGGACGCCGTACCGAAATACCAATACGCCCACGACATCGCCTCGGTCCGCGTTCCCCGCGCGGACGTGGGATAGATTCGCGACATGCCGCCACCCGAAGCGCCCGCGATCTGTTCCTGCGCCCACAGCGCCCAGAAGAGGTCGATGAAGTTTTTCGCAAGCCGCCGCGTCTCGGCATCCGGCGCGAAATCGTAGAACGGATAGATGTTCTTGATCGTATGCGTACCATAGACGCGGCTCTGAACTTCGATGAACATCGACTTGCGCGCCCGCTCGCGCATCCATGTGCGGAAGAACGCGCCCCAGGCCGCATAGTGCGCACGCAGCGTCGCGCCGTCGCCCATCACGGCCTCGCCATATTTCGGATCGTATTTCAACAGCACGTGCATCAACTGCCACAAAGCGGAATCGCGCTGCACATGATGGTTCTCGCTCTCGTAGACGCGCCAGGTCGAGGCGGGATCGGATTTTGCATCTTCCAGTTTCGACATGTCGTGGCAATAGCTCAGCGCCATCTCGCAAAACACCGCTTCGGCGTCGGACGAGACGCGTCCGGGCGCACGGTCGCCGACCTTCCCGTAGTGCAGTAGCACACGGCAGAACTCGCCGATGTTCCAGTAGAACGAATCGCGGTCGTTGCGCACGTCCTTGTTCGCGTGGTAGAAACGGCAGTTCTCCGCAAACTTCTGATTCGCCAAGGCGTAGAAATTCGTTTCGCCGTTGTGAAAGACGCGCAGCACGAAATGCGCAATGTTTTCCGAATAGGGACGCGCAAAGCGCGGATGCCCGCGGAAGACGGGCGGGCGCACGGGACGCTCCCGATAGGCCTCGCCCTTCCGCCGCGCCCATGCCGCATCGAAGCGGTTCTCCTGCGCGACATCCGCCCGTACGCAGGGTACCCACGCAAGGATACCTAACAGTAGACATGGAATGAACTTCATGCAACCTCCTTGCGCAGACCCTGCGCGGTTGACAAACGATCAAATGGCGAGCATCGCCTCGATGGCCCGCTTGGCACGCGCGGCGATCTCAGGCGACACCCGGACAACAGGCGACAGCGTCCGCAGCGCATCGCGCACATTTTCCAGGGTCGCCTTCTTCATATCCGCACACGTCAACGGGGCCGCCGGCCAGAAGACCTTGTCCGGATTCTCCTTCTGCAGACGATGCAGAATGCCCGCCTCCGTGCCAACGATGAATTCCTTCGCGGACGACGTCTTGACGAAGGAACACATGCCGCCCGTGGAGAGCTGTTCGTCCGCCGCGTCGCGCACGGCCTTCGCGCACTCGGGATGCACCAGCACAGGCGCACCCGGATGCGCCGCACGCGCTGCGGCAATCGCCTCGACCGTCAGGGCCGCGTGTACCGGACAGTACCCCGGCCAGAGAACGTAGTCCGTCCCGAGCTTGCCGGCGATGTGTCCGCCAAGATGCCGGTCGGGCACGAACAGAATCTCGCGATCCTTCGGGAATGTCGCCATCACCTTCTCGGCATTGCCGGACGTGACGCAGATGTCGCACTCCGCCTTCACTTCGGCGGTGGAGTTCACATAGCAGACCGCCGCCGCGCCCGGATGCTTCGCCTTGAGCGCACGCAGCTGTTCGCCGGTGATCATGTCCGCCATCGCACAGCCCGCGCTCGCGTCCGGGATGAGGACGGTCTTCGTCGGATTGAGGATGGCGGCAGTCTCGGCCATGAAGTAGACGCCGCAGAAGACGATGACATCCGCCTCGACCTTCGTCGCGCGCCGCGCGAGTTCGAGCGAATCGCCCGTGTAGTCTGCGATGTCCTGCACGTCGGGACGGCAATAGTTGTGCGCGAGGATGACGGCGTGCCGTACACGCTTCAACTCGGCGATCTCTTCCACAATCGTCTTCATGGCGTCGACGTCTTTCCGCTTACTTCACCTGCCACTCGAGGATACCGCCCGAGACTTCCTTCTGCAACTGGACGTCGAGACGGATGGCGCTCGCACGAATCGGCTTCGGGAACGTGAAGTCGCAGAACTTGTCCTTCGCAACCGGGTACGTGCCGTCAATCTTCTTCCACGGCGCATTCGGGGTCTCGCGGTACGAGATCGACCACGAGGCGGGAATGCGGCAACGGCCCACGCCGGTATCGTCGAACCAGTAGACGGACGTGCTCTTGATCTCTTCCGCCTGCGGGAAGTTGTATTCGACCCATTCGGCCGTACCAAGGTGCGACCA
>JAZUGW010000316.1:0-4531 GCA_045641465.1 Kiritimatiellia bacterium | reverse complement strand
CTTTGGCTCGTGGACGAGGATACTGTGATCGTGTCGGCGAGTTGGGTTTTGTACACGGGTTTTGACCGCTAAAGTCAAGGGCACCTGTGAATACATAACCAATGTCTATTTGTCTGATGGGGAAGGCGTGGAATCGGTCTGTTCGTGTCCAGTCCACCATCGCTGCAAACATGCAGTTGCCTTGATGTTGGCCGCGCGGGCTTTGCTGAACCGGGGAATCGCGATCCGGGAATTGGACCGCGAAGAATGGTTGCTTCCTCGGAATTCGGACACGACCTCAAATGCCGGTGGAAGTGAAGGCACCATTCCCATGAGTGCCCTAGGGAAAACATCATCGAGTGGCACCTTTGATGGACGAGAACAAACAAATTCAGGATGGGGAAACTACCTGCCGATTTACACGACGATCAAGCCCAGCAAAAAATACTTCCAGTCCCGCGATTATTCGTATCCGGTGCCCGAGAATCCAGGAGATCCGGAACGGAGAATGCCCCATGCCGAAATAAAGTTTCCGGACAACCAGTTCCAGACCTCGATATGGCCTGCGGTAAGATGCCGTACGGCCGAGGAAGTGCGGCAGTTCCTGTCCAACGTGCCGCTCGTTGGCCGCGAGATATTCAGATTGAGGACCTTTGGGCGTTGTGTCGACGTCAACGAGCGCCACTTCTTAGAGGAATCCGGGAAAGATTTTGACTACGATGAATATGAAGAGTGTTGGCAACCCTATCTTGGAATTGAAGATGGCACGATGTTCGACCAGTCGGTTTCCGCAAGGTACGTTGTGCAAATCGATTTCAAGCGAGGAGGGTCCTTTGAAATCGATGGGGAAATCGCCCCCGATTTTTATTTGGCAATGAATCAAATTGGTTTTGGCGTGGAACCCGAAATGACTTGTAATGTAGACATGGAGGAGTATTTTGCCAATGTCAGTGAACGGGTGATTGCAAGCGTCGAAGTCGTCTCGTCGTTTCATGACCGTGACCCGTACTATGGTCGACCATATGAAACCCCGATGGAACTTGCCGACGAGATTGTGTTCTGGCTTGACGACGGCCATGGACTGCGATTCAGGACGGAGTGCTCCAATCTCCTCGTCGACATGATTGATTCGAAGCGAATGACGTGCAAACTACCCTGGAAGACAATCAGGCGCGCTTTGTACAATGATGCAGATGTTTTTGTCGACCAGGACACGGGCTATGTTTCGGAAAGCTTGATGCTTGGTCTGGGGCGTAAGGGCGAGTACTGGTCTGGCAATGGGAGGTGCCTGTTGTATTTTGACGATGGGCGCATGCCAACATGGAAAACGATAAGGGCAAGCGCCTCCATCATGAGAAAGCATTCCATGATTCTGGCGTTGGCTGCCTACGCGATTGGCTATCGTGGCAGCGGGGATTGCATGTTTGAGATGACAGAGTGGAACCGATTGTTGAATGCCGCCGACGAAATTCTGGAGGCGCCGGTTTCATCTCCTGCGACTTTGCTCGGTCAGTTGATGGACAGGGATGGATCGGCCAGATTGTTAAGGGATGTGCGAAAGTGGACCAATTGGGTCAATCCCACCGGGAAACCAGTTCGGGTAAGCAATCTGTGGTCTGCCAGGTGATCCATGGCACAATATCCAAAATCAAAAGCATCTTTGCATTAAACCAGGGCTGACCAATTTAAAATTGAGTCCAACCCCTGAATGGCGTTGTGCCGCAACGGGCGAGGCGCCTCTTCCCTTAATGTGCAAGTGTGCAAGTGTGCAAGCGGGCAGTGTGCGGTGGTGAGTGCCAGCGCCAGTGTCCGTGCAGCACGCCGTTCGGTTCAGATGTCCGTGTCGCCCTCCTGTTCGAGCTTTCGCCGCGCCGTCGCGACGCTCGCGCCCATCATCCGCGTCAACTCCAGCGACTCGGCGATCAGCGGCTCGAGCCGCTTCTCGTCGAGATACCCGCTCGCCGCGATGATGCGTAGCCATGAGCGCGATTCCGATAGCTCCTTCATCGAAACCTTCATTTTGTGGATGAAATCCCGGCGTGACTCCGGCTCCTCGGCCTCGGCGTAGTTTGACGACACGCCGGTCGCGCTCCGGAACAACTGGTCCTTGAAGTGCCCCGCCTTCAGCCGTTTCGCGGGGATCGCCTCGCAGACGTTGACGCACCGCGCGGCGTAGAGCGGGATGCGCTCTTCGAGCCCCTGTCCTTTCTGCATGACTTCGCCTCCTTCCTGATTTCCTCCGCCGTCCGCGCGGAGAGTTCCTCGATGTAGTTGTCCACCGCCTCCATGAAGAGGCGGTAGTTCTCCGTCGCCTCGCGGTACGCGTCCAGCTCGTCGGCCGGGACGTACTTCGAGACGTGCTTCCCCTTCCTCCCGTACTGGAGGCAGTAGAAGACCCTGCCCGTCTTGGCGGTCTTGATCGGCGTCAGGACCCCGCGGGCAAGCCGTTTCAGCTTGATCGCCTTTTCAAAAGGCAGCGGTTGACTTTTCATGCGCGATAGTATATAATATATTACATACCCTGTCAAGGGGGTGTTTTCACTTTTTCCAGCAACGAAAGGAACAGCAGGAAATGAACGTCGGAAACGGCATCGAAGGCACGGTCATGTCGGTCGTCACGGTCATCCCGGACCCGCTTCACGGCAACCACCGGAGGCACCGCGTGCACGACATGGTCTTCGCGGCGATCGTGTCGGTGATGTGCGGCTTCAGCAGCTACAGGATGTTCGAGGCGTTCGTCGGCCTGAACCTCGCCTGGTTCCGCAGGCACGGATGCCCGTTCGAGAACGGCGTGCCGGACGCGAACACCTTCCAGTACCTCTTCGCGCACCTCGACCCCGGGCTGCTGTCCGCGTGCCTCAGGTCCGTCGCGGCGAAGCTGCGCGAGCGGCTTCCGTTCGAGGTCGTGTCCTTCGACGGGAAGGCGGCGAAGCGCGGCAGGTGCCGCGGCGGGAAGACGCCGTTCATCGTGAACGCCTGGTCCGACGCGCAGGGAATCGTCCTCGGGGAGGCCAAGGTGGACGACAAGTCGAACGAGATCACCGCGATGCCGAAGCTCCTCGGGCTCCTCGACCTCGAGGGGTGCGTCGTGACGATCGACGCGATGGGCTGCCAGAAGAAGATCGTCCGCAAGATCTTCGTAGAGAAGAAGGGCCACTACGTCGTCGCGCTCAAGGACAACCAGAAGACCTTCCACGAGGAGATGCGCATGCTGTTCGAGAAGGAGCTTGCGGCGAACAGCGGCCTTTTCAAGAAGTCGAAGACGGTCGTCGAAAAGCACCACGGACGGATCGAGAAGCGCACCTGCTACCAGACCGACTACATCGGATGGTTCCAGGACAAGGACGAGTGGGTCGGCCTGAGGAGCGTCGTCATGATCGTGTCCGAGCGGACTGCACGGAACAAGGAGACGGGCAAGTGGGAGACCTCGACCGAGAAGCGGCTCTACATCTCGTCGCTCCCCGTCAAACCGGACATCGCGCTCATGGCGGTCCGGGCGCACTGGGGGATCGAGAACCGCCTCCACTGGACGCTCGACGTCACCTTCGGCGAGGACTACTGCACGGCACGGACGCTCCATGCCGCCGAGAACCGCGCGACGCTGACGCGAATCGCGGTGAACCTGCTCAACAGATACGCAAGGAAGCACAGTTGCGGAACGAAAAAGGCGCGGATGATGGCGAACCAGTCGCCCGAGGCGCTCGAAGAGATGCTCGCGGCTTGAACGGCCCGAACGGGACGGCGGGGCGGATCACGATGCGGCGCTGCGGCCACGCACCGAGGCGGCCCATTGCCTTCGGCGCACGGCATCCGCCCTGGAGACACTGGCACTGGCATTCACCACCGCACATTGCCCGCTTGCACACTTGCACACTTGCACATTAAGGGAAGAGGCGCTTCGCCTATTGCGGCGCAACGCCCTCCATAAGGGAACTCAACTTAAATTAGTCAACCCTGCAAATAAATGCGAAACCCTATTGACATTTTCCCCGTTTTTTGATTAAATATGAACTTCCAACCCGAAATCGGCTGACGAAGTCGGTTTCCCGCTGGCGAAAGGTTTCGTCGGCGCCATACGGACAAATCCCCGTTCAGGGGCACAAAGCCACACTAACAAGGATACAAAGATGCTGCAGAAAAGCACTCGTCCCGTGAATCCCGGCGACAGCCGCAAGTGGTTCATCGTGGACGCCAAGGACCAGGTTCTCGGCCGCCTCGCGGTCGTGATCGCCAACAAACTCCGCGCGAAGGACACGCCCGCGTTCGATCCGTCGGTCGATGCCGGCGCTTTCGTGATCGTCACCAACGCCGCCCAGCTCAAGCTGACCGCCAAGAAGGAAGCGATGAAGGACTATCAGCGCTACTCTGGCTGGCGTGATGGCCTCAAGCACTTCACGGCCGCCGAGATGCGCGCTACGCACCCCGAGCGCATGATCATGGAAGCCGTGTGGGGCATGTTGCCGAAGAACAACATCGCGCGCAAGATGATGACGCGCGTGAAGGTCTTCGCCGCTGAAGCCGACAAGGGAATGCTCGCCGCGCAGAAGCCGGT
>JAZUGW010000315.1:0-48138 GCA_045641465.1 Kiritimatiellia bacterium | reverse complement strand
GCTCAAGGCCCGCTACACCCGCACCACCATCGCCCAGGACCCCCTGCGCGTCGAGCAGTCGCAGTTCCAGGCGCACTGCGAGGACAACGCCAGGGAACTCACCGACATCTTCACCCGCCTCCGGAAGGTGGAGGCGGAGCTCGCCGGGCAGGGCCAGGCCATCCTCGCCCTGAAGGACATGCAGAACCGCATCTACGACATGGTTTCGAGTCTCTACAAGAAGATCTGCGGAGGTGGCAATTGAACGCCGTCGAACAGCTGACGATGAAGCGCGCCCTCGAGGTGCTGGACCCGCTGGAGGGCGGCCTCTGCGCCGGTCCGCTGATGGACCAGGTGGAGCGCACGGTGGGGCAGACGCTCACCGACCTCGAGCGCGGCCGCGCCCTCGCGCACATGCAGGGCAGGGGCTGGGTGCGCACGGGCCGCCACGCCTTCACGGGCGAGGTCATCTACTTCATCACGGACGCGGGCCGCATGGCCATGATCGGACTCTGACACGATGAAGGCGAGAAGCGACAGCTGGTGGGCGAAGCTCAAGCCCGCGGAGCGGGACGAGGCGTACGCCGCGTGCCTGGGGAAGCCCTACGGCACCGGCGCGGCGTTCCTCAAGGACCAGTTCGGCGTCTCGCCGGGGTCCCAGGCCGCCTACTACCGCTTCTTCCAGGCGCACGCCGACGACTACAACGCCGCCGCCCCGGTGCGCGCGGGCATCGCCCAGCGGTACGTCAAGGGCCTCGCGGAAAAGGCGGAGATCGGCGACGACGAGATCATCGCCACCCTGAAGGCCGACCTCGCGGCGGCGATGATGAAGCCGGGCGACGAAAAGACCGCCTACCGTCTCGCGCAGACGGTCGTGCAGCTGCGCCGCCTGCAGCTCGACGCCGAGAGGCAGCGCCTCGACCGCGAGAAGTTCGAGGCGGCCGAACGCCGCCTTGCGGCCGTGAAGGACGCCGCAAACGACACCCGGCTGACGAACGAGCAGAAGCTCGCCAAGATGAAGGAGATCTTCGGATGATACTCCTGAAGAAAGACCTTCTGCCGTTCCAGCGGCGGCTCTACGAGGACAAGAGCCGATTCCTGATCGCGCTCTTCTCGCGCCAGACGGGCAAGGGCCACACCGCAAGCTACATCGCAACGTCCGACGCCATGACGAACATGCGCTCGAACTGGATCATCGCATCGCCGACCGAAAGGCAGTCGATGGAGACCCTCGACAAGTGCAAGGAGTGGGCCGAAAAGGCCAAGATCGCCTTCGCCGACACCGAGGAGGAGCTCACCGACCTGGACGGGAAGACGAAGATCAAGGCGAAGGTCATCGAGTTCGAGCTGACGCACTCCAAGATCTACGGCCTCCCCGGCCGGCCGTCGTCCCTGCGCGGCTTCACCGGCTCGCTCATCCTCGACGAGTTCGCGTTCTTCGACGACCAGGACGAAGTGTGGAAGGCCGTCTACGCGGTGATCGTGAACCCGATGCGCAACATCAAGCGCGTGATCATCACCTCCACGCCGAACGGCCAGGGCGACATGTTCCACCGTCTCTGCAAGGAGAACCTGCTCGAGCCCGACCCTGGCCGGAAGCTCAAGTGGTCGGTGCACAAGGTGACGATCCACGAGGCCGCGAAGGAGTGGGAGGCCGCCGGAAAGCTCGGTGGCAGGACCGCCGAGGAATACGTCGAGGAGGTCCGCGCGGGATTCGACGCGCCCGAGGCGTGGCCGCAGGAGTTCGAGTGCGAGTTCCTGGACACGACCGCGAACGTCCTCACGCTGCCGATGATCTCCGCCGCGGAGTCGCCGAACGCCGACGAGCACGGATTCGACCCGGACGAGCCGGGCGAGTTCTACGGCGGCTTCGACTTCGGCGGAATCAAGGACCCGTCCGTGTTCTGGTACGCCAAGAAGGTCGGCAACGTCCTCGTCACGCGCGACGTTCTGCGCCTCATGGAGCCGGACACGGGAAAGCAGCTCGCCGCAGTCAAGAGCCGCATCGAGAAGTGCGTGCGCGTGTGCGTGGACTACACGGGACCCGGGCGCGGCTTCGCGGACATCGCGGCGAACGGCCTTCCGGACACGGGCTTCAGGGGCTTCGGCGAGTACGACCCCGACCCGAAGGCGTTCAAGACCGGCAAGATCGAGAAATGCCTCTTCACCGCACCGTTCAAGACAGGGCTCTTCACGCCGTTCCGAAAGCTCTTCGAGGAGCCCGTCGGCGTTGCGATTCCGGCGGCGAAGTGGATCCGCGAGGACCTCCACCAGCTTCAGATGGTCGTGAGCGGAGACGCCTACCGATTCTGGTCTCCGCGCACGGCGGCGGGCCACGCCGACGCGGCGACCGCCCTCGCGCTCTGCCGCCGCGCGGCGAGCTTCGGCTGCGCGTATGTGAAGCCGTTCGCCGCCACGGCGGCGCGCGACCCGGACGAAAGGACCTGCGATGGCGACTAGAAAGAAGACAGAATCCCGCCCGGCGCGCGTGCCGGACATCCCCGCCAGGCGCGACGCCGAGACGTCGTGGCTGGAACGGTCGAACCCGCTCGCGGGCCTTTCGATCCGCGACGCGCAGGCCGTGTTCGACGCGGCCCGCGCCGGCGACACCCAGCGGCTCCACTGGATCTACCAGGAGATCGAGGCCGTCAACCCCGTGCTGATGACGTGCGTCGAGCGGCGCGCGGCGGCCGTGGCGAACTTCCAGGCGACGTTCGCCGCCATCCCGGGCGCCGACAAGGGCCTCGCGGACGAGCAGAAGGACGCCGCCCAGCGGCTTCTCGCCGGCATCGACAACTTCACGGAGCTGCTCGAACACCTCGACGGCGCGTTCTTCCGGGGCTTCGCCCTCGCGCAGCCGCTCTGGAACGCCGACGGCACGCTCGCTGAAGTGGCCCTGCACAACTCGTGGGAGTTCCTGAACCACGACGGCGCGACCTACCACAACCCCGTCTGCGACGGATGGGGGCCGAACTGCGTGCCCTGCGACGCGGCCGGGCTCGTGGGCGTCGAACGCCGGCGCGCGATCGACTATCCGGCCCTCGCCGTCCACATCCGCGCCGCCGTGGGCGAGCGCGACTGGGGCCGCTTCGTGGAGCGTCACGCCATGCCCAAGCCCGCCGTCACCATGGCGCCGAACGCCACGGACGAGCTGCGCGACGACTACATCAGGGCGGCGAAGTGCGTCGAGCGCGGACAGGTGAGCGTGTGGCCCGCCGGGTCCTCGATCACCGACTTCGCGGGCGGCAGCCGCGGCACGGACCCCTTCTCGACGTTCATCCGCCACCAGGAGGAGCGAATCGTGCTGCTCTCGACCGGCGGCACGCTCACATCCCTCGCGCAGGCCGACACGGGCGCGCTCGCGGGCGGGGCGCAGATGGAGGTGTGGCGCGAGATCGTGCGCCGCGACGCCGGCGTGCTCGCCCAGGCCGTCCACCGCTCGATCGTGCGGCCCTACCTCGCGCACGCGTTCGGCGGGCGCGGATGCGCCGTCGACCTCTCGCTCGACATCCCGCGCAAGCCGTCCCCGAAGGAGGCCGCGGAGGTCGCGGCCGTCCTGCGGCAGGCGGGCTGGATCGTCGACAGGGCGGAGCTCGAGGCGGCGACCGGGTTCACCCTCGAACGGGAACCCGCCGCCCCCGCGTTCGGCACGGCGAAGGCCGCGCCCGGCAAAGGGGCTGAAACCCGCTTGCAAACGCTTGCAAAGGGCGTGCAAAACGCGTCTTCGGGAAAGGACGGGGAAGCGGACGCAGAAGACGCCGAGGGGCTTAAAACCCCGTTAAAATCAGTCGAAAAAGCCAGCGTCTCGGACGTCCTCGCGGACGCCATCATGGAGCGCATGGCACAGGCCATGGCCGAGGAACTCGCCAAGGGGGAGCCGAAGGATGAAGATTAAGGGAATCCACACGTTCGCGGCGTGCCGCGACTGGAAGGCGGACCCGGCGGCGAACGCCGTCTGGTTCCAGACCTTTCCGCCGTTCGGGCGCTACCCGGTGGGCGGCACGGTCGAAGGCGCCGCGAAGGACGCCGAGTACGTCATCGACCAGGAGGCGGCCGACAGCGTGGTGGCCGCGTTCCGCGCGGCCGCGAAGGACGCGAACTGGCCGGGCGTGCTGGTGGACCGCGAGCACTACTCGCTCGACCGCGACAAGCCGAGCGACGCCATGGCGTGGGCGAAGGACATCCGCCAGGAGGCGGACGGCTCGCTCTGGACCCGCTGGGACTTCACGCCGACCGGCCGCGAACTCTGGGACACCAGGACGCTCGTCAACCGTTCGCCGGCGTTCGCGTGCGAGAAGGTGGGGAAGGACTACCGCCCGGTCGAGCTCACGTCGATCGGCATGACCAACACGCCGCATTTCAAGGAGCTTTCGACTCTTGCCGCCGCGCGTGCGGCGGAGGTCAAACAAGAACAAGAAACAGGAGAGATCCGAATGAAGAAACTGCTCGAAGCGCTCGGCCTCGCCGAAGGCGCGTCCGAAGAGGACGCCCTCGCCGCCCTCCAGGCGCTGAAGGACAAGGCCTCCGCAGCCGAAGCCAAGGCGACGGAAGCGGAAGAGAAGGCCAAGGAAGAGGAGGCGAAGTGCCGCAAGATGGCGTGCGACGCCTTCATCGAGAAGAACAAGGCGAAGATCGCCGACGAGGCCGCGTGCCGCGAGGTCTACATGGCCTCCCCCGACGCCGCCGAGAAGATGATCGCCGCCTGCAGGGCCGCCGCGCCCGCGCCGGCGCAGACCGTCCTCGCCGCCGCGAAGGCGACGCCCGAGGTCAAGAAGTCCGGCAAGGCGTTCGCCACGTGCCGCGAGGAGATGGCCTCCCTGCCGGTCACGGAGCGCGCCAAGTACTACCAGGCCCACAAGGCCGAAATCGATTCCGGCAAGTAAGCCGAAAAACACAAGAAAGGATACAATACTATGGCTCTCAATTCCCCCGCCATCCTGCTCGCCATGGAGGCGTTGTTTGGCAACATCAAGCCCTCGCTCGACGTCATCAAGCGTCTCGGCACGATGGACTTCTCCGACCAGGCTCCTACCTTCGACGTGAAGCCCGGCGCCACGATCAAGATCCCGGTCTCGTCCGTCGAAGCGGCAAGCGAATACCACGCCACGAACAACAACTACCGCACCGGCGGCGACACCGCCTGGGCGGAACTCGTGGCGAAGCACTTCCTGAAGGGCTACGACGTCACGGGCGTCGACATCGACAAGGGCATCAACGCCGGCCGCATCAAGGGACTGTTCTCTTCGCGTGCCGGTTCCAGCATCGCCGCCGCCGCACTTGGCACCGTCGCCTCCGCACTTGACGGCACCACCACCTCGACCGCCGTCAAGTGCCCGGCCATCGGCACCGCGACGATCGACGACTACGTCAATCTCGCCCACGGCAAGGACTGGCTCAATCCCGCCACGAGCGTGCTCGCGCTCAAGGGCACCGAAATGGCGAACATCAAGAAGCTGTTCTTCGGCGATTCGATCGCGGGAAGCGACCAGCAGCTCGCGTCCTATCTCGGGTTCAAGGACGCCGTCGTCGTGCCCGGCCTTACGACCACGCGCATGTGCATCGTGCCTGACGGCGCGCTCGGCTGCCTTGCCCGCGTGCCGACCTATGTCGCGCGCTACCTCGAGGCCGGTTCCGAGACCGACCCGGACACGGGCCTCTCGGTCGGCATCGTCGTGGCCGACGACCAGGACCACAACCGCCTGATCGTCAACGGCGACATCTGGTTCGGCACTGCGGTGCAGAGCTGCGCCGCGGCCGCCACCACGGCCGGCATCATCAACGTCGGCACCGCGACCTGACAAGTGCGATTCCGGGACGGTTTCGGCCGTCCCGGAATCGGGATTGCAACGAGGCAAACGCCATGAAGATTAAATGCAAACTGCTTGCGCTGACGCTTTCGGCGTTTGCGCTCGTCTACGCCGACACCGAGATCGTGTCCATCGCCGACGGCCAGGCCGTCGGGAACCATCGCGGCGGAAAGGTCCAGCAGATCAACGTGCTGTCCACCGTCGCGGCAGGCACGGTCACGCTGAAGAGCGAGTCGAAGCTCTGGGGCATGCGCGACGTCGTGACCGACCTCTCCACGTCCAACTTCGTGTGGACGGTCGTGTGGTCGAACGGCGTGCAGGTCGTCACGAACAAGTCGACGATTGCGCCCTATCCCCTGCCGCCCGCGCGCGCGCTCATTTCGGCCACGTCGAACTGGGTGGTGAACGCATTCGCGGTCACCAACAAGGAGCCGTACGTCACGCTCTGCAAGACCAACACGCTCTCGAGCGCCATCACGTGCTCTTCGGGCGTGGCGGCGAACCTGCCCGATTCCAAGTACGTGGCGCCCGGCGACCCGCTCTTCTTCAGCGGCACCGCCAAGGGCCGCGTCACGGTGATTCTGACGAGGTGACCAATGGCGTGGCGCAAGGTGACAGAGGCGGACCTCGAATCCGCGCTTTCGGGCGCGGAGATCGAGGCGTTCCGCCGTTCCGCGACGGAGGCCGACCCGGTGGAGTCCCAGATCCGCCAGGTCTGCGCCTTCGTGCGCGGCTGCATCCGGTCGGGCGGTTCGAAGGTGCGCATGTCCCCTTCCGAGGACTTCCTCCCCGAGTCGCTCGTCTCCCCGGCGATGGACTGGCTCAGGTACCGTCTCCTGACGCGGCAGAACCTCGCGGTCAACGAGTCGCGCACCCGCGCGTACGAGGCCGCGGAGAAGCTGTTCGACGAGCTGCGGAAAGGCGACTACATCCCCGAGTCCGACGGAGACGGAACCGAGGCGGGCCCCGAGAAGGCCCTCTCGCCGCTCGCCGAGAACACCGAACCCGCCCACCTGCTGGAGTAGTCCGGACATGAGGCTGCATCTTTCCATCAAGGACGCCGAGGGAGTCCTCCCCGAGGACCGCGTGCTCGCCGAAGCGGCTGCGCGCGGCATCGAGGTGCTCATCCGCCGGCATCTGCGGCGGAAGGTTTCGGCCTCGTCGCGCCGCGCGGGGTTCCCGCCTTCCGGCTACTGGGCGAGCGCGGCGGAGACCGTCGAGGCCCATGCGGCCGGGAAGACCGCCGTCGCCGAAGTCGGGAAGGAAGGCGCCAACCTCCACTACGAGGGCGGGACCATCCGCCCGACGGGCGGGAAGAAGGCGCTCGCCATACCGATCGACCCCTCCGTGGCGACGATCTGGCCGAGCGAGTACGCGGGCTACTCGACCGGCGGCAGCGACGACGACGCCACGGCGATATTCTGGCCGCGCGGCAGCTCGCACGGCTTCATCAAGGACACCGAGACGGGCGACCTCCTCTGGCTGCTCGTTCCGAAGGCGACGATCAGGGCCGACAAGACGGTGCTGCCGTCCGACGAGGACCTGCTCGGCGCGGCCGAGGACGCAATCTTGGGGTGCATCGCATGACAGCCGCAGAGAAGATGCTCGCGAAGGCGCTCGTCGGGTCGAAGCTCGACACGAAGGAATGGGCCGGAGTCCAGGCCGGGCTCCGCGACCGCGCCTTCTTCATGGCCCAGGTCGAGGACGCACGCATCCTCCACGCCGCCCGCCAGGGCGTCGCGGACATGCTCGAATCCGGGAAGTCCCAGTCGGAGGTGCGCCGCGACATCCGGCGCGTGCTCTCCGACATTGGCTACGACCCGGACAAGGGAGTCCAGCAAGGCGACCCGAGCCGCCGCGGGACGATCAAGGACCTGCTGACCGAACGCCGACTCGACGTGATGATCGAGACGAACGTCGGCCTCGCGCGCGGCTATGCCGAACATCTGCGGGCGACCACCGAGGGAGCGCTCCGGGCGTTCCCCGCCTACGAGCTCGTCCGGATCAAGCAGCGCAAGAAGCCGCGCGACTGGGACGCGAGGTGGAAGGCGGCCGCGCAGGCCGTCGGCTGGGAGGGCGTGGCGAAGGACGGCCACATCGCGCTCAAGACGTCGCCCATCTGGACCGAACTCTCGGCGTTCGATTCGCCGCACCCGCCCTTCGACTTCAATTCCGGCATGGGCGTCGACGACGTTTCCCGCCGCGAGTGCATCAGGATCGGGCTCATCGACGAGGACACGCCACCGCAGAAGCCGCCGAAGGTCCACCTCAACGGCTCCCTGCAGGCCGAGGTGCCGTTCACCAAGCAGAGCGTCGAATGGCAGAAGCTGAAGAACGACTTCGGCGACTTCATCCAATGGGACGACAGGAACCATGCGGTCCGGTGGCGCGAGAACGTGTTCAAGGAGAACTTCGACAAGGGAGGAAAGTTCACCATCCATGCCGGCGTCGCGTCTAGTGGAATGCTCGGCAAGTTGAATGCAGATCCCAAGCTCGCGCCGTTCGCCGAGGCAATCCAAGGAAAGCAGCTCATATTGACGGGCCAGGACTGGCTGGACGCGAAGCGTCCGGACGGAACCGACCACAGAACGCATTTTGGGATTGAACCGGACAAGCCCTACAACATACCCCTTGAAAAGGGAGACGTAGAACTCATTCCGTCTATCTGGCACAATCCTGACAGTGTGAGGAAACTCCAGAAGGACATTTTCGAAGCGTCCATCGAAGCTCTCGACGGAAGCTTATTCGTAGCCCAAATCAAGGTAGGGAAGAATGGCATCCCAAATCTTTGGACGTTCTTTAGAACCAAAAAGAAAAGGCCGTCTCCATAGTGCCCCGCTCCCACTAGCGCGGCATTGTGCCACGTTGAACGCAGGGGGCGCACCATAAAGGCGGTTGTAGGTATGATACCAAAAACGATTTGACCAGGCAACACCGAAAATGAAGATCAGAGAATTTCAGAAGAAGATCGCGGACGCGCTGAACACCGTCGAAGAGCTCGTGCAAGGCGGCTGCAGGGCGTTTGCCGAAGACGCGCTCACGGTCGTGAACGACGTCGCGCAGCAGCTTCAGATGGCGCGCGGCGTGGCTGTCGTGGTGACGACGCCGCGCTTCGCCCGTTCGGCGAGCGGCTGCGCGGACGGCATCCCGGCGGAGTGCCAGCTGGAAGTCAAGTGCCTCGAAAAGCCCGCGATCAACCGCGAGGCGCCGGGGCACCTCACGGCGCTCGACGCGGCGGAGGAAGTCGCCCACGCGCTCGACGGCGAGACGCTCGAGTTCGCGTCAATCGAACAGTACGTCGAAGAGCGCACCGGCACGGTCGTCGTGACGGTGGCCTTCGGCGTCGACATCTTGCTCACACAAGAAGAAGGAGACTAACCCATGTCAACCAATCCATCCACCATCACCGTCGCCGCCTCCATGCGCGGCATCTCGGCCACGCTCACGGGCTTTGTGATCGAGAACGAGTCGATCAACGATAGCGACATCGCCGAGCAGGTCCCCGACCAGGACGGCGCGATCGCCGGCGAGATCAGCTACGACAAGCGCACCGACCTCCGGCTCACCATCCGAAAGAGCGGAGCAGCCGGCGGCACGCTCCCGACCGTCGGCGGCACGCTCACCTACTCCACGGTCAAGTACCACGTGGACAACGTCGAGGAGGCTGGAAGCTACAACGGCCTCCGCCGCTGGAACGTCACCGCCCACCGCTACACGAACTGGCCGAGCTAATCCATGAGCCGCGCGAATCCAGAGAAGGCGCTCGCCGCCATCCTGCCACTCGCCATTGACTGCGGCGAAGGAATCTCCGTACGTCCGATGACGCTCGGCATGTGGGCCGCATTGGAGCGCATCAAGAGCCCGCTCGTGACGGGCGAGGACGCGAAGGACGCGCTGGACCTCGTGCCGTCCCTCTACCTTCTGACGCACGACCCGCGCGAGGTGCTGCGGGGCGACCTGCTCGACGCGGCCATGCAATGGGCCGACACGGTGAGCGTGGACGCGATGAACCGCATCCACAAGGCCGCGGCCCGCCAGCAGCTCGCCGTCTTCGACGTCATCCCCGAGGCGAAAAAAAAAACGAGTCCGGGAATGACGGCTGGATCGCCTCGTGGATCTACCGCGCCGCGCGCGACTTCGGATGGAGCTACGAAGACATCCTGTGGTCCACGCCGGCGAGCGCGCTCGCGCTGATGATGCGCCAGGACCGGCTTGACAGGATTTTCCCCCTCAGCGAGATCGAGAAGATTGACCATGGCGAAGAAGCTCACAGTTGAAGTCGACGCCGACATCTCCCGCGCGAAGCGGAAGGTGCAGGAACTCGCCGACCCGGGCGGAACCGGCTCGGGCGGCGGGGACGCCGTCGTCTCGTCCGAGGCGGACAAGCTCGCCCGTACGCTCAAAACTACGGCCGACAGCACGCAGCGGCTCGGCGATTCGGCGAAGGCGTCGCGCGAACAGATGGTCGGCATGACGCGCGCCTTCGCGGGCCTCGCCATCGGCATGGCCGCAACCTACGCCGCCCGAAACTTCGGGGAGGACTCGACGCTCGGGCGCGCCCTCGGCTACGCCGGATCGGCTGTCTCTGGCGGCACGGCCGGCGCGATGGCCGGGAAGGTCGCCGGTCCATACGGCATTGTGGCCGGTGCGGTCATCGGAACTGCCTCCGGAATCTACGGCGAGTACTCCAAGAACGAGGCATCCGACGAGGCGAAGGCGAAGGCCGAGAAGGAGCTGCGCGAGGCCAACCTGGACTCGATCGAGACGTGGGAGAAGGCGCGCGCCCGCACGGCAGCGTTCCGCGAAGAGCTCGAGAAGCTGACGAAGAGCGAAAGCGGACTCGCGGACGCGATCGCGAAGCGCGAGGCCGAGGACCGCCGGCTCGCCGAGGCGCAGCGCGAATCCCTCGGCGACGCGAAGAAGCTCGCCGCGCTCAACCGCGAACGCCAGGCGAACGCCGGCGAAATGGACGCGCTTCGGGCCGCGCTGAAGGCGCTCGGGTCGAAGGAGGTGGCCGAGGCGTTCCGCCCGGCCCTCACGGCCATGGACTCGCTCGCCCGCGTGGGCGGCGGGAACGGCGGCGAGTCCCTGCGCATCGAGCGCGACCAGCTCGCCGTCCTGCGGAGCATCGACCAGAAGACGGGCAAGGGAGGCACCTGGCAATGAGCGAAACGACGACAGAACCGACAACCCACACGACGCCGGACGGCTGCTACCGCCAGCCCACCGAGGGGCGCGGCGAGGGCGAGAACGGCGCCCGCACCGAGACGATCGTCTACAAGGGCCTCTATTCGACGCTGAAGACGTACACCGACTCGCTGCACGGCGGCGACACGATCGAGTCAGACTACATCGTCACGACATGGCAGCTACAGCGCGGCAACGGCGGTACCGGCGTGCTCACCGTCAACTGCCTGCCGAAGGACTCCTACACGGCGGGCGACGACACGCCGGGGCAGGGAACGTCTCCGGAGCAGAAGCCGATCAAGGACGTGTGGTCCATCCACAACGTGCGCAACGACAAGAACGTCCTCGCCTACTGCGGCGACTCCCCGGGCGCGAACGCGCTGAGATCGCAGGTCGAACAGTGGATGAAGGAATCTGACGGCGACCTCGCGGAGGCGTATTCCTTCCGCGCGCCGGACGGCTCCGTCACCGAGCTTACCGATAACTCGAAGATGGTCGCCGCGCTGATTGCATCCGGCATCGAAAGCGTCATCCGCTTCTACCCCGTCGTAACCCGCAAGCGGACCTACTCAGAACCGCCGGACGACTGCCTCGACAATATCGGCTTCAAGGACAACCCGCCGGTCAGCGGCTCGTCGCTCTCGCCGAACGTCAAGAAGCCGTCCGGCCTCGCCAGCAGGATCGGCGACTACGACTGGCTCAAGATGCAGGACGACGTCGACGAACAGGCCGACAACACCTTCGTCCGTACTGAGTCGTGGTGGGGCGTCAAGACATCCGACGGCGGCTGGAAGAACGAACTCTACGGCGCCAGCCGCTGGTCGATGCCAGCCGACTTCACGGGAGGGAACGGACAATGAGCGCCCCCGTCACAGCGCCATCTAAAGGCCATCCGATCCGCGCTCAGTGGGCGACGGACGTGACGCAACGCCTGAACGGCTGCGCGGCCGCACTCGCGGCGGGTGCCGTCAAGGACACCGCGAACCTGCGCGGGTCGGTCGCCGTGCCGCACCCCTTCCAGGTGGTCGGCGGAACCGACGAAGGCAACGCGAAGCTCACCGTCTACGTGCCGTCGGGCTCTCTCGTCATCGCGGGCGAGGAGATCGCCCCGGGCGACATCGACGGAATTACTGAAGTCGACGGCGCGCCCGGCTACTACACGGTGGACGACCTCGACGACCTCGCGACCACGGCGGCGGGCGCGCAGCCTCTCTATCTCATCGTCTGGCGAGACGACACGGAGACGAATCCCACCACTAACGCCACGGTGACGCTGGACCCCGATTCGATCACCGGCACGGTCGTCATCCAGGCGACAATCGCGCGCGTCTGGGCGTCGACGCCGGAAGGCGGCAGCAAGACCTACGGCGCGGTGGCAGAGCAGCTGGTACGCTCGTCGGTGGTTCTTTCTTCGTCTTCCGGTGGCGGTGCTGGAGGTAGCACCAGCGGCTACACCGGGACAAAGTACGTCGGCTACGCCTACGACGGCCCGAGAAGCGACGGAAAGCTCTATGCCAAGACCAAGACGTGGACCTACAAGAACGGTCTGCTCGTCTCCATCAGCACGGCAGACGGCCCCGAAATCGTCGTGGCCGAAACGGTGGCGCACTCGGCCAACCCGGCAATCTGACGAGGTGAATCATGTGCCTAGTCCAAATAGCAGTCGTCAACATCGGCGGAAGCGGCCTCGATCCGCGCTTCTGCACGGTCACGCTGTCGCAGGCCCCCGGCGGGACGATGCAGAACACGACCCCGCACACGCTCGACGGCACGATGCCGGCCGGTTCGATGGTCATCGCCTACGCGCACTTCAGCGAGAAATGCGGGTGGCTGTTCGACCATTGGGACGTGACGACGCAGAACCTCACAAGGGGAACGTCATCGACTGTCACCGTGCGCGACAACCCGGCAAGCGTCCGCGTCTCCCTTGCCGGCGTGTCGGACGGAGATTCGATCGCCGTGTTTCTGCGCGCGTTCGGAACCTACAACGGAACGGGAAAGATCATGCGCAGTTCCGTCGATGGCACGAAGCTGCTGCGCGTCGGAGAAAATCTTGTAAGAGACATCTAAACGGAGAATTCAACGCCCATGAAACCGCATTTCAAGACCCTTGCGCTCGCCGTCCTCGGCGGATGCATGCCAGCCCTCGCCGCCGTGCCGCTGCGATGGAACGTCGAGACCTCCCGCGCCCAGCCTGCACGCTACGACGTCTACCGCGGCGAGACATTGCAGCTGTCCGCCGACCTCACCAGCTACGGCCAGCCGGTCGCAATGGCCGGCACCGCCGCGCTCTATATCCAGACGAACGGCATGGGAAGCGCATGGTGGACGGTTCCTGCAACCGTCTCGAGCAACCGCATCGATGCGACGCTGTCGCCCAGCAGCTACCCGGCCACAGCGACGACGCTCAACTGTTTTCTTGGGGGTCCTGCCACATCCTACCGTGCGGCCTTCGTGCTGCGGATTCTCGGCGCGCCAGGCCCCGCGCCGAACACGGTCTCGCCGCCGGTCGTGACGCTCGACTACGACGAGATCACGGTCCTGAATCCTCCCTACTGGACGCGCGACGAGGCCGATGCACGCTACGGCGGCAGCTCGATCACGGCGACGGTCGTCACCAACATCGCCGCAGCGGTCGTGGAACGCGACGCCATCCCGAAATCCAATGGTGTGGCTTATAACCTCACCGTCGGCGGCGAGTTCCGCCTCGATGATGGCGCAGGTAACTACGGGACGATCCAATACGGAGGGAACAACAACACAGACTACACAGAATGGTGGGCTGGAGTTCCTGGATTCTGGCTCGGGACATATCGACTGCGCAACCCTGGATCCGGCAATACCGCGACGATCGCGTTTACGTCAGATTTGCCTGATTTCGCGCCGTACACGGCGGCGGCGAATGTGGCGACCAATGCACTCGTGACAGTATCAGCACATGCCGCGAACAGTGGCAATCCGCATAATGTCACCGCTAATCAGGTAGGGGCCTATCCCAGGCAAAACACGATTGTCCTGTTTGACGGGGATGGATCTTCAGACGTGTATCGTCCTAGAATTTTGGTTTGCGACACGTCAAACGCGCCAACGGACCAGGCTGGCGTATTCTACGGAGGGCAGATCTATGGAATCAAGGGCGAACTCTACGGCGAATCCGGCAGCAGTTTGTTCGGTCTATCCTGGCCGTGGGGATGGACGGGTACGATCGCCACGTCCAACATGGTGGAGAGCGTGGTAGCCACGATCCCGTCCACCTACGCCGCGACCAACGCCATTGTGTCCGTCAACTGCTCGGTACAGACGGTTGTCGATCCACCAAACAACACACTTCCGACTTTTCAGGTGCCGGCGGCCGTCCCGGGCGGCGTCCGAGACTGGATCGTCCACGTGGTTAGCAGCGGTCAGACCGACATCACGGTGACAGGTTTCCCAGCCACTGTGGACGGGGGCAAGACGGCGAACTTCTTCTCGCCGATCGCGGCAGCCGACCTTACCAAGGCGTGCACGCACGGCACCGTGACAACGTTCACCTTCACCGAGATCAATGCGACATCGAGCGCGGTGAACGTCATGGTCATGCGAGCTGAACTGCAGCGCGTCAGCCCGTCCAACTAAGGAGCGCCACATGAAACTCGTTAAAATCACCGGCAATGCCACCGACGGGTGGAGTCGCGAGCCCGCGCCGTCGATCATCAACACCAACGGTCAGCCCAACTACTCGCCAACCGTCGCCCAGCTCAACGCGCTGGGGTACTATGACGAACCGTCCAACCAGCCGGAACCAATCGACGGCAAGGTTGCCGCGCTGACGGGCTACGAGGTCGTCGAAAACCAATGGCGCGCAGTCTACCGCTATGACGACGCCCCGCCGCCCCCGCCGAAGGTGTGGCGCAGAATCATCATCTGGCGTAACCTCACGGCACTCAACGCATGGAGCAATTTCCATAAGCTCCTCGCCGATCAAAACCTGCTCGACGCATGGTACTCGACAAACGACCTGGCCGAGGATTTCGTCCTTGGTGGCAACGTGACAGTGGCCAGCCTATTCGCGGATGTCCGCAAGGCCCTCCCGATCACGGACGAACAGTGGAATCATACGCTGGCCGAAGCGGAGGTGCGCCAATGATTACACGCAAAAATTTCCTGATCGGCGCTGCGGCGACTGCCGCCAGCGCAATAGATGGCGAATCTATTGGGGGCAGGTCGCCCCCCCCACGCGGTGCTCTTTACCCCCTAGGCTCCATCGGATGCATGTCGAATACTTGCCCAGAGAAGCACGATGATCGGGAAAGGGGAAGTCGGGGCTTGAGGCATGGGACGCCTTCCTTCGTCGCGGATCCGGACGGGGCGTAGGCGGCGAAGATCTCGTCGTTCGCCCACGGGATGTCTACGAAGGTCCTTCCCAATAAGAATTTCAACACCGCCTTCGGCATTGGCTTCGTTCCGATGCGCATCGCACTGCTGTACAGTAAGACGTCCCCGGGTAGCATACTGACGACGGTGTGGGAGGTCTCGAAGAACAAGAGGATCGAAAAGTTCTAAGACATGTGGAAAAAAGAAAACGCGTGCTCCTCTTGGTGGAACCTGATCGATGAATCCCCGATCAAACGCCCTGGACGCAGTTCCGGAACACGCGGCGGGAATTGTACCACAAGACACAGACGAAAGGCAACAACTAAAATGAAGAATGTGATTTTCTCGGAAACTCGGTGACGCTCAACTGGGCGCCCGGCGGCGGCGACGCACCGATCGCGGTGCAGCTCTCGCTGTTCGGCGAGTTCACCTTGTACGACGGTGAGACGAGACGCAGCACGGTACAGCATTGCACGCGCGGCGTTCGAGCTGGTGGTCGAGAACCGGAAGGTGAAATTCTCTATTGTCTTTCGAAAAGTGATTGTGGTACAATGTGCATGTTCGGAGAGGAGGCTCCTTCGGGAAGTACGTGTGAGGCACCGGAAGTAGCACGACGGCAGGAAGTAGCGGCGCGGCCTTCGGGTAACACGTGAAAACAAAAACCTGCGGTGGCCACAGTGAGGCTCGTCATAACGCATCCTCCTTTTCGTTCGTATAGACCATAAAGGAAAGGATCCATACGATGAAAAGAATCGTCAACGGAATGTGCAGTTTGCTTCGTGGCGTGAACGTTATGAAAGTGAGGCGGTGTCTGGCGAGCGCGGGACTCGCGCTCTTGTCGTGCGTGGCTTGGGCGAAACCAGGCGATCCGTTCTGCCTGACGGCGAACGAAGACGGCTGCGAGGTCTGCTTCACGGTTTCAGGAATCACCCCCAAGCCGGTCATGGAATGTTCGACCGACGGGGCGACTTGGGCGGCTTACTCGTTTGACACTAAAGTTCGACTGAATCGGGGAAATAAAATCTATTTCCGGGCCGCCACCGATACCGATCAGATCATTCAGAGCAAAAACGCCGGCGACACCCACAACCGCGTCAAGGCCACGGGATCGGTCGCGGCGTCCGGTGATTTGACGACGGTGCTGAACCGCCATGGTACCACGCGCGTGCCGGCCGGCACGTTCCGGGAGTTCTTCGAGGAATGCGAAGGGTTGACGACACCGCCGGAACTGCCGGCGACTGAACTTGGCGACGAATGCTACAGCTGTATGTTCTGCAGCTGTACGAACCTGACCGTCGCGCCGGCACTCCCGGCGACAAATCTCTCGTATTTTTGCTACTACGGGATGTTCAGTTGCTGCACGGCGCTCATCAAGGCACCGGACCTGCCGGCGACCGTATTGGCGGACGGATGCTATCAGAGTATGTTTGCAGATTGTACGGCATTGACTGAGCCGCCGGTCATTTCGGCGACGAAACTCGCGGGCTGGTGTTGTGAGTACATGTTCAGAGGCTGTTCGTCGCTCGTGAATGCGCCGGCACTCCCGGCGACAACGCTCGAAGGAAGTTGCTATGACTCGATGTTCGAGGGATGCACCGCGCTCAAGAACGCACCGGTTCTTCCGGCGACGGAACTGAAATCGTATTGCTATCGGTACATGTTCAAGGATTGCACTTCGTTGACGACGGCGCCGGACTTGCCGGCCAAGGTCCTGGCGGAGTTGTGCTACGCGTACATGTTCGAGGGCTGCACCTCGTTGACTACGGCGCCGGACCTGCCGGCGACGGAATTCGCTCGTGGGTGCTACAGCTACATGTTCATGGACTGCACATCGCTTGAGTCCGTGTCGATCGCCGCGAAAATGGATCCCTGGGAAACATCGGCCCTTGTGAAATGGTTGTACAATACGGCGGCGAGCGGCGTGGTCTATTGTCCGGACGAACTTGATCTTCCCTCCGGGCCGAACGGTTTGCCCGACGGTTGGATTCGGATGAATAAGGCGGTATCGACGCCGGTGGCCGCTCTCGGAGTGTATTGCACCTTCGATCTTGTGGATGACCTGGGCGTGGTGATCAACGCGGACTACGCGGCGGGCGACAAGGTGACGGTGAAGCTCGAGACGTTGCCGAAGGGACTCAAGCTCGTCGCGACGCCCGTCTATGAGGATCCGAATGCAAAGAAGAAGGTGATTAAGGACTACATCTATACCGTCTCGGGCGTGCCGACGGAGATGTTCTCCTTCAAAGACGCGCCGATGTTCGCGCGCGTCACGGTGACGAAGACGGTCGGCAAGACGACGGTCAAGGAGGAAACGCTCCAGCGCGTCGCATTCGAGGTCGAGCCGGTCGCGACCGTCGCGCTCGCGGACGGCGTATTGAATCAGGCGTACGAGACGCGCGGCATCGCGGCGCTCTGGCCCGCCGTCGCGGACGCCGCGGCGAATCCGGCGGCCTGGTCGTTCAAGGGCTGGCCCGCCGGCGTCAAGTACACGGCGAAGGATGTCCTCGCGAAGGACAAGAGCGTGCAGACGCCCGCGTTCTCGGTCTACGGCACGCCCACGAAGGCGGGCGCGTTCCCGATCACCGCGACACACAAGTACAAGCTCGCGGACGGCAAGACGACCGTGAGCGAAACCTTCTCGGCCGTGATGACCGTGTGGGGCGACGACGGCGCAACCGGTTTCCGCTACACCGACCAGGCCTATGTCGCGACGGCGACGAAGACGCTGTCGGACGTGACCGCCGTGAACGGGCTCCCGGCCGGCGTCAAATGGACTGCGAAGGCGATTGCGGCGAATGGAAAAATGGGAACGCCCGCCTATCCCGCCAATTCGCTCTACGGTACGCCCACCAAGCCGGGTGTCTATGCGGTGACGCTCACGAAGTCGGACAAGTCGAAGGAGACCTTCCTCTGGCAGGTCACGGAAGGCGAGAATCCGGGACTTGGCGCCGCGCAGGTCGGCTGGAGGGAGGCGCTTGTGAAGTACAACGGTGTCGTGACTCGAACGGCGACGCTGATGCAGGGCCTCGCGGCCGACTTCGCCGTGAATGCGTCGGCGCTCGCCGCCGGCGCGAAGGTGACGGTGTCAGGGCTTCCTTCGGGGCTCAAGTACGACGCGAAGACGGGCAAGATCACCGGCGTCGCCACCAAGGTGGAGAAGAAGGTCGTGACGGTCAAGGTGGAGCAGAACGGCGTCACCGTCACCAAGACGTTCGCGATCGACGTGGCGGCCAATCCCTTCGCCGGTGCGTACTATGGTGCTTTCTCGAAGCATGTCGCGACGGCGGTGATCACGCCGGCCGTTGGCGGAACGGCGAAGCTGGTGCTCGACGAATACGTGCCGTCGACGCACAAGGTGGTGAAGTACACCGCGACGGCCAAGGGATTCTCGATGGCCGAGGAATATGATCCGGAGAATCCGCTCCGGGCGAGAATCGTCTATGAATTCGCGCTCAAGGCGGATGCGAAGAACAATCCCGATTTTGCCGCTACCGAGCGGGTGTTCGAGGTCGAGTTGGTGGGTGGCGCACTCGGTCAGGGAGGGTTGCTGTTCGGCTATGGATCGGTGTCTCTTCGGGCGAAGGACGATCCGTCTTCGAAGTCAGGTTTCAGTGGTCAGGTCTACAAGGCGTTGACCGCCGCCGCCTACGCCACGTTCGTCGAGACGACAGGGATGAAGCCGCCGCCGGTCATGTCCGGCATTGTTCGTGACAATGCGGGGCGGCATCTGTTCACGGGCACGGCCGTTCTCGATGAAATGAAGCTGCAGTATCAGGTGACGGGCAAGCTCCGCGACGGCACGGCCGTGAAGGTGCTGCAGCCGCTCTGCTGGTTAGAGTTCTATCTGGGCGCGCCGAGTCTCTTCGTCGAGAAAGGCGGCGACAAGCGGGCGAATGTCGCCCTGTTCGAAGGGTCTGGGAAATTGAATGCTGACATTGGAATCTACGAATATGACTCGGTTGTGGGGGGCCTGTCGGCAGAAGGCGCCTCGCAAGGCGAGTTCATTCCGTTCGATGCGTCGCGCATCCCCGGCACGGCGGCGGAAATGATCGGTCAACAGGATCAGCTGCTTGTGCTGGACAAGGACGAACTTGCGGCGGCCGGTTTCGAGGGCGAGGCGCCGGTCTTCCGCTTCCGGGTGGAAGGTGTCGCCGACCTGGCGAAGGCGAAGATCCTCGTTTACGCACTCGGCGCCGATCCCGATGCGAAACCCCTTGTGACGCTGGCTCCCGCGAAGCTCGCGGCGAGTTCGGGGTACATCTTCAAGGGGACGTTCAAGTGGGACGCGAAAGTCGGCGGCGACGACAACACCTATTCGTTCGAACTGGTTCCCAGCCCCGGTTCCACCGAAAGTTTCGTCGGCCGCTGCGAGGTGAAGCCGGCGAAGGGGGCGTCGACCGTCGTCACCGCCACACTCGCCCACGCTCTTGAATGAGACGATGAGATCGCTTTTCTGAAAAGATTTTTCCCGTATCAATCGGCGCACTGGCAGTGTAAACGCGCGCGATTGTTGAGAGAGAAAATCAGTTAAACAATAATACGTGCGATAGATGAATCAAATGAAAAGGGCGTCTGCAGTGAGTTTGCAGCCGCCCTTAATGACGTTTACAGAATGGACGTTATGCGTCATGGAGTACACGCGCCGTCCGAACAGGTCCCGTCGGCAGTGCAGGTCGTGCAGACGGTACCGTCGGAGATCTGCACTGTGCCGCTTGCCTTGTCGGTCGTCACAGTCGCGTTATCGACCTTGCCGCCCTTACTCGTGAAGTAGCTGATCATCTTCGAGACGACGGTCGTTGCGGCGTCTGCGGTGGCGCCGCCGGCAATGGTCGCGTAGGCCGCCGCGCAGGCGGAGACGAGCTTCGTCGTCGCCTCGATGCCGCCGGTCACCATCTTGATGCCGTTCTCGGAGACGTCGTTCACGCGACTGCCGAGCGCGGCCTCGTAGGAACCGTCCGCGTTGGCCTTGACCTTCAGGTCGCGTTCCTCGCGCTTCGTCAACATGTTGCTGTCCTTGTAGACGTTCTTGCCGCTCTCGTAGTACGGCGTTCCCTTATCGTCGGTGAGCACGGTGCCGTCCGGCTGGCGGACGGCGGTTTTTCCGCCCCACTCGACTTTCGTCGTGGAGGTGCAGCCGGTGAGGCCGAGGATGAAGAGCGCCGCCAGGGCGCAGAACTTGTGCATTTTATTCATTTGTTTTTTTCTTTCTTTTGGGGTTGAAAAACGAAATCGAACCATGGGCTCGGGCGAAGGCCTGGTCGGCGTGACCGTGGGAACGCCACGCAGGGCCGCCGAAGTGGACCACGGCCCACCAGTCCGCGACGGACCGGCCGATCGGGTAGCCGACGCGCACCAGCAGCGCCAGGAATATCAGGTCGGCCAGCCACTTGGGGAGCAGGTGCGCCGCATACAACCAATCATGCACCATGGCCGCGGCCAGCCTGGGCCAGTCGAACGGGTGCCCGGCCCAGCGGCGCAGCAGAATGGGCACCGACGCGCCGTCGGTGAGGAACCCGGCGCGGATCGTGAACCGCACGCACAACAGAGAGACGGACCAATCCTCGGTCAACTCGCAGATGCCGCTGGCATGGCGGCCTCCAAGCGTGTGCTCTCGGAATTTAGGAGGAGAGTCATTCATGGTGTTGGTTTGCGCCCTCAATTGATGGGCGCTCTATTGAGGGTTTTCGTTCCCCAACGAAATGACACTACCCTCAAACCGTTATTCCTCCGACAGCATACCCCTCTCGTTTCGTTCCTTACGACTAAAATCGACTAAACATTTGCCATTTACCGCCAGTATGTGCTATACTTTTGAAACTCTTTTTGATCTTTCTCATCTGGTTGATTCAGTTGATGTTTAAACAATAGGCAAACCTAGGAGATTCCCACTGTTTATTCTGGGAGATTTTTGAATCGTTTTCATCACGGAACTGTTCAGCAGGGCAATTGATGCTCCTTGAAAATGCCTTACATTCACCCAAACCCTTACAGAAGCCGAAATAGTGTTGTGATTTGATGCTCTTTGAAAATGCCTTGCATTGGCTGGAGCTACGAAGACATCCTCTGGAAGTTGTGATTTGATGCTCTTTGAAAATGCCTTACATTCGGTGCAGTTGGACCGCACGTTCCTCGGCGGTTGTGATTTGATGCTCTTTGAAAATGCCTTACATTTGCGGCCAGCGATGCCAATCGCATTGGCCGTTGTGATTTGATGCTCTTTGAAAATGCCTTACATTCGAAGCCATACCGCCTCGACAAAAACCTTAGTTGTGATTTGATGCTCTTTGAAAATGCCTTACATTCTTCGCGCCGTGCACGAACGCCGTGATGGTGTTGTGATTTGATGCTCTTTGAAAATGCCTTACATTGCAACACGACTAGCCAACCTGGCGGCTACTGTTGTGATTTGATGCTCTTTGAAAATGCCTTAGATTAGACCTTGACCTTGGTAAGGGTTGGGCGGTGTTGTGATTTGATGCTCTTTGAAAATGCCTTACATTGTAGGTGCTGCGCTGTGCTGGGGATTCGGGTTGTGATTTGATGCTCTTTGAAAATGCCTTACATTTGATCCGCCAATCGTACGGATATGAGCCGAGTTGTGATTTGATGCTCTTTGAAAATGCCTTACATTCAAGTGTATCAACCACGTGCATAAGTGTATGTTGTGATTTGATGCTCTTTGAAAATGCCTTACATTCCGCAGAGTACTGCTCCAGGAGCTTCTGGAGTTGTGATTTGATGCTCTTTGAAAATGCCTTACATTCAAAGGGGCTCGCGAAAAGGGAGGCGCTGTGTTGTGATTTGATGGTCTTTGAAAATGCCTTACATTCTGAAACTTTGTCGGGACACCAAGGTACGTGTTGTGATTTGATGCTCTTTGAAAATGCCTTACATTTCCGAATGATTTTTTGTTGGACATGATGTTGTTGTGATTTGATGCTCTTTGAAAATGCCTTACATTGCAACGGGCGCGGTCTTGCCGAAGAGGTCAGTTGTGATTTGATGCTCTTTGAAAATGCCTTACATTATAAAAAGGATTTAGGTAATGATACTATTCGTTGTGATTTGATGCTCTTTGAAAATGCCTTACATTCCGTCCAGGTCGCGATATCCCTGAGCGTGTGTTGTGATTTGATGCTCTTTGAAAATGCCTTACATTGTCGGGCAAGACGGAACCAGCCAAGGCCAAGTTGTGATTTGATGCTCTTTGAAAATGCCTTACATTCGCTCTCGATCACGCCGCCGACGGCCGTGTGTTGTGATTTGATGCTCTTTGAAAATGCCTTACATTGAGCTTGCGGATGCACCGCTGGTCGAACTGGTTGTGATTTGATGCTCTTTGAAAATGCCTTACATTCACAACGGCGTGGTCATTGGCATGGCGCAGGTTGTGATTTGATGCTCTTTGAAAAAGCCTTAGATTGAGTCTCGCGAAGACGGCGAACCGAAGCGGGTTGTGATTTGATGCTCTTTGAAAATGCCTTACATTCCGGAACGAGCACTGCCGCCCGGAGATCGTGTTGTGATTTGATGCTCTTTGAAAATGCCTTACATTTGCGGACCGTTCCCGGCGTGGCGTCGCGTGTTGTGATTTGATGCTCTTTGAAAATGCCTTACATTATTGGCCATGTTTCGGCCTTTATTGACTAGGGTATTACCAAAGATTCACTACTAAAAAAATGGGCTTGACCGACAGCGTTCTTCTGGAATTTCTGATTTTTCAGAATAATTCCAGTTGAACCGGTGTCGGTGGAGGTGGTTTGCTCTTCCTGCCAACGAAGTGGACAGTTTCGCCGAATTGCTTGTCCGTAACCTTCAATATCGACACATACCCTTCTTCGGGCAAGATGAGTTTGACTCTACGGATATGAACCGCTGCGGCTTCATTGCTGGCACAATGGCGCAGATAGACGGAATACTGATGCATGACAAATCCGTCGCGAAGCAATTCCTTGCGGAATGTCGTCGCGCGCTGCCGTTGACGCTTAGTTTCCACGGGCAAGTCGAACATCACGTAGAGCCACATGATCGCATACCCATTGAGCGCTGTTTGCAAATTCTTCATCAGCTGAACGACGGGAGGACCAATTCGTTTTCCTTACCCAAATAGTACTTTGCAAGCGAAGCCGTTGTGAAAGGTAGCGCCACCATGAGCGGGCGCTTGCAATTCCCTGTGTGAACATCACAGGTCAACACCTGAAGAAGGACGGCCTTCAATTCCCGCGTCAGGTCGCCCGAGGCATTGGCAAACGGAGATTCAGGATCAAAAATGTACTGATCGACAAACGGGCGATACGGTTCCATCATATCGTCCGCAAGACAAAAAGAGTCATAGCGATTATGGTGATGGATACCCCTGAGGCAGATCAACCCCGACCCCACCAACGCTCGTGCTACCGCCGCCCGTAAGACGCCATACCCGTAATTGAGGGCGGAGTTTGGCCAGACACCCGTACGCGTCCGCGAAAAATCGGGATCAGGTACAACCGTTTGGAAATAAAGCCGCGCCGCCTGCGCCTCGCAATTGGCGGGATCGCCGTTTTTCACCTCGCCAGCCAGGGTCCGTAACCTACCAGCAGTCGCCGTGTGGCCAAAACGCTGGAGAAGTGCTGCTTGGTTGGTGATTTTCGATCGCACAATCTGCCGCCACAACCGCCCCTGAACAGCTTCAGTTGCAGCGAGTTGCGCCGCTACTGTTTCCTGGGTCGTCGAATGCACGGCAAAGGGCAAAAACTGCGCAGCCGGTGTATGCGACGCATCGCAAACGACAACTGCCACATTGGCCTTAGCCAATTCCTGAAGCGCAAACGAGGTGATGACCATTTGCGCCGTCTCAAGGATGACGAATCCCACATCCTCGATGGGGAAAGATCGCCGCACGCCCCCTTCTCCATCGTAGACAAGTTGATTGAGGCGAACGGACAACTTACCAGGCGAGGAAAAGGACAACGTGCGAGCAATCATAGATCACCTCCTAATGAAATCAATGCTACCATCCATTTTCATTCGGAAATGAATCCCCTCAATCAGGAAGTCCTTCATTATGTTCGAGGCCACAATGCGCAAGAGCGTCTTCCCCTTGGCAAATGACGATGCCCTCGCTTCGTCTGGAATGTCACCCTTGGCCCTTGCCTCGACATGAAACTGAAGTTCACCGCGTTTTTCCTTGGCCGAAGGCAAGGTCCGAAGCCAAAACAGTCGCTTGGCGAGTTCTGCGGCGGTCAGATTTTCCAAATTCTGGCAATCCAATCCCTCTCGGGCAATCAACATGCTGCCAGGATAGACGTACCCAAGGAATCCTTCTCGATTTTCCGCCGGAACATATTCAGTATTCTTATGGAGTTTTGCCCAGGCGAGCTTACCCTCAGTTTCATACGAGAATACTCCACCTTTACAGAAAACAGCCATTCGGAAGTTGGAGTTTTCTGCGGTTCCTGCGTAAAGGAACTGCTTGTACTCAAGATGCGAGACATAGTCATGCCGTGCAATAGCGTCTGGATTCTGAAAAGTTTTAGGCGCAAACACCCGCACCTTCTTGATCGGAACTCCCGATGCCATCGCAATGTCCCCCGGAGAAACAAGTTTCACCCCATTCGACTCGAGGAGATCGACACATTGACGAACACGTTCCCGAACCGCCGGATCAACGATGTTGGGAATGATCTTCCTGACATCTGCGACCTTCCCTTCCAAGGATAAACGTTGTACGGTTCTCATCTGGCCTGACAGCGGGTCGACGATCTTCCCATAGTAGGTTTCCTTATGCAATGCTCCGCGTACGGTGTCGCCCTTGGAGTTGACGAACTTGATCGGTTTCCCATCGGGATTGTTCCGGGGCGGATGGGCTTTGGCGAGCGCATTCTTCTTCGAGCTCTGACGCAAAGTCGTCTGACGCAATACGTGTTTGACCAGAATCTCGCCACACGCGCGGCGTACCTTCTCGGCAAAATCAGGGAATGGCGGTGGACAGACATCGCATGGACGGCGGAAAGAACCGCTTCCATCGTCTTTGAGCGCCGTGCAAATCGCCGTGAAGCGTACCGGCGTCAATGCGGCGATGACCATTGCATCCTTCGCATGATGCGTGTGTTCAGAACGGTCTTTTTCCCCATCATCCTGAATTCCCCAAGCCTTACGAGCAAACGCCGTAGCGGTTCCATTCACCGCGAACGTGGCAGGGTAGGCACTACGAAGCAATTCCACCGCATGGGAACACATAATCCCCGTGTCAACCAATTGCCGACGTTTGAAACCACCAAGGGTTCCTCCATTTTCCCTCAACGCGGAGGCCTCGATTTCAAACCGACGCAACTTGTCCCGCCAGTAGTCTCGTTCAAATCGCGTGACGAGGTATTTGACGCGGGCGGCACTTCGGGCGGCCGGGTCCAGAACTCCCTTGGCGGCGCGCTGGCGAGATCTGCAATCCTTTTCAAGTTGTTCAAGTTTGTCGCGCCAAGGACGAAGACGGATTTCGATTTCATCCCAGTTGGGGCAATCCTTCGGTACACGTCCCTTCTTGGTTTGACGGTTGTAAGCAATCTCGCAAATCGTCTTGTTGGCCAGCGAGTCGTCACCAGAAAGCGAACGCGGAATCGTATGCTCGATGTCAAAGACATTACCAACCAACAACTCCGCGATGGATATCTGGCTCCCAGTGTAAAGACAGCAATGATTTTGCTCTTTATAAAGTACGTAGCGGTCAATGGCGTCTTCAGTAACCGCCACCCCATACTTCGCAATTTCACTTCGTGCCTGATCTCGGATTTCTTGACGCGATTTCTGCCATTTCTGCCATGCAGTACGAGTGGCGAAATCATTGACGTTGCGCGCTAGTTCGATGCGTATGGTAGTATCGCCGTCAATCATCTCATGATCACGAAGGTAGTTGACCAGGCGGCGCAAGGTGGTCATGGAACGTTGGACGAGCGGATTGCGGATCATGCCTAGCTCGACGGCGGGAAGGCGCCCCGTGGTCGACACCCGGTAAGTTGCATCGCCGCGCAGATAGAGCCGATTCCAGCTGGCATCGTCGACATTCCAGTTGTCGCGTAAATACAAACGATAGCGGTCGAAAAGTGGTTTGATTTTCGTCCCCTTCCATTCATCGCCATGCGATCGTTCCTCCTTCTCACGCCGATACTCGAAGAGGATTGCCTTCAGGTTGTCTATGATTCTTTCCTCATTCTCCTCGAATGTGGAAATCTCGTCGGGCAATTTCGCATAGAATCGAGCCTCCGAAAGCTCATACCCTTTTCGGAGGAACCGCAGAATCATCCGGATGGCCTTGAGCGAATACTGTGCATTACCTTCCTTCGGATGAATGGCGACGAGCTGCGCAATAGTCTTACCATCAAGCGCCGGGAAGTGCCGTGCAAACCATCCCCGAAGTTTTTCGTCGTCATCGTAGAATGTAAGTGCGTCATAGACTTTCTGCACATCAAAAGGAATATCGCCGAAAGCCGACCTCAAGCGATGGAGCGTTTGACAGGTCGCTACCGTATCATCGTCGTGATAGTAATGGAACTTCCATCCCTCGACTTTAAAACGGGGATCATTCTTGAATAGCTTGGCAATGACACTGAACTTGATCGACGACGAGGCCCTCATGAATGCCGTGCACACCAGCGCCCGATCCTCAGCCGTCAATGGTCGGCGACTACCTTCGGGAGTTTCAAACGACAAGTTATTCACAAATGCGAGCATCCGATATTCTTCAAACAACGGATGTCCAATCGATGCCCTCGTATTCTTGGGTTCAAGCGGACACCAACCGGCAAGGTGTTTCTGCGATCGCAACGGACGCTGCATGAACAGGCAATCGTGCAATTTACCACGGAGCGGATTATCCGTGGCATAACCCTGCGCATCCATTATGACGGCAAACTCCCGCTCATAATGTTCTTTCCGATCGGTATAGCGGCAACGAACACGCATACGCGCGAGTTTGTCACTATTGGACTTCAGAACTCCGTAGAAATACTGTCCCAATGTCTTTGCACCGGAATCAGCGATTTCCCGGGAAAGATCCTTGATGGCAGATTTAACTGCACCAACATCCTTGTCCTGTGTGTTCTCGCCCTCGACGTCTTCTGTTGCCGCGTCTTTGCGCGAACTCTTGAAACCACGACGCTGGGCCAGATGATAAAGAGCTCGTCCGAGGACCAATGGTTGTACCGGTCCATCTGCAGCCGCAGCACGATCACAATATGGGTTCTTGCTGTCGGTTGCCTTCAACCAATCGATAAATGCCCGATTCGCCAACGGATAATGCCCGTTCTTTTTCCAATCTTCCAGTTCATCTTGGTGTAACGGACACATCCCTGCTTCAATCATAATCTGAAGGAGATGCCATTTACGCATTTTCCGGCGGAACCGCATTCGCCGTCCCATCCGCTTAGCGCGACGAATTGCCGCCGGGGTATCAACGGCACTGTCGTTAGCCGTATCAATACCTTCGGGGAACACCACAACACCTTTTTTGAGGACATCCCCCGTGAGATCGTCCAGGATCGCCCATCCGAGCGAATTCGAACCAAGATCCAAGCCAAGTGTTTTTCTCATAATTTTTCCTTTTACCCCTTGACGCCTTGCGGCCAAAAAGCTATCATATACGCGCATCTTATCACAACAAGGCTATATGCCGAAGTCGTTTTGAGACTGTGGGCCCGGTTCGCCGGGCCCGTTTTGTTTATACGATGCTGCATATGTTTCCCTTTCACGGTATTATTCTACCATAAAACTAATACCTTGTGTTCACTAAATAACAAAAACCGTGGAAGAGTTTTCAGATGGGGACTGCGATATATTCTAAAATGGGAATTTGACAGACCTGACCGAGACTTGTCGACCATCTACACTCGGTTACGGCCGGTGTGTAAAACACTAAAGGTATTGACAGCTTCATACTTGCGTGCGATAATGTCTAGTATGAAACAAGCGCAAGAAGAAAACGGGGAAAGCGTGCGCGTGATTGTCGCCCTTGGGAGCAATCTCGCGCCGCGCGAACACTATCTGGCGGAGGCCCGACAGGCTCTCAATGCCTTGCCCAACACGCGCATGACGGCCGAGAGTCGAATTCTCGAGACGGAGCCCGTTGACGTGCCGGCGCAATTCGCCGAGTTGAAGTTTCTCAACCAGGTCGTTGTCTTGCAGACGACACTTGATGTCTACGACTTCTCGCAGCGCATGCATGCGATCGAGGATCTGCTTGGACGTGTTCGCACCGTGCGGAACGGACCTCGCACGATCGACCTCGATCTCATCGACTTTGGCGGACTTCGCCTGGACGATCCAGAACTCACCCTGCCGCATCCGCGTGCCGCAGAGCGCGATTTTGTCCGCATTCCGCTCAGCGAACTGGGCATCCCGCTTGAAATCCTCGCGCGTTCCAAATGATTGTGTTACCACTGCGCCTCATTTTATGCTATAATCTTGAGCATGAACTTCAAACAATGTCTCATCATCGCCCTCCCGGCGCTCCTTTGCGGCGCCTTGCTGGGCTATCTTGCCGCTCCTACACCGGAAGCAAATGAAGTTGAGTCTGAGGTGAAGGAGGTACGTTCCGAAACGCGGGCACCCCGTGTTCCTTCGGACGAAGCTGCGCTGGATCGTCTGCGCAGTCGTATCCGCGACCTCGAACGCCAGCTAGCCGCGCGTAACGGCGAGCAGGAGAACGAGACGCCTGTCAATGTGCAAACCAATCGCGTGGCCGAAAATCGCGAAAACCGCGGCGGGTTCGAATCGCGCATGGAGGAATGGCGCAAGAACAATCCGCAGCAATACGCGGAAATGACGAACCGTTTCGCGCGGATGCGCCAGGACCACATCCAACGCGTACAGGGTCGTCTCAATCTGCTCGCCTCGGTGGATGTCTCCCGGTTGAATCCCAAGCAGCGTGAAGTCCATGCGCGCTATCAGGAGCTGCTCGCACAGCAGACGGAGTTGCGCGATGCGATGCGACCTGGTTCCGGCAGCAATATGACCGATGAGCAACGCAATCAGGCTTGGCAGCAACTCCGCAACATCGACAACCAGGTCCGTCATCTGGCAGATGCCGAACGGAACACCCTTCTCGCGCATACCGCGCTTCAATACGGCATCAAGGGAGCGCAGGCCAAGGAAGCCGTCGAGACGATCAAAGCGGTCTTCCAGGCGACGGAAAGCGACTGGGGCGGGCCTCGCGGTGGCCCGGGGGGTCGCGGTGGCGGCGGCGGACGCGGTGGACGCGGTCGTCATTAATCAAACATTCACACAAAAAGAAAATCGGCGGAGACCTTATGGATCCCCGCCGATTTCATTTGACGCGACAGCACGCAATTAGAATTCAAGCGCCGCGTACATCTTCACAAGGAATTCCTCGTAGGAGAGACGCTCCTGCTGCATGGAGTCACGGTCGCGCACGGTGAACTTGCCGTCCTTCGGCGACTCGGGGTCGACCGTAATGCACCACGGCGTACCGGCTTCGTCCTGACGGCGATAGCGACGACCGATCTGTCCGCTTTCGTCCCAGAACACATTGACTTTCTTGCGCAGCTTCGCGAAGATTTCCTTCGCCATCTTGTAGCTGGCTTCGTCCTTCTTCACGAGCGGGAATACGCCGACCTTGATCGGGGCCACCTTCGGGTTGAAGTGAAGCACCGTGCGCATGTCCTCCTTGCCCTTGTCGTCCGTAAGCTTCTGCTCTTCGTACGCTTCGCAGAGAAGCGCCAGCATCAGACGGTCCACACCGGCGGACGGTTCGATCACATGCGGGACATACTTGCCCTCGAAGAGGCTCAGGCAGAACTTCTCGGCCGCAATCGGATCCTTGCCACGCGCAACCCAGTCCTTCTGGACCTTCTCGATGAAGGCCTTGCGCGCCGCCTCGTCCATCTTCTTCGCCGCCTGCTTAAGCGGATCGTCGAACACCATCTGGCTCTCGCCCGAGAACTTCTGGTGCTGCGAAAGGTCGAAGTCGCTGCGCGCGGCAATGCCTTCGAGCTCCTGGCGTCCAAACGGGAAGTCGTATTCGATATCCACGCACGCACGCGCATAGTGGGCGAGTTCGTCCGGCTTCTGCCAGTACTCGACGAAACGCTCGGGCGGCAGACCAACGGCCGTCAGGAATTTCTTGCGCTGTTCGACCCAGTACTTGTGCCAGACCTCCCAGCCCCAGTCGTCCTGGACCTCTCCCGTAATATCGGGATTATCCGCCAGCGTCACCACATGGCCATGAAGGATTTCGATTGCTTCGTCCGGACGAATGAAGAACTCGAGTTCCATCTGCTCGAACTCGCGGCTGCGGAACGTATAGTTACGCGGCGTGACTTCGTTGCGGAAGCTCTTGCCCATCTGCGCGATACCGAACGGCACGCTCTGACGCGATGTCGCAAGCACGTTCGTGAACTGGGCGAAAATCGCCTGGGCCGTTTCAGGACGGAGATAGGCGACGTTCGAAGGATCGTCAATCGGACCCACCACGGTCTTGAACATCAGATTGAACGGCTTCGGTTCCGTCAGTTCGCCACCGCAGTAGGGGCAGAAGAATTCGCTCCCCGCGATCTTCGGCTGCGGCTTCTTCTTCTGTTCGGCGTAAATGTCTTTGATCTGGTCGGACCGCATCAGCTTCTTGCAGTCCTTGCACATTGTCATCGGATCCGAGAACGTATCGAGATGGCCGGATGCCTTCCAGATACGCGGATGCATGATGATCGTCGCATCGAGTCCGGCGACGTCCGTACGTCCCCGCACCGTGAACTGCCACCAGGCCTGCTTTACATTGTTCTTAAGCTCACAACCCAGGGGACCATAGTCCCAGAAACCCGGCATGCCGCCATAGATTTCGGAGGAGTGATAGATGAATCCACGACGCTTGCACAGAGCGGCGAGCGGGTCGAGGGACGACTTGTTCTCTTCTGCCATTTTTATTTTTTCCTTTATACGGTGGCGGCTGGATTACCACCCCGTTTGATTCGTTTTATTATACCAAATCCTTCCCCGTGAAACAAGATCGAACCTCACCCACAACAACTATTCACTCTAACCTATTACCTATTCACAAAAGAAAAGACGCGCCCCGCATGGGACGCGTCCTGCATGAATCTCGCAAGCAAAGCTTACTTGATTTCGACCTTGGCGCCAGCCTTCTCGAGCTGCTCCTTGATCTTCTGGGCGTCTTCCTTGGAAGCGCCTTCCTTGACCGTCTTCGGAGCGGCTTCGACCATGTCCTTGGCGTCCTTGAGGCCGAGACCCGTGATCGCGCGGATTTCCTTGATGACCGCGATCTTGTTCGCACCGGCAGCCGCGAGAACGACGTCGAATTCCGTCTTCTCTTCAGCAGCGGCACCACCAGCGGCCGGACCGGCCACGGCGACAGCGGCAGCGGCGGAAACGCCCCACGCCTCTTCGAGCGCCCTCACGAGTTCATTGATTTCGAGAACCGTCTTTCCCGACAGTTCCTTGATGAGTTCTTCGTTCGTCATTTTTTGTTCTTCCTTTTTAGTTCAACCTTTGGCGTGTTTCATCCAAAGGAAATTTTGTACTCGTTTTCCCGCGCCTGCATCCACGCGGATGCACGGCGCGAGAGATTCGACTTACGCCTGAGCGGGCGCTTCGCCGCCTTCCTTCTTGGCCTTCTCGGAGAGGACGCGCGCAAGACGCGTCGCCGGCTCCTTGAGGAGCATGAGGAACGTCGCACGGAGCTCGTTCTTGCCCGGGACCTTGGAGAGCGCTTCGACCATCTTGGCGTCCACGATCTTGTTGTCGTAGTCAGCGCCCTTGACGCTGGCACGGCCCTCGGAACCTTCAACGAACTTCATGATGGCCTTCGCCACCGCCGTCGGCTCGCCCTTGCCCGTCACAACCGCGGTCGGACCCTGGAACATCGTCTTGACGTCCTCAGGCCAGCCCTTCTCAGCCGCGACCTTCGCGAGGAAGGAATTCTTCACCACCAGCAGGCGGGAATCGCACGCACGCAGATCGGTACGAAGCGCACCCATCTTGACAACGTCGACACCACCGTAGTTGACGATGAAGCAGTAGTCAGACTCCTTGACGCGAGTGACCACTTCGTTAAGGATTGCAACCTTTTCAAGTCTCATGGTTCAAATCTCCTTATTCGGCGGTCTCAAGAACACACGGAACGCCGATACCCATCGTGGACGTGAGCGTGAGCGTCTTGATGAAGACACCCTTCACCGAAGTCGGACGCGCCGCCTGAACAGCGTCGAGCACAGCCTTCACGTTCGAGACGAGCTTGTCGGCTTCGAACGAGAGCTTGCCGGCGATCACGCAGCAGTTGCCCGTCTTGTCCATACGGAAATCGACCTTACCAGCCTTCGCATCCTTGACGGCCGTGGCGGGATCATCCGTCACCGTGCCCGTCTTGGGGTTCGGCATCAAACCGCGCGGACCGAGCACGCGAGCGCACTTACGAACGCTCTTCATCGCTTCGGTCGTAGCAATCGCCACGTCAAAGTCCGTCCAGCTTTCCTTCATGATCTTCTCGATCAGATCGTCGAGACCGACCACATCGGCACCAGCGGCCTTCGCCTGCTCGGCGTGGTCACCGCCTGCGAAGACGACAACCTTGACCTTCTTACCGGAACCGGCCGGAAGCTTCACCGTGCCACGGACCGGCGTATCGGTCTTCGTGGTGTCAGCGCCCAGACGCATGCAAACGTCGAGCGTTTCGTCGAACTTCTTCGAACCGGGATGAGCCTTGATGAACTTGACGGCTTCCTCAATGGAAACGGCCTTCTTCGGCGCCGCCTTCAGCGTGTTCAAATATCTCTTGCTATGCTTAGCCATGGGTTCGTTCCTTTCAGTCCACGACTTCGATGCCCATGTTACGGGCGGTACCGGCGATCATGCGCATCGCCGCTTCGACGTCGGCTGTGTTGAGGTCGGCCTTCTTCATCTCCACGATCTTCTGGAGCTGGGCCTTGGTAACCTTACCAACCTTGTTCTTGTTAGGAACGCCCGAACCCTTTTCGAGACCGGCTTCCTTCTTGAGGAGCACGCTCGCGGGCGGCGACTTGAACTGCAGCGAGAAGCTGCGGTCCTGATAAACGGTGATGATCACCGGGATCACGAGACCCGCCTGCTTCTGCGTCTTGGCGTTGAACTCTTTGCAGAACTGCATGATGTTCACACCGGCAGAGCCGAGCGCGGGACCCACAGGCGGCGCAGGATTTGCGGCACCGGCAGGAATCTGGAGTTTGACAACTCCCTTGACTTTCTTAGCCATTATTAACCTTCACTTTCCGCGAACCTCCCGGCATCCCAACCGGTACAAACGGCACGCAAGACCTGATGTTTACGCCTGGGGGTCTTCGGCCAACTCCTGCTGAGTGACCTTTTCAACCTGCCAGTAGTCTACATCGACAGGGACCTTACGGCTGAAGACGTTAACCTCAACCTTGAGCTTGCCCTTGTCGGGATCCACCATTGAAACCTGGCCCGTCAAACCCATGAACGCGCCGTCGGTTATCTTCACCGTCTCATCGATGGCGAAAGTCACTGTCGGACGCGGCTTCTCGGCAGCCTGCGCAGGCTTCGTCGAGAGAATCGCGTCCACTTCTTCGGCCGAAAGCGGCTGCGGCCGCTGCATCAGCCAGGAACCAATCACGCCGGGCGTATTACGGAGGAACTGCCATGTGCGCTCAACCACCGCACGCTTACCCGTCTCACGGTCCAAAGCGCCTGTATCGTCATAGAGCGCAAGCTCAACGAGCACATAGCCCGGGAAGACCTTCTTGTTCAGCGTCCGCTTCTTCCCGTTCTTGTTCTCGGTGACCTTCTCCATCGGAATGAGGCACTGTCCAATGTAATCGCCCATCTCCTCCTGCTTCGTACGGCAGAGGATCGACGTCTGGACCTTGTTCTCCTGCCCCGTCAGGGTCTGGAGCACGAACCATTCCTTTTTCATAAAAACGCCAACCTTCCTCACGCACCCATGTGCACGAGCTGGATGAACGCCTGAATCACCTTATCGCATGCAAGCGTGGTGACCGCAAGGATGAAGATGAACGCAATCACGACGAGCGTCGAGTCATAAAGCTCGTGCTTGTCCGGCCAGGACACGCGATGCGCTTCGCCCTTCACTTCATTGAGGTAGCTCTTAGCCTTCTCAAAAAATTCTTTCATCTCACCCTCTAAAAAAAATTGGCAGGGTAGGAGGGAATCGAACCCCCATAGGCGGTTTTGGAGACCGCTGCACTGCCATTGTGCTACTACCCTACGCAGGTAAAATCACTTGACCTCTTTGTGCACAGTACGCTTGTGATCGTGCGGGCAATATTTGATCTTCTCAACCCGCTCCGTCATCGTGCGTTTGTTACGCGTCGTCACGTAGTTGCGACGCTTACATTCGGTACACGCGAGAATCGCCAAATCACGAGGCATTGTATCAAATCCTTCCGTCGACTGCAAGTCTAAAATTCAACTTTTTTTCGTGAATCAGCCCACCCGTTGTCCCGGCCGACCACAAGGGGCCGGGACGCGGGGCAGGCATCTCACAGAAGACGCATCTTCGTTGTTACTTGATGATCTTCGAAACCGTACCGGCGCCGACCGTGCGGCCGCCTTCGCGGATCGCGAAACGCATCTTCTCTTCCAGAGCGACCGGAGCGATCAGCTTGACGTCGATCGCAACGTTGTCGCCCGGCATGACCATCTCGACGCCTTCCGGCAGACCGATGTCACCCGTCACGTCCGTCGTACGGATGTAGAAGTGCGGACGATAGCCCTTCATGAACGCCGTGTGGCGGCCACCTTCGTCCTTCGTGAGGACGTAGACCTGACCGTTGAACTCGGTGTGCGGCGTGATGGAGCCCGGCTTCGCGAGCACCTGGCCACGCTGGACTTCTTCCTTCTTCGTACCACGGAGAAGCGTACCGATGTTGTCGCCCGCCTGGCCCTGATCGAGGAGCTTGCGGAACATTTCAACGCGCGTGACAGCCGTCTTCGCCGTGGGATGGAGACCGACGATTTCGACTTCGTCACCGACCTTGATGACGCCACGCTCGACGCGGCCCGTCACCACCGTACCACGACCTTCGATCGAGAAGATGTCTTCGATCGGCATGAGGAACGGCTTGTCGAGTTCACGCTCGGGTTCAGGAATGTACGTATCCAGCTGGCTGAGGAGCTCGGTGATGCAGTCGCAGCTCTTCTTCTCTTCGCCCGTCGCATACTTGACGGTGTCGTCGAGGCTGGCGGCCTGCGTGGCCGGATAGGCGGCGCCACGAACGATTGGGGCGTTGTCGCCATCGTAATCGTACTTGGAGAGGAGGTCGCGGACTTCCATTTCGACGAGGTCGAGCATTTCGGCATCGTCAACGAGGTCGCACTTGTTGAGGAACACGACGATCTTCGGCACGCCGACCTGGCGGGCGAGAAGCACGTGTTCACGCGTCTGCGGCATCGCGCCGTCAACCGCGGACACAACGAGAATAGCACCATCCATCTGCGCGGCGCCCGTGATCATGTTCTTCACGTAGTCAGCGTGACCGGGGCAGTCAACGTGCGCATAGTGGCGGTTTTCCGAAGCGTACTCGACGTGCGAGGACGCAATCGTAAGAATCTTGGTGGCATCACGACGACCAGCCGACTCAGAAGCCTTCGCGACCTGGTCGTACTTGATTTCGCTGCAGAGGCCCTTGAGCGCCTGCACGTGCGTGATGGCGGCCGTGAGAGTGGTCTTACCGTGGTCGACGTGGCCGATCGTGCCGACGTTCACGTGCGGCTTACCGCCGCGATCGAATGTTTCTTTTGCCATTTTGAGCTCCTGTGAGTTGTTTCGTTTTGTTCGCCAATTGGAGCCACCTAGCGGAATCGAACCGCCGACCTCATCCTTACCAAGGATGTGCTCTACCTACTGAGCTAAAGTGGCTTTTTTTGACAAGCCCGACTATTGTATCAAAATGAAGGACGAAAGGCAAGGGTAGATGTGAAAAAAAGTTAAAGGGTTAAAGGTTAAAGATTAAAGGGTTAGAGGGTTAGAGGGTTTAAGATTAAGGATTAAAGATTCTAAGGGGGATGAGGGGAATAGTAGAAGGCTATTTTTTCTTGGTCGGGATTGGAATCGGGACTTCGACGGACGGATCGGACGCACGCTTGCGGATCCGCGCCGCATAGGCCTCGCTGTAGCGTTCGCCCGTCGCGGCCTTGTCCGAGCGTCCGTTGTAACGCTGCAACGCCCGCGCCCAGCCGTCGAACGCGCCGTCCGGACGGTTCGAAGCCGGCTGCCCCGAAACGCCGAAACCTTTGCGCACCAGCAGCATCAGTCCCGCTTTCAGATTACCGGAGCCCGACCCTTCGTTGCGCCGGCGCGGCTCGCGCAGTCCCAGGTATTTCTTGTAGGGATTCCAGTCGCCCGGCACATTGACCTGCAGCGGATCGTGCTTCCACGCCGTACGGGAATTCAAATCCCCGCCGCCCGTCTCCTGGATCATGTGCGCCTTGATCTGCGCCGCCGTGAGTTCCTCGATCTTCTCGGCCTGTCCCGGCGTGGAACCCGCCCAGCGCGCACGGCTCTTGTTGAAGTCTTCGACGAACTTCTTGATTTCACTGTCGTACATCTGATAGCGGCTGTCCTCAAATCCCTTGAAGACCGGCACGCCCTTCTTCACCGTCTTCGCCGCCGAGAGCGGAATCGGTTTCGTCGGTGCCGCGTCCGTTTCCTTCTGCGTCCCCGGCGTCTCCACGGACGCGGTCTCGGGCTCCGACGGACCCGCCGTCTCCTCTTCTTCTTCCGCGGCCGTCACGGGCGGAGGCGCCACGCGGTCTTCGTTCTTCCCCGTCGTCAGGAAGGAGATCGTCACCGGCACGATCGCCAGGAATCCGAGGACCGCCAAGATCGAAAGGTTTTTCACGCGAGTTTCCTTTCAATGAACGCCACGCCCCGGTCGACGATCCAGTTCATCAGACAGTACGCCGCCGCCACCGAGAGCAGCGGACCAAACGCCGCCAAGGTGCGCCCGCACACGATATCCGCCGCCATCGTAAGGTCGCACACGCTGATGGACCCCACCACGCTCGTCCACTGCATCAGCTCGACGAGCTTCACGCGCGAGACCGGCAGCCACGCCTTCGCCCCGTCGCCCGCCGGCACGAGGAAGGCGGCAAACCAGAACGAAAACGCCGCCACGGCAACGGTCCACATCGACGCCGTCGTCAGCAGCAGGCAACTGAATGTCAGAATCACGACCGGCGGCGGCAGGAGCCGCACCACTTCGAGCAAACCGTCGATCCCCTTCTGCACGAATCCCGGCACGTGCCGCATGATGAACCGCAGGACCACCGCGCACAAGAATCCGAACACGGCCGAAAGCACCGTCAATGCCAACGTCGTGAAGAATCCGACCGTAAAGAGACGTACGCGCGGATCCTTGATGAGCGTCTTGCTGAAGCCGAGGCGCGTGGACCCCAGCATCATCCCCGACGCGTCGCCGTTGCGCACGAGTACGCGTACGTCGGAATCGAAGTAGTTGTCGGAGGCCAGCATTCCCGCTTCGACTTCGTTCGCATTGTAGTCGTCAATGACGATGTCCAGCTCGCCCGACGCGAGTTCGCCCAGGATTTCCTCGTCCGACCGGCACACGATCTGCGGACGCAGATGCTCGACCTGTGCAAAGCGCCGGATGAACTCGATGTCAAAACCCGCAAGTTCACCCTTGTCGTCATAGAACGAGGACGGTTCCTCGGTTCCGCTCGTACCGATGCGCAGCACGTTCGTCGTCGTATTGTCCACGGGGATCTTCGGCATCGGCACATAGACGTCGCTCTGGCACCAACGGACGAACATGTCGTCATAGTAGCCCGACTTGCGGTAGTTCGCGATGAATCTGTTGAGCCGGTTCAGCAGATCAGGACGCTTCTGCGACACGAGCACCACCCCCGCCGAACGCGTAATCGGCTCGTCGAGCATTTTCAGTCGATGCGGATACGCCCTGAGCGCCACGTTGAGCACGTGTTCGTTGTAGACGAACGCCTCGATCTTCCCCGCCAGAAGCGCCATGAACGCATCGTCGAATTCGTGGAACCCCACGATCTGCGCCCGCGGGAAAGCCCGCCGCGACACCTTTTCGGAATCATACCCCGCCAACACGCCCACACGGCAGTCCTGCCGATTGAGATCTTCCGGCTTCGCAAAATTGTCCGGACGATCATACCCGCCCGCGCTGATGAGATGCGCAATGGACAACACCACCGCCACAAGCGCGCACACGCCGATGAACTTCAACCCTTTCACAGATGTTCCCTCTTTCTTCTCGTTGTCTGTCAACCGATGAATTCCACTTTCGCGCCAGCAGCCCGCGGAACCGTCCGCACGAAACGAACCGTCGGCACGCCGAAGAGCATCGCATAGAACGGCGCCCCGCGCGGGATCCCGAAGACGTCCGCGACTTCCGGCACGGCGTCGATGATGATGCGCAGGAATCCACACCAGCACGTACCATAGCCCGACGCCTGCATCAGCAGGTCGAAATACGCACAGGCCGCATCGCAGTCCACCTGCGGCGTCACCGCCTGCGGATCGCCTTCGACGATCAGCAGATGCGGCGCCCCGCGGAAGAACGGATCAAGCGTCGGCTTCTTGCGGATCGCCCCCACCACACCTTTGAGGAACTCCGGCAGCGTCGCCTCTTTCGCGAGCAGGATGTCCACCATCGCCTGGCGCAGCGTATCGAGCTTCGCCCGCGTCGCCACGACCTTGAACGTGAGATTGCGGATGTTGCAGCCGGTCGGCACCGCCTTCAATGTCTCCATCAGTTCGTCAAGGCGCACACGCGGAATCCCCTCGGTCGCATACTGGCGCACGGACCGCCGGCTGGCGAGCAGGTTCGTCAGCATCTCGCCCGTCGGCAGGGGAAGACCCGCGAGCGCCTCGCACTGCGCCGCCGAGACGCCGTTCAGCGTCACGGCCCCTTCCGGACACACCGCCAAACAGTGCGAGCAGGCCATGCAGCCCGCCGCCTTCTCGGCACGCACGATCGGCCGTCCGGCTTCCATTGCGAGAACGCCCATCGGACACTCTTTCACGCAGGCTCCACAGCCCACGCATTTTTCACTCACGTCAAAGTCCATCTCCTTATCCTCCTTCCAATTTTCCCCTACCCTTCAAACCGTTACCCTTCAACCCTTAATCTTTAACCTTTAACCTTTAATCTTTAACCTAATCACTTCTTCATCCCCAACGCTTCGCGTACAGCCTGGCCGAACGCCTTCGCCATCGCAGCCATGCCGAGGTCGTTCGGGTGGCATCCGTCGACCGTACCTTCGAAGTCGTCGTCCATCTGCGCTTCGGACGACAGGAAATACAGATTCTTCCAGCCTTCCTTGAGCAGTTTCTCGTAGGTCGGCTTCACCAGGGTGTTGCGATCCATGATGCCCTTGCTCTGCGCCGTCTTGCAGTAGACGTCACACCCTTCCACGAGGATGATCGGCGTGTTCGGACGCAGACGGCGCAGATTGCGCACGAACTTCTCATAGCGCTCCGTCATGTGCTGCGGCACCATGTTCCACACGGCATCCATCACATAGCAGCTCGCATCGATTGCCGCGAGATGTTCGCTCATCTCAAGCTCGCCCCTGCCCGAACCCGAGAAGCCGAGGTTCACCACCGGCACGTCGAGGTCGCGTCCGACACGGTTCACGAACGACAGACCCGGACGGCTGCAGCAGCCGCCGTGCGTGATCGAGGTGCCGTAGAAGACGACCGGCTTCGTGACGCCGCTCGGATGCGGATACGCCGCCACCTTCGCCTTCGCATCGATGCCGAGCTGGAAGCTGCGGATGCCGTTGTAGAGCGGCAGATTCACGATGCACGGCGTGCCGGGCGTCCAGTCGACCGAGATGCTTCCCCCTGCCTTCGCATTCGAGATGCGGCCCGTCTTCACATACAGCCAACGGCCGCGCTTCGCGTCCCAGCGGTAGATGTCGATACCCGAAACGCCCGTCGCCGGCATATGGTCCATCGCAAGATTCGCATTGTACGGCACCCACTTGAAGGTGAGGCGCGTCGAATCGGTCACGAAGCGGAACTGCATGCCGGTCGTATGGTGCTTCATCGAACGCACGCCCCCGTTCACCGCCGTGGTCACGGTCTTCGGCAGACGGTCGTAATAGTGGTCGACGTTGTTGAACATGCGCCCTTCGATCGGCAGGTACTGGCCGTCGATCCACTTCGTGCCCGCCGTCACCACGGCCTTCGTCTCGGCCATGTTCGGATCCCACTTCGCGATCTCTTCCTGGCCCGCCTGCGCCACACCCGCCACGAGCGAGCACGCCAACGCGCACGCGAACAAAAACTGCTTCGTCATCTTCATCGTCTTCATTTTCTTCTCTCTTTTCCTGATTGATTGTTTTAAGTTCTGTCCGCCGTTCGGTCAGCGGAGGAAAATCGTTTGCGACTGGCGGAGAATGCGAACGCCGGTTTCATCCGCCACGGCGATCGAACTGGCCCCATACAACCCCTTCACCTTGAACTTCAGCGTCGTCAGGTTCTCGGGCGGATTCTTCCACGTGACGAAATACGTCCAGACCTGCGGCACACGCCGCTCGCCGAGATCGATCCACACCAACGCATCCGTTTCAAAATCCACCGTGTTGCGCGATTTCACGGAGATGCCCGAGGTGGACCACGCCGCCGTTTTGCCGGAGATGTCGATGGTGGACCCGTTCGCCATCGTGCACCCGTAGAAATTGGGCGAGATCGGCTTGAAGACGCCGTTCACGACCATGTTCGTCGTGCCCGTATTGTAGTCGCCACCGTTGAACACCGCTTCATACCCCTTCACCGTCAGCGGTACCGACGGCTGGAAGGCCGCATTCATGCGAAAATCCACATTCGGCGCATCGAACGGTAGCTCGGTCGTGAACCCGCCGCCGCTCGCGACATCAAATGTGCCGGAACACGTCATCGGTTTCCCCCGCCACCGCAGGAAGTTCGTACCGACGGGAATCGTCACCGTCAGACGATGGCCCTGCAAATCCAGAACACCCTCGAAATACAGGCTGTAGTTGCCATTGCCGGCAATCGCGAGGAACGAATCGTCCGTGAGTGTGAGGAACGCATTGAAGGTCTTGCCGCTCGCATACCCCGTCGCGTCATAGAGGGTACCGCCGTCGAGCGTGATCGTATGGTAGCCCCACCAGTAGGACCCGTTCAGGTCCAGCGTGGCGCCCGCGCGCACGACGACCTGAATGGCGCCGTTCACACTGATGCCGCTGCCGCCGAAAGGATTGTCGCCCATCGACGAGGTGAAGCCGTTGCGCATCTTGCCGGACACGATGTCGGTGCCGCCGCGATAGAGCTGCGCCTTCTTCATCGTGATGAACGTGCCCGCACCGTCCTTCACCAGCTTGAGATTCCCCGTGAACGCAATCGTCGCATTGACGAATGTCTCGCCCTCGGCCACGTCGACATGCAGTTCGCCGCCCGTCGCCGAATCTGTCACCGTGAAAGCCGCCACGCTCGTACCGTCGCGCCCACGCACGAACAGCTTGTGGCCGTTGAGATCGATCACGCCGCCCGTCTGCACGTCGTCGAGGTCAAGTCCCCGCCAGTCGCAGTCCGCCTGCAGCGTGACCGTCTTCGTAAACTCCAGCATCGCATACGCGAACGGCGAATCCGCCGGGATATCGAGCGCGACCGAGCCGCCCAGACGCACGCGCGAGAACTCCTGCGGCGTCTTTCCGGACACCACGGAACCGAACACGTTCGTGCAGGCCCAGTTGCCCGGATTGGTCACGTCGGCGTCCACTGCGCCCGTCCACCAGGCGTCATAGGCCACGTCGGTCTCGTCGGCCGCCGCCTTCGTCCAGATCTGGATCACGATTTCGTCATAGGCCCGCGAACTCAGCGTGGGCGTGTTCTGCGTCCAGGTCCAGTCGATCGACCGATAGCTGTCCGTATAGTGCCCGTCGATGAGATTCTGCTCCACCGCATAATACTGCTGCGGAAAGATGCCGAGACCGATTTCGTAGGGATCGTTGCGCCCCGTCGCGAAGGCGTTGAACGCGAACACGGTCTTCGCGGCGAACGGACCTTCATTGCACAGGCGGTGCACCTGCATCGACCCGCGCGGATTCGTCCCCCGCGAATCGTTCCAGTCGAGTCCCGTCGTGAAGGTCTTCACCGGCGAACCCGGCAGGCCGCACGCACGGTTCTCGCTCGTCTCCGGCCAAAATTCAAGCCAGGCGCTCACCGTGTTGTTGGTCGCGTCCACGTTGTCCACACCCGGATCGTTGCTATACACGTGAAGACGTGTGGCGAGTCCCTGGAAGGCCGTGTCGGACATCGTGGGCACGCCCACGGTGGCGAGGTCGCGCGCCCCGAAGGCGTCCATGTCGGTCCACACGAACCGCCGGTGGGCGCGTCCTTTGCGCCGCAGTTCCACATAGTAGCCGACGCGCGAGATATTGGCGGTCGGACCGTCCATCGTCTCATTCACAGGATCGTAGGTCGGCGGCACATCCATCGTGAAGTTGCCCGTCTCCGCCACATGGAGCGTGCGGCAGAGCTTGAAGCCCGCGCGATAGGCGGCCGGCACGTTGGCCACGGCCCCTTCCAGCAAATTCGTCGTCACCACGCCCACCGGCTGCGGCGCCGCAAGCGCATTCGTGATCGCCGTCGCGAAGCAGTCGGCCATCACGGTGTGTCCGTACCAGTCGGGATGGCACCCGTCGGACGAATACGACCCCGTCGTCTGGGGAATCGCCTGATACGTGTCGGCGAGGAAGACCTGGTTCGCCGGGAACGCACCGGGCTCGTCGGGCGCTTTCGCGATCTGCGCCATCATGCGCGTACGGAAATCCTGAATCGCCGTCTTCTTCGCGGCCGCGAAACCCGAGGAAACGTTGGGGATCACCGAGCCGCACACGAATTTCGTCGTGGGACGGTACGCGATCGCACGGTCGAGCGTTTCCTTCCACACGTTGTAGAGCTGCTCGCCGGTGTAGTTGGACCCGTTGATGTCGTTGTAGCCGAAGAGCAGCACCGTCACATCCGGCACGCCCGCCTGCTCGAGATAGGGACAGATCGTGTCCACCACGCCGCCCTGCGCCGCCGACGTGTGGGCGAACTGCCCGCCCACGCCCGAATGCGCGCGCCACGCGTCCGGCGCGTCAACGCCCGAAGCGTCCGTGTGGTTGTTCGTGCGGAACCCGAGCGCCGTCGGCTCGTAGCCGAGCGCGGTGAGCCTCTTCATGAGCGGCAGACGCCAGTTCGGACACGGCGCCGCGCCCACACCGTCCGTAATCGAGTCGCCCACCGCGAGCACCGACACCTTCGGCGGCTGCCAGTCGGGATCAAGCGTGAGCCACAGGGCATTTCCTTCCACGGAGAGAACCGGATGCGCCGCCGGACAGCTTGCCGCATCGAAGAAATCGGCGAGGCGCTCGGCGGGGAACGTGCCCGTGTTCCAGCTCATCACGAGAAGCCGTCCCTTGGTGGCCGTGGCGTAGCGAACCGGCAACGCGAACTTCGCCCCTTCGGCGATTGTCGGCGCCGTGGCGAGATGCACGGGAATGGCCGCCGGATCGTATTCGAGACGCGCCGTCGCACCGAGGTCGAGCGCCGCACAGTCGAGTCCGCCTCCTTCCGTAAACACGTAGTCGCCATCCACCGCCACATTGCCGAGCACGCACCGGTTGCGCACCGTCACCGTGTGTCGCAAACCATCCGCATACGGGAAATAGAGCTTCGCCGTGGCGAGATTCGCCGGCGTGTTCCAGTACTGGCGATAGTTGCCGACCGCCGACGCAACGCCCCCCTCGGGGGCATACCAGGTGAAGTACGATTCTTCATCTGCACGGCCGACCGTATCGTAGGTGAGGCCCACGACATTGTAGTAGTAATCGCTCGTAAGCGGATCCCACGTAGCCGTGGCCGTTTTCGTGGTCACATCCACACCGGCGGTGAAACTGCCGTAGCCCACGCCCTTGGCGGGAATGCTCGCATACACATCGTCCCCCTGCTGGGTGAAGGTCACGCACACCCAACGTATGGCGCCATACTGGAACTGCACATTCGCCGTCGTTCCGTTATTGGAAAGCACGTGCGCCGTCCAGGGTCTGCAGAGATTGTCAACCGAGGTGGAGAACGACTTCGAAAAGGTCAGCGCCTGGAAATTCTTGATGTCCGTGAGCTGCACGTCCTTCCACACGAGGAGGCTCGTCATGCCGAGCGGTCCGCCATAGACGTGGCCCGCATCAAGCTGGTTGTGGAGGAGGACGAGTTCTTCGTCCGACAGTGCCCGCTGGTAGTGGCGGAAGTCGTCCATGGGGCTATTAAGGGCGGCCCCGCTCCCCGCCGCATTGGCACCCGAATTCGTATACCAGCACCAGTTTGCATTGCTCGAACTGCAAGTGGTCCAATCGAGCGTTCCCACCTTCACGCCGTCGCAATAGACGTCCACCTGCTTGCGCGCCGAACGATAGACGGCGGCGTAGGTGTGGTAGGCCGTGTTCGCCGTCGGCACGTCGAAGTCGATGATCTGGCCGGTGGTGAACGTGCTGCTTTTCGCCATCGCCCAGCGCATACGGCCCGCCGTCTTGCCGTTCATGTAGAGGCCGAAGTTGTCGAGCTTCGCATCGGTCATGCGGCCGTAGCTCCAGAGCACCGGATAGTCGACCGAGGTCGAACTCGCCGGCCGCGCCTTGATGCGCGTCACCGTGGTCCAATCGCCCGCGCCGTAGGGGAAGGACGACCCGTAAATGATGGCCGCCCCCTTGAGTGCCTTGCCGTTCGGCGAGGCCTCGGACACCACACTGGCGGCCTTTAGAACGCCATTGTTGAATGTCAAGGGTGTCAGGCCGAGCGAATACAGGTCGTTGGCCGACTTGTCCTGATCGAAACTGTACCAGACCGTCGGCGCTTCAATTCGCACATCGTAGGCGTGCACCGCAAAAAACACGCCGAACAACCCGCCGAGCGCCCAAAGACGCCGCAGGAATCCTCTTCGCAGAAACTGGTTCATCTTCTTCCTCTCCTGATTCGACATACGACCTTAGAAAAAACGACGCTACCTATTTTATCATTTTCCAGCCCATCCGTCAAAAGTCCGTACGATCTGCGGTCACGACCTTCGCGACGACGTGGTCGCGTCCGTCGGGCGAGGCGACATGCGCCGCCCAGACGCCGGGTTCGACTTCGACGCTGTCCGCACAGACCTCATCGCCGGCCAGAGTCTCGGACTTGAAGGCGATCTCGAAATCGCGGATCGGCGCCGTTCCCTCCGGCAACGTCTCCAGCAGCCATTCGATGTAATGGACATTGTTGACGTGTCCGTTGAGATCGATGTCGCTCCGCCGCGCGCGGAACGACATTTCGCCCGCCGTCTCCTGACACGACCAACGCAGCTTCGTAAACGGCTCCCCGTCGATCACCGGCGGACGCACGTCATTGGCCAGCGCATAGACGGATGCCGGCACGGGAACGATCTTGCGCGTGGCGAGATCGATGATCATCCATTCGCTCGTCGCGAAGCCGATCGTCTCGTCGCCGATACGCAGGACGAAGTCGCGATGTGCGGTTATCCGCCGCCCGCCCCGCGGATAAGTCGTCACCGAAACCGTCTCTTCCCACTTCGGATAACGCACCATCTTCACGCGCATCCGCGTCAGCACCCAGGAGATGTTCTCGCCATCCGCCATGAAATTCGCCTTGGAAAACCCAAGTTGCTCGGCATGCCGGCTTGCCGCCTCCTGCAGATAATTGCAGATGGAAGAGAACGAGGCCGCCCCCTCGGGACCGCACTCGTAGCTCCTCACGAGAAAATCATATTCCGCAAAAGTATCCATTGTCCTTCCCCCTTCCATCGGCTTAACGACTCGACTCTATCCCCACAATCCAATGAGGAAAGTCGAATCACGAAATCCAAGACCGTCAAAGCAACGGCCTTTCACTTCAAGAGATCGCCGAGTTCGGCCCCTTGACGGCCGGCGTCGAAGATGCGGCGGATTTCGTCGCGTGTCAGCGAACGCGTCCAAAGGGCGAAGTCGTCAATGTCGCCGTTGAACGTCTTCGCGTAGTGGCCCGTGCCGTCCTGTCCAATGCAGAACGGCAGCGCATGAAGGGCCATGTCGGGCGCACGGTCGCTCAACCAGTAGAGGTAGCCGTCCGGCGCACCCTGGTAGAACGTGAGCGTGCCTTCGGCGTCCATTGTCACCGCGTAGAAAGTCCATTTACCCGGCACGACATCGTAGGTTCCAAGGTCGATGCGCTGCACGCGATTACCCGTTACACCTGTATTGAAGCAGATGCCCGGACGATGCGCGCCGAAGGCCCGGCGTCCGGCCGCGAGAACGACACCGGGATTGACACCCTTGCTCCAATCCTTGTTGCCGAAGATCGCAGGGTCGCCCATGTCCTTTTCAATGGCGCCATGACGTACCCAGAGGGTGACCGTAAAATTGTTGCCGTTCTCGAAAGGCAGTTTGTCGCTGCCTTCCAGCAGGACGGCGCTTGCAGGTCCCTTGGCGTCTCGCAGGCACAGGCACCCTTTCGCGAAACCGGAATAACGGTCGCCCATCACCACGCGCGGACCAATCGCCTTGGCCACCGGTCCACCTGCAATCGCATTCTCTGGCGTGGGCGTATTAAACGGCAGATAGGCGACGAGGGCATCGGTGAGGGCGCGCGCCGGCTGTTGCGGCGCCACGCGGGTGATGGGGCGACCGTCGAGATTCAGTTTCACGGGATCCTGTCCGAAGTGGGCGAGCACCGTGGCCGTGAGGTCGTAGTGGCGCGGTACGCCGGGGATGCGTCCTTGCGGCACATGGCGGCTCGTAATCACCACAGGAACCGTGGAGGCGTGGCCGCCCCACTGTCCGTGGCCGCGACCATAGCCGCCATGGTCGCCCGTGAGCGTAATCACCCAATCCTCCTCGGCGAAAGTGGGACGCGAGGCGATCGCCTTGAGGCAGCCGCCGATGTAGCGGTCGCACGTGGCAATCGAATTGAGATAGCCGGTACCGTAGGGATAGTATCCCGTACGATGGCCATAGGAATCGGGCATGTTGACGAAGTATTGAATCGCATCCGGACCATCCGCCGCCGCGAGCAATTTCGCCACCGCGGCCGCATTGTTCTCGTCGGCATCGCAGGAATGGACGCCTTCAGGCGTACGAATGTGCGTAATCTGCGGATGGCGCGGATAGTTGTCGCCATCGTTCCAGGAGTAGACCGAATAGGCTTTGAAGGAAGGATTCGCGCGAGCAAGGCGCATCAACCACGTCGGCCACTGGTCGAAAAGCCCCTTCTGCGTTTGACCGTTGTCGAAGACCTTCGTCTTCTGGGCGTTCACACAGGTTGCAATGGCGGTGTGGTTGGGGGCGCTCACGGTGGGGGCGTCGACAATCGTCTGGCCGTTCGCCGACCAGGCACAGGAGTAGCCCGGCTGCCATTTTCCTTCCCGCAGACGATCCACATTCGGCATCGACCCGTTAAGCATCACATCGGCCCGAAAGCCATCCAGCATGATCAAGAGCGCCTTCGGCTTCAACGCCGCCCCCTCCGCCTGAACAGCCGCACACAAAGCCACAAGACCCGCCACCGAGCCCACACCGATTCGAGAAACCAAGTTTTTCATTTGTCCTTTTCCTTCTGACGATCCATCGAAGCGCCCTCTGAGCGCCTCCGCTTAATCTTACCAAATCGTCCCGCTCCGTACAATTCTATTTTAAATGGCTCTTCAGGCATAAGTGTGGGTCGCCTTTTGCCTTTCAAGGCCTTATGAAGTACGCAGATGCCTTCGGCATACGCAGCATTTGCCGAAAACCGTTGTGGCTACAACGCCCTCGCCCAATCGTAATTCATTGACAAGAC
>JAZUGW010000314.1:0-4578 GCA_045641465.1 Kiritimatiellia bacterium | reverse complement strand
GAACGGAACTCGCGAGCGGAACCATCAACAGGCATATGATACCATTTTGCGTCACCGAAGGCAACAAGCCCATTTTCCCCGTTTACTAACGCGGCGGTAAATGCTATCATATCACCATGGAGGCGCGGTGAACATTGCGCGACTGTTTGTCTGGCAAAAACAGAAAGGAATGCAAATGGCCAATGAACTCGATGAGCTGACGGGACCCGTGAACGGCGTGGGACGGGATGCGAACGTGATCGAAAAGCAACTCCAGACCAGGGTCGGCTGGGGTTCGACGCTTTTTGAAATCGCGCTCTGGTGCATGGGGGTTTTGCCCGGACTAGTCTTCCTTTTCATGAAGATCGGCGCGAAGAACTACTTCCGGCAGCTCCAGCAGAAACTGCAGGCGGATGCCTCGACGATCGACAACTATCTCGAGCAGCGCGTGCAGATCCTGCAGAACGTCGCGGGACTCGTGACGAAGGCTATCGACCTTGACAAAGATGTGATGAAGGCGGTGGCGGCATTCCGCGGCGGCAAGCTGCCGGAGGGCGCGCGCAATGAGGTCGCCAATCAGATCGATGGTTGCTTCGGACGTCTCTTCCCGCAGGTCGAGGCCTATCCGGAGCTCAAGGCGCATGCCGCGATCGCCGATGCGATGCAGCAGAATGCGTATCTGCAGAAGGAAATCACGGCGGCGCGGTCGCTCTACAACGACACCGTGAATCAGTGGAATACGGATGTCTTCTCGTGGCCGACGAAGCAGATCGTCGCCGCACGCGCGGGATATACGACACGCATCCCGTTCACGGCCTCGGCTGAAACCAAGCGTGCGGCCCGTCAGAACTTCTTCGCGTGATCGAAGACGTCTACGAACCGCTGGCCCGTTATCGAGATGAATTCCACGGGACTTTCTCGCGGCTGGTCCGCGAGAAGTTCAAGGATTTGCTTGCGCGTTCCGGTGTGGACGTAAAGGCGAACCGCAAGCAGGCAACGCTTGTCAGGAAACTTCAAGGGGAAGTCGATTCGACAAGTTCGAAGAAGTCGGGTGTGGGCTGCGTCATGGGACTTTGCTTCCTTGTTGCCGCAGCCGGATTGTTTGTTGTCCTTTCCCAGGATGTTCCCCAGCTTCAAACCGGCGGTATTTTCGCATGCGTCATCGGACTCATCCTCGGTTTCGTATTGATGATGATGCGCTCTTCGCTTTCGGATCGCCTGCGGCAGTTGCGCGCGCGTTTGGAAACCGAAAAGGCGAAGGCGTGGGAGTTGATGGAACCGCTCAATCGTCTCTATACCTGGGATCTCACGACGAAGCTCATCGAGGCGACGGTGCCGCGGCTGCAGTTCGATCCGTATTTCACGGCGCAACGTCTTGCGGATCTTGAACGGATCTATGGGTGGGACGAGGTGAATACCGCCGACAAGTCGATTCTCTTTTCGCAGTCGGGTGTGATCAACGGAAATCCGTTTGTCTTCGGCGACTACCTCTATATGCGATGGGAGGAGGAAACCTACCAGGGGTCGAAGACCATCCACTGGACCGAATGGGAGACCGACTCGGAAGGCCGGCGTCATCCCGTCACGCGTTCCGAAACGCTCACGGCCACGGTGACGGCACCCAAGCCCGCCTACAAGACGCAGAAGTTCCTGTTGTATGGCAATGACGCGGCTCCCGATTTGATGTTCACGCGCAAACCCTCGTCGCTGTCGGATTCGTCAGGGTGGTTTCATAGCTGGCGGATGAAACGGCAGGTGGCGCAGCTGCAGGACTTCTCGCGCAACCTGACGGACAATCATCCCTACACGATGATGGCCAACCATGAATTCGAAGCGCTTTTCGAGACGAAAGACCGAACCGACGAGGTTCAGTATCGTCTCCTCTTTACGCCCGTGGCCCAGCAGCAGATGCTGCTCTTGCTGAAAGACCGCAAGATTGGCTTCGGCGACGATTTCGTGTTCCAGAAGGACCATAAGATCAATCTCATCTTTGCGGACCACCTGACGACGATGACGCTGGATACGAATCCGGCCCAGTTTCAGGACTGGGATATCGATCTGGCGCAGAGCCACTTCATTGCGTTCAATGAACAGTATTTCAAGAACGTCTATTTCGCTCTGGCGCCGCTGCTGGCGATTCCGCTCTATCAGCAGACGCGAAACCATGAGGAGATCTGGAAGGGCGTGATCGAACCCGGTAGTCGGGCGTCCTCCTGGGAATGCGAGGCCCTTGCGAACTTCCACGGCGAGAAGGAATTCGCCCATCCGGAGTGCATCACACGTTCTCTCTTGAAGGCGAAGATGGTCGCACACGAGGACGGGGTCGGGGAAGTCAATGTCACGGCCTATGGCTATCGCGGCATCCCGCGTGTTACCGAAAAGACCGTCTTTGGCGGCGATGGAAACTTCCATACCGTCCCCGTGGAATGGATTGAATACGAACCCGTCTCGCGCACGCGCGTACTCAGCGTGGCGGAAGGAAATGAACAGATGGCCTCGCGGGCGACGGCCTATCGCCGTTCGATCTATTCGTGGTTCGACCGGTGAAGAAAGGGTACGAGGAAAAACACGAGATGGATAAATTGCGGATCAAAGGAATTTTGTTCGGTTTGTGTACGGGGGCGACTTTGCTGTTGTCGGCGGTCTCGCTGGATTTTGAGGTAGAGCGGGCCGCGTTGGGGGCAAACGCCGAAGGACAGGCACCACGTGTCTTTGGCTGGAACGAGGCCTCGGGAGGCGGACTTGTCGGCTTCTTCGGGAACCGCATGTCGTTGAGCTGGAAGGACGTCAAAATTCCGCACGGCGGCCGCTGGACCTTTGAGTTCCGTCTGGTTTCGCCTGACGATCGTTCGTTTTTCGTGTCGGTTGACGGCGTGCGCCGTACCTGTGTCGAAGCGTCTACGTCCAAGGGCTACCTGGTGACGGTGAAGACCTCGCTCGATCTGACGGCCGGCACTCACGCGATCACGCTCGTGGCCCCCGATGCCGGATGGGCGCCCGATCTTGACCGTCTGCGGCTGACCGACGAGACCGATTCGATGATCAACGGACATCGTCCGCTCAAGTGCGTCTACTTCACGCCGGCCGATTGCCAACCGTATCCGGACCGGGCAGAGCGCCTTGACCGTGTGATGAAACACGTACAGGCGTTCTACCGGCGCGAGATGGAACGTAACGGGTATGGTCCGTTGACGTTTGAACTCGAGGAAACGGCTCCGGGCAAGCTCAAGCTCTATGAGGTTCGCGGACCCGAACCGCAGGCGGCCTACGGGCGAGATTCCTACGGAAAGGTCCGTTCGCTCGTCTTCGCCGAGTTGGCGCGTCAAGGCGTGGATGCGGCAAAGGAGACGCTCGTCGTCTTCCAACGCGGACTCAAGTGGGACGGTACGAAGGCGATTGAAGTCGCGTCGTATTGCGGCGCCTGGACGGCGGTGACGGGCATGTGCACCTGCTACGACGATCCGCTTCTCGATGCGACGAATCTCGTCAGCCAGGCATCGGGCGGGTATTATATGAGGCCCTGCTCGATCGGCGAATTCAATACGCATTACATCGGCGGCATTGCGCATGAACTCGGCCATGCGCTCACATTGCCGCACAACGGCGAAACGCCGAACGAGCGGGCGACGCTGGGACATGCCCTGATGGGCAGTGGCAATCACACCTACGGTCAGCGGTTGCGCGGGAAGAAAACCGATACGATTCTGACGGCGGCGGAAGCCTTGCGTCTGTCGTCCACCTGGGCGGTCGGCGGCGGCGAGCCCGTGATGCGGACGAATGACGTGTCCATTGTCCGTCTGGGAACGGCCCGTGATGAAAAAGGGGTGATGCGCGTCAAAGGAGCGGTCAAGTGGGGCCGTCCCATCAAGGGACTCATCTTCTATGTGGATCCCGATCAACAGAAGAGCGACTACGATTCGCAGACAACGATTGTCAAACCGGCGGCCGATGGTTCCTTTGAAACGGCATTGAGTCCGGCATCGCGTCTGTCCGGCGTCCTGCGCATCTGGGCGGTACGCGAACACGATTCCGTCAAGGTATTCGAAAACCGTCTCGATCCATAGCCCCCATCTGGTCGTCATCGCCACGAGGAATTTGGCAATGACTTCGCGACGAGCATGTGCTTCACCTCTTCGGCCTCTATTGTAATTTTTCTCGGTGACTCGCAGGGGCAGTTCTTTTTTTTGAAATAAAGGAACTGAAAATGTGTTCCAGTAAACAGGGCGTCCAATTGATCTGTGTACCCAAACGGACACCTGCCGCTGAAATAGGTCGGTATGGTGTTGACGTTGTAATCGGCCTCTGAACGGGGGCACTCGCTGGTTCATTGTCCTGACACTGAGGTTGCCGATTGGTAGGGCGGTCGCCCCGCGACCGCCGTAATCGAAAGCGGATTGTTCACCCCAGTCGCTCTTGGGCCCTCCAGTCATATTCCGAACTAAAATCAAACTTCGCGCTGTCCGAACCATCCTCACGGGAAAACACCCTGCGGGAATTCACCCCGACCGTCGTCGTCGCAGCCAGCCAAATATCCGCCGCGGCGTCCGCTCCGTTCGCACGGCGGCCGGATCCGCCAGTGCGGGGACGCAGCCGGGGTCG
>JAZUGW010000313.1:0-3001 GCA_045641465.1 Kiritimatiellia bacterium | reverse complement strand
CAGAACAACACTCCGCACTTCCCCCCACGGTTGCCACTTACCATCCTTGACCTTACGATTTTCTGCGAACTTCAAATATCGTAGTTTTAGTCTTGAACAATAATAGTTTTCCTTGCTACATATGATTACAATTGAATTACCAGTTGTCTTTCCCTCTACCTGAACAATCCCATTTACATCTGTTTTAAATTTAGCAGTATTGAAATCAGCCCCCAATGAAAAGATCGCACGAATGTCCACATCAGAAACCGGTTTGCCCTCATCATCAATAACATGCAGTTCAATTCTTGTCCTTGCACCACTTGATGTCGCTCGCTGATATGCAACGTCTCCATCTCCTGACCATGGGAACGAAAACGCACGATGACAATTAAAACAAATAGTTGCTGACAAAACACCGAACCTTAAAATTTTTCTCATTGTAAACCGCCTTTCTCCTTCACCTTCTCATAGAACTTATGATTGTAAAAATACGAAACATCCTTCATATCGGAATGAAGCCAGCGAATCTTGTAATTCGAACGTATCGGCCACCCGTTGGGACGAGGTATCCCATCGCGAAGACTGACTTTGTCGTAATTCTCGTTATACGATTTTCCCTCACCCATCAAAGTAGCCAGCCCTGTCCATCCCACTGAAGGCGTGAGTGCGGGAATGCCCATCGTCAGAATCGCGCCGCGAACGAGCGGCGGAATGTTCGTCGCGTTCATGCTCGGCGGATTGAGGTAGAACACCGTGTTCGTCTTGAATTCCGCAGGATCGCGCCGATCCATCGTAGTCGCCTCTTCAACCGAAATTTTGTTCACCCCAAGGATGTTCTCGTCGATGTTCCATCCCGCCCACGTCGTACCGCCGAGACCGTTCCCAATCCCCCGCCCCTTGAACAACTCCTGCTTATGCCAGTTATTCGTGGTACTCTAAATTTGTATCGTTCGAAGTTGGATTTAGTACATGGACAAACCTAATGGTCGGGTTACCACACCATCTTGGCGAAACATATATGTATACGATCGAACCATAATACGCTGATAGAACATTCCCCTTTTCATCAACCTGTGTGCGGACACGAACGGTCGCCCCCGAAACTAAACGCAAAAGTCCAGATGTAAACGCAAGTTTTGCACGATGCCTTTCGGCTTTGGCGTCGTGCCGGTTGACCGTCGTTGCCGACATGGTCGCAATGGACGCTGGAAAAGGCGCGTCGGCGCCCTGATTTCAGCTTGTTCAACACGGCATGCGGCTTTTTTGATACAATGCTCCCGCTGCCCGTCCTGCAGGCCTAATTTGCGGTTGAGACTGCAAGCGGGTTATGGCTCTGGCCCTCGAAAGAGGGCTTTTCTTATTTCGTCTGGTCGGCCGGCTTCTTCGTGATCACTCCGTTTTTCCGCAGTATCGTCCTGTCCGCGATCTTCTGGAACTTCGCGCCCAGCAGGAACGGGTGCAGCGTCACCTGATTGGCGGGGATGCGCACGATGCCGAGCTTCTCCAGGAAGAGCCGTCCCTCCTCGCCGAACTCCCCGACGAACGCATCGTAGGCGCACCTGCCGTCGAGCGTGTCGCGCGTGAGCGAGTTGATGTGCGACATCGCGAGGTTGACATGCTGCTGTTCGATCGAGTCGAACGGCATGCCTTTCTCGAAGATGCGCCTCAGTTCGATGTGCACGCGCTCGACATGGGGTTTCTGCGACGAGCAGTAGGGGTCGCAGAAGAACACGCGCACGCCGCGGTCGGCGAGCTTCGTCGAGTTGTGGATCGGGTCGGGGCGGTACTTCTCGATCATCTCCGGGTCGGAGAACTCGGTGCCGTTGTCGGGTTTTATGACGGCGAACAGCCTGCGGAACAGCTTCGGCCCGGCGAGCTCCCAGAGCATGTTGAAGATGCGCGTGCAGGTCTGGGAGGTCCGCGCGTCGCGGAGGAACGCGAGCGCGAGCCTCGACTTCGGGAAGCACATCGTGAAGAGCACCTTGCCGCTGATCGACCCGATGACGGTGTCCAGCTCCGTCGGGACGATTCCCGGATTCGCGGACAGGAACGCGTAGAGTTCCTTCATCGTGCGTCCGACGCGGCACTTCGCGTTCGTCTTCGTGACCGGCCTGCGGCGCGGCTTGCGGCGGCAGCAGGCGAACGGCAGCATGGAGCGTCCGACGTAGCCGAAGAGCCCGTCGTTGATCCAGCCGTAGACCGTCGACTCGGCGTAGTGCCCGAACAGCTCCGCGTTGGCACGGAGGATGTGCTTCACCGACTGGCCTTTCGTGAGTCCGTCCCTGATCGCCCCGCCCATCTTCGCCGCGGTGGCGTCGTCGGGGCGCACTCCGGCGCGGCAGTTGACGAGCGTGCTGCGGTAGGCGGCTTCGGCACCGTCGCCGATGTAGTAGCGCTTCATGAGCGGACAGGACCTCTCGTCTTCGCATCCGTTGCAGACGAACGGGGCCTTCGAAAGGCGTAGGCAGACGGCCTCGCGGAAGTCCGGGCACGCCTCGAAGCACCTCGGCTTGTTCTTGGCGAGCGCCTTGAAGTCGGAAGCCCCGTACGACTGGCGCGTGCAGACGTCGAACTTCGCGCAGAGGCGGTTCGAGCATCCGTAGTGCTTGTCGCTTTTGATGCGGTGGTTCAGGAGCTCCCGCCAGACGGTGGAGGGGTGCTTCCCGAGCTGCTGCGCGATCCACGCGACAGACTTCCCTGATTCGATCCAGAACTGGATCTGGTTTCGTGTTATCGAGTCCATGTGCTTTGCCATGGCTTTGTTCCTTGTTGTCGGTTTGCCGGCCTCCGACGGAGAGCACCCGCTCCCCGGCATCGGCCGAGATGCGGATATGATAGCGAAATTCCGCGGTGTTATGCAGGTAAACGCAAGTCCCCCTCCCGGGAGGGGTGGAGGAGGAATCCGCCCACCATCGATCCTACCCCTTGTTTCCAGTACTTAACGCAAAGATCAATTTGCATTTACTTCTGAAGTTGGCGGTGCGGACACGAACGACCAATTCTGACGCTTCTTTTGTCT
>JAZUGW010000312.1:0-13171 GCA_045641465.1 Kiritimatiellia bacterium | reverse complement strand
AGACCGATGCGTCAACGGAATTAGACGAGACCGAGACGACGCGCCAACGGCGGGCGATGTCGTCGTCGGTGATGGGGGCCATTCCGGTAGGTCGCGTTCTCCGAACGGGCCGCAATGCCGGGCCATTGGATTCCCCGTTCGCCTCCCCTTGCGGGGCGCTCGGAGAGCGCGCCCTACCCTGTACGGCACCCCCGAGAACGTTGGTACTGCCCTCCGTCTGCGTCACGGCATTCGTGCTGCCTTCGACTTGCGACACATCGTTGGTTCCCGGCTTCGACCCCGCATCATCGGTACCCACGACCACCATGCCGCCGATCAGCATTGCACCCGCCAATGATACTGCGGCAATCTTGCGGCCTTCCCTCGCGTATTTCCGTGCCACCCAGAGAGCGCACGCGCCGACAGTGCAGACACCAACCGCTGCCGCGCAAGCATACGCGGCATAAATCGGCAGATTCTGGACCATCTCGGACAATTCGTACACAGGCAAATTATACATAATTCCTTTCTTGCTGTGAAACAAAAAAGATGTCAAATTTTCTCATACCCGTGACCTGTCAGACCCAGCAACGAGATTCGGGGAAAATGACATCGGCAAACGATAGCGGCAATTCAGATTATCAAGATTTCGCGGATTTCTTCCCGCCACCACATGAAAAATAATTATGGCTGGTAAACGCCGGGTGATTCTGCTGCTTCAACGAAATCAAGTGAATCCCCATTTATCTGGACACTCTCATCTTCGACCTTTCCGGCTCCACACTCCCCCCAGAGATAGGCCGACGCTCCAGCATGAGCGAGAGCCTTTTCAAGGACACAATAATCAGTTGGCGTGAGAGAAGTTCCCCTCTGACAGAGAGACAAGACTATCTTCACGGTGTTCTGTGGTTTCGCCCCAAACGGCTTTGACGCAACAAACAACAAGGCTTTGCGTAAGGCAGTCTCCCATTTCAGACAAGTACCGTACACAACAACGGCATAGAGCGGTGCCGCCACTGACTTGAACAGGACGAGATCCTTGCCTTCCGTAGCAACAAGGTTGAAATCGGACACGGAAAAACGGCGTGCACAAAAATCAGCACACTGTCCGAAGGTCGGACGAAGAGACGCCTTCCGTTCCTTCGCATAGCGATTGAGGACGGCGTCCTTGATATAAGTCCTGATCTTCTCCCGTGACAGATATTGCCGAAGGATACCGCCTATTTCCCGGTCATTACACATTCTTTCCAACAACGCCGCATTGTCGGTTCGATTACTATCCAAATAATTCTCCTCATCCGCCATGGCATATACATGCTGACGGATCAGCACTTTCACATGTTCAGGCATCTTTGTCATAACCCAAGCTCCTCAATGTTAGGGAATTCCAGTTTTTCTGCGTCCGTACGATCTTCAAGACTCGCCACATCATGAATCCACGCCTCCGCGAACGACTCGAAACGAGGGTCGGCAGATGTCACGACTCCGTCCTTCAGGAAAACAACCGTTGCATCGCCGCTATTCCCGACTTTCTTTACTTCGCCATTGAACGAGGCAACGAGTGCGAGCCGCCTCACATCCGAAATAAAGTCGAGTACGACAACGTGGTCCTTAAACTTGCTCATCCGAAGTCCACGGCCAAGCTGCTGGACGAAGATCCGCCGGGAATGCGTGGCACGAAGGAACACGAGGATGTTGATGTCAGGAACATCGATCCCTTCGTTCAACATGTCGACGGTCGTTATCGCCTCAAGCTGGTCCGATGAAAAATCGAGCAAGACCTTTTCGGCCAAACGCCGACTACCCGAGGTCACACATCCAGTCCGAATCCCGTTTGCCGTCAGCAAACGGGCGAACCGTTCGGCATGGAGAATGCTCGGCGAAAACACAGCGACCTTCGGACGTCTGAACTCGCCCATCACCCGACGGATTTCAGATACTACCGCATCATCACGCTGTGGCAGGAAGAGTCGGCGATTCAAGTCTCCGACCGTGATCCGCCTATGTGCAAGTCGTGCGACTTCCTCCCAATTGACATTATCGTTCATCAACCGATAGTCGACACGAGCGAGAAAATGGCGGGCCATACCGTCTACCAGCGACATCCGTCCAAGTGGAGACCCAAAAACCTGTTCAAGTTTACGTCCGTCACCGCGCCAAGGAGTGGCTGTCATACCAACAAGAAATCGTGGCCTCAGATGGGCGAGACACGCCTCGAATGCTCGCGCGAGTGCATGGTGCGCCTCATCCACGACGATGAGATCGAACGTGCCCGGAGGCAATCCGCCAAGATTTCCGAAGACCGTCTGGTAGAGGCCGAAGTTGATGCCGTCAATGGGAACTGGCGTCCGACCCTCAAGAAACAGGCGCGTCGGCATGGACCTCCCGACCTGTCCCCAGAAAGCACGCTGGAGTTGGATGGCAAGGAGATTCGTATGGCAGAGGACGAGAACGCGCCGTAGTCCCTTCGCAAAAAGGCGGCAAACGACATCCGCCGCGATCACCGTCTTGCCAAGGCCCGTAGCGACGACGAATAAGCCTCTCCTTTCTCCTGCGTCATAGGCCGATACCACACGATCCGATATCTCTCGTTGATAGTCACGTAGTTCCCGGCAGGCGCAACTCCTTTCAGGATACTGCGAAAGAAGGCAGGCAAGGAATAAGCCGTTCCACAGCTTCAAGTTGAAATGCAGACGATTGAGTTCAATCTGCCTACGCAATGCCGCCGGGCGGAAGTCTCCGTTCGTCACAACGACGGCAATCCGACAGTGGTAGAATCCCTGTGCGGAAACAGCCTCGTCAATCGCATGTGTTGCAACATAGTCACCTCCCGTAACGGCCTTCACCTGAAACAAGTAGGAATCAAACCGCTGTGCCTGCCGATTGTAGCGGACACCCAAGATGTCAGCTCCGAGATCGCCGGCCCCGCCGACATACTGAAGATTCTCCCACCCACAGTGTTCCAGTATTCGTAGCACTGCCAGCTCGAACCCCTTCCAATCTCGTCCATCCATCAATTCGGGCGTCAGAAAGGTTTCCGCATCGTTGTTCATACCATCAACCGCTCAAGGAGTTCAAGACTCTTACTGTAACGAATCATCTCGTGCTTGCTGAACTTCTGACCTTCGGAAACGATGGCAACCGCATCAGCAAGATACGAGACGATGACTGAGACCGAAGTTCGTCGCAGACGTTGTACCATTTGCTCGTCAGCAATAGTTCCAACAGCTGAATAGGGCTGATCAAACACATGGCGATCAAGAAACAGCTCAGGGAGTTCCTTGACTAGCCGAACCACCGACGCATCGGGAACGAACGCGAATGCCGCCATAGCCCTGCCAACATCTTCCAGATAGTCGGAAAAGAGATGTGGCGCACTTTGGACGAGCGACTTCAGGAACGCCTCGTTTTCAGACGGATCCCTTCCAAGAATCTCCTTCGCCGCCTGCTCGTGTCCCCGAAGGAGTTCCGGAAGACGTTCCTTGATCGCGGACAGCCGTTCGCCTGCGCGACTCCGTAACGCATCGGCATTGATACGTTCATCAACCATGTAGGCGTCGACAAGCCTGAAGAACACACCCATCGTGTCCAACCTTCCGTCCCGTGCCGCGAAACGTTCTGACAAGGCAAACAGCATCAGCTGCTTTTCCGTCACGGGATACTCTGACAACAGGGGGTGCGAAAGGTCATAGAAGAAATCGATCTCGATTCCGTCCTGAACCGTCAGACAAGGACGACGAGCCCCATTCTCCTTGATCTGAATGCCCTGTACCTGGTAAGCCCGAACCTCAAACCCGCCCTGGCTCGCATCAAAGGCATAGTTCATTGTCAGAGACATGTTTTGAATCGAATGTTCCAGCAATTCGCCCCGAGGTGTCGTCGTCACAGCAGGACCAGGCGAAACGCCTTGCACTACGGGAGGCTCCGGCGAAGGCGTACCGTCAATGTCTGGACCATATTCCGCCGGATTGTCAGTCAGTCCGCCTCCTGTATCCACCGGCCCCGTCTCGCGTCCTTCGCTGCGGTCGTGTTCCTGCGCCACGCGAAACCACTTCTCGTCCGACTCATAGTCGGCATTCCCTCTTTGGAACTCATGGAAGAACTGCCTAGCGGTGGAATTCTCAATTGAAAGATTCTTCGTCCCGGGGTCAAGGCGTCGGTAGGCATTGACAAGCAGTCCGAGAGGTGAATCGTTCACATCCGACATGCCAAGGATGCTACGGTTCTTTGGCAAGAAAGGTCCAACACCGCGAACGGCAGTCCGAGTGAGGGCCCATGAAGAATCTGCCGTATCGAAACCATTCTTCTGGTATGTCGGAATCAGATAGTCGACGTTCAACTCACCGACGATCCGTCCACCCATGGTTGTACCGAGTTCAATCGGGTACTCGAGAATCGGCGTCCCCGTGTCGGGATTCTCGAATTGGAAGAGAGACTTGTCTCCGACAAGAATCTTCCGTCCGTTCCGGATGAAATCAATTCCGAAATTCGAGGGGTCGCAAAATCGCTGGACTCCCAACCACCCTGTGAGTCGGCGTGGCCGTCTGATAACATGCCCTTTAGCCTCCTCGGAAAGTCCCTCGTATTCGTCCTCGCGCAGATAGCGGTTCTTCATCTCGTCGAAATAGCTCTCTCCGAGATCCACGTCAATTCTCTGAACTGCCTGTATGCGACGATTCTTCCGCACGACAAAACGCGACTCGCCCCAGACGCAAAGCCGCTGTGGGGCCAAGACCGCCCCCTGGACCAGAATCGACACATTCCTTTCCGCCAGTATAGGCGTATAGGTTTTTTCAAGCCGCATCCGTATCTGTGAAGCGCGGTTGGAGAGTTCTGACATGATACCGTCCTTCAATCTTCTGACGAGGATGAGCGTCCCCGATTCATCCGGTCTCGATTTCTGACGAGTGATAACAGGCGCAAGAAACGTGCCGGACTTCTGCAGCTCGTCGAAATTGATTCTGATCCCCGTCCAACATGGAGCATCCCGCGTCGCCGAAAGGAAACAGGTCTCATCGCCAAGCTTCGCCGTGGCGATGTTGAACCCCATGCCAAAAAGACCTAGATTGTGAACAGGGTCATTGCTGGAGAATCCCGCACGGGCAGCCGTCTGCAGGGTCTCCAAACTCATTCCCGTTCCATTATCCCGGACGCAGATCTCCCGTTGGGATGCCGCCACGTCATCCCGCGACCAACAGATTTCAACTTTTGGATGCTCAAGGACAATACCCCGACGCCGTGCCGAGGCAAAGGCGTCCAGCGAATTGTCGACAAGCTCGGCTATACATTGCCAAGTCGCAAAGGGGATTTCACCGAGAATGCTGAGTACTCTCGGCGTGGGCGTGATATCAACTGTCTGAACGGGCATCGTCTATCTTCCTCATGAATTTCTGTATTGAACGGGCAACGAGATTCCCCAGTATCGGCGGGACGGCATTGCCAATCTCCATAATGTTTGTCGTAGCTGAATGCGGAAACACAAATGAGTCGGGAAATGTCTGGATACGCGCGCATTCCCGAACAGTCAGACGCCGATCCAGGCGATAGTGAAATTGAACGCGTGATTTCGCATTGGCACGAATAGTATAGGAAGGCAGGTCTGCAGGAGACGTCTCATCCCCCTGTCCGTTTCCCCTCCGGGCCCGACTTGCCTTGAAGTACTGCGACTGGTTCGGGACACTCTCGTCGACCACTTCCTCAAGGTCTTCAATGGCCCATCTCGTCGTATGGTAATTTTCGGGTGTCAACGTTTTCACAGGTGCCTCGGGGAACCCAAACCGAAGCAAGTCTTTCCTGACTCCGACAATGATCAACCTCGTCCTGTTCTGCGGGACCCCGTAATCCGGAGCGAAGAGCTTCCATACCTCCACGCCGTACCCCCCACGGTTCCCGGCATGGGAAACATCCTCCCTGATTTTCTCAAGAATCCTACCGCCATCGATGTTCTCAAGTCCTGGAACATTCTCACCGACAATGATTTCCGGATCGTAGGCGTCCGCGAATCGGATCATCGCCTGGTAGAGCCGACCTCGCTGTGACGCCAGCCCTCGTCTCGGCCCGCATGTCGAAAAATCCTGGCAGGGGAATCCTCCAATCAGGATACGAGCAGACGGCACTTCGCCGACATCGAAATCCGACAGGTCGAGTTTACGGACCTCCGTTCCGACATTTCGGCGATAAGTCTCGACATGCCTTTCATCGAAATCGTACGCCATCTGAAGATTGAAATCCGTTCTCGGATAGTCAACCCCGTGATAGGTGAAACCACCTCTGAATCCAAGGTCTAACCCTCCACACCCGCAGAAAAAAGATGTCACGCCAAACGCACACCTCTTCCCCGCCTCCTTCTCGCCCGTTTCCATGTCCAACCTTTTAGATGTTGGCGCTCCGTTCAAATACTGCACGTGACAAGCCACGAATACAAGAAAAAGAGCGCATGTCTTTCCCGCACTCTATCGAGGCCCGACCAAGAGCCCCCTGTAAATGCAGTACTTGACAATGCGCCCAGACGGGCGCATCATCACATACATGCTGTTTACAGTTGAAATTTGGTCGGTTTCGATAGAACAGCACGCAGCTTTGATGCCACGTAAATTAATGTCGCCGCTCAGGCTCGGGAACTCTCACATTCCGTTGCCGACGGGTCCTAGATGTTCAACGAGAGGAATCCTCCCCGTAGAACGGAAATAGTATAGCAAAATTCTCGTCAGCAAGACAGTAATACTTGTAACGCGAAGCGGGACGCGTCGGCGGAGTCGGCGGTGTCGCGACGGCGCGGCCGTACCGACCGTGAAGTTCGCGCGGCTTCGGGGGCCGACAGCCGAACGTACCTCACCTGAAGGGCCCGCAGGTCGCGTAGAAGGTGGAAAAAAATGGGCAAACAACAGACAAGGAAAGTTGCATGCGGACGGGAAATGCGGTACAATACGCGTATGGACACGGTCACGAAAGAAAAGCGCAGTCAAATCATGTCGCGCATTCGCTCACGCGATACGAAACCCGAGCTTCTGGTGCGCAAGCGCATCTTTGCGGCGGGCTGGCGCTTTCGCGTGTGCGACAAGCGCTATCCGGGCCATCCGGATGTCGTCGTGCCGCGCGCGCACACGCTCATCGAGATCCGCGGCTGCTTCTGGCACCAGCATGGCTGCGCGAAGTGTTCCACGCCCAAGTCGAACATCGAGTTCTGGACGCAGAAATGGGACCGCAACATCAGCCGCGACCAGCGCCACGAAACCGAATGGCGTGAACTCGGCTGGAACGTCATCATCGTGTGGGAATGCGCGCTTGAACCCGTCCGACGCGAAGAGACGCTTCAGAACATCTGCCTGGCGCTCGACCTCTGGAAAAACGAGGAGCCGCTTCCGAAGAAGCGGCCCCACCGTCTTGAACTTCCGTTCCCGCGGAAGTGATTATTTCTTCGCCTCTTTCTTCTTCTCGTGGCGCTTGGCCGGATCGACCTTGAGCGCGCGGAGAATGTCGTCCGTCACGTCAAGGGAATCCTTCGAAAAGGCGAGCATCGTCGAATCCGCGATGATGTCGAAGCCCTTGTCCTTGGCGTACGCCGTAATCTGCTCGCGAATGCTCTCCGTCTCCAGCTTCAGCAAGCGCGTCTCGAGTTCGGTGAGCTGGCTCTGGAAGCCCTGCGCCGCGTTCCGCAGGTCCTGCTGCTGCTGCATGAAACGCTGCTGAATGCCTTCGAGCTTCTTCTGCGCATCCGCCTTGGCGGACTGCGAGAGCATCGGGCTCATCAGGTCCTGCTGAACCTTCTTGCCCTCATCCGCAATGGCCTTGGCAGCTTCCTGCATCTTCTCGAGCTTGTCCTTGTAGTCGGCATCCGTCGACTTCACGAGCGCTTTGTTGGACTCGTGATTCGGGTGCAGACGCACGAGGTCGACCATGTTCACCGTGCCGATCTTCAGCTCCGCCGAAGCGCACATCGCCGCCGCAAGGGCGAGACCCATCATCATCTTCTTCATTTTAAACTTCCCTTCTACTCAATCTTTAAACTCGTTAACTCTCTAACCCATTAACCGCTAATCGTTAACCTTCAACCTTCAACCTTTAATCTTTAACCCTTTAACCTTAGAAGTCGTAGCCGATTGAGAAGGAGAACACCTTCTCGTGCACGTCTTCATCCGGATCGACCACCGGCACCGCGAAGTCGAGACGAATCGGGAACGACTCGAGATCGATGCGAATGCCCAGACCGACCGACCAGCAGAACCAGTCCATATCGATGTCGAACGCATCTTCGCCCACGCTACCGAGATCGGAGAAGGCCGCCAGGCGCAACACGGAGACAACCGGAATCGAGTATTCCATGTTGATGCACCAGGAGGTCTGACCGCCCCAAGCCACATAGTGACCGTGCTTGCCCTCACGATGGTAGATACGCGGCGCGATTTCACGGAAGTCGACACCACGGATCGACTTGGAACCGCCGAGGAACAGACGATCGTAGATCGCCAGATCATCGCTGAAGTCATCCAAGGTTTCGCCACGGATGCCGAACTGGAACACATGGCCGTACTTCTTGATCACCGGGAAGTACTGACGGTATCTGAAGCCCGCGCGCCAGTAGCAGTTGTCGCCGCCCACGAGGTCGCCATAGATCTTGGCGGTGTGGCCTTCGGACGGGAACATGAACTTGTTGCGCGTATCGTGACGCCAGAAGATTTCGAGCGGAACTTCGACGTTGCCGCTGTACTTGTCCTTTTCTTCCTTCAGCATACGGAACTCATCGTCACGCTTCGGGTCGTAGAAGTAGTCGTTCTCGACATCCGTCATCTCGATGTACTCGGCCGACAGCGAGAAGCCCAGACGGCCGAACGCCTCCGCCTTCGGCAGGAACTTCACCGGATAGCTCAGTTCCACCATCGCGCCGTTGCGAATCACATCGTAGTCGTCGAACCAGCGCTGACGGCGATAGACTTCAACCGTGAGTTCGAGCTGACGATCGAGGAACCACGGCTCCGAGATGGACGCTTCATACGTCTGCACACGCGGACCCGCCTGCACGCAGATGCGGCCCTTCTGGCCGGCGCCGCGGAAACGCCACGGACTGAAGAGGTCGAAGTTCGCTTCGTTCAGCTCGACCTGGCCGAACACGGAACTTTCCGTACCGGCGCCGATGCCGATGAGGAAGTTGCCGGTGTTACGCTCGGAGAGCTCGTAGACGAGATCGCGCTTCTCGGGCTGTCCGTCCTTCGCCTCGCCACCCTCCACCTTCTCGAGGTAGTAGCGCACACGGTCGAAGTAACGGAGGTTCTCGAGACGGCGCTTCGACTTTTCAGCCTCGTTCACCAGCATCGGGTCGCCGGGCGAAAGGCGGATTTCGCGCGTGATGACCTTCGTCTTCGTATAGTCGTTGCCGCGTACGACGACGTTGTTGATCGTCACCGGTACGCCTTCTTCAACGACGAACTGGATGTCGATCGTGTTCGGATCGTCCGCCGTCGGCAGACGGCGAACCGTCACATGCGTATCCGCGAGCGGAGGATTGCCCGAACCGCAGTACACTTCGATTTCGTGCGCCGCTTCTTCGAGAGCCGTCTGTCCCGCGACATCGCCCGTCTTAATCCGTTTCACTTCGGCCAGCACGACCTCCGCCGGATACTTCTTCAAGCCCGTGATGGAGAGCGCACCGACCTTGTACTGCGCGCCCTCCTTGATGTCGAACACGCGATACTTGCGTCCCTTCTCGCGCTCCTCGACCTTGGGCTGCGACACCACGGCATCCAGATAGCCATGATCGCGATAGTAGGCCTGCACCTTGTCGGCGGCCTCGGCAAGATCCTGCGCTGTCGCGGGCGTATTCGAGAACCAGCCCCACGGATTCCACCACGGCAAATCGCCGAAGGTCGCGCGCAGCTCTTTCGACTTGAACACCTCGTTGCCGTCGAACTCGAACGCGTAGACTTCCAGCTGCTCGCCCTCCTCGATGTTCATCGTGATCGTCACGAAGCCGGCCAATCCCTCCACCGGCGTCGTCACAGGCTCGACCTTCACGTCGTGGAAGTTCTTCTTCAGGTACTGCTGGCGGATGCGCGCGGCGGCGGCGGCAATTTCCGCCTCGCCATACGAACGACCGTCCTTCAGTTCCGAAAACTTGGCGATCTTGCCTTCGTTCCAGTACTTGCACCCCTTGACGACAAGCGGCCCCTGGAAACGCATCTTGCGTTTGATGAAGTAGGTGACATCGACTCCGTCGACAGTCTCCTCGACCTTCACGGTGATCTCGTCGAACTCGCCGAGGTCACGCAGCGCACGCACATCGCGCTGGCACTGGGCCGGATCGTACTCGTCGCCGGGCTTGACCTGGCACTGGGCCTGGGCATCGCTGAGATTCGCGTCGGCGCCGTTCAGCGACTTCACGGTGACAGACGCGACACGCGCGGCCTGTACGGAGAAGACGCCCATCAGAAGCGCACCTAGCAGAAGCTTCCTCATTGTCTGATTCCCTTTTGGTTAGTTGTTTCGTTGTTCAAGTTTTTGTTTCAGTCCTCGAAGGAGACGCCCTTCACATGCCAGATGTCGCGTGCGTACTCCGCCACGGCGCGATCGCTCGAGAAGCGGCCGGACCGCGCGATGTTCACCAGCGACATCCGCATCCAGCGGTCCGTCGTACGATAGGTTACATCCACGCGATCCTGCGCCTCGCAATAGCTCCGCAGATCCGCCAGCAGCATATAGTAGTCGTTGTAGTCCAGAAGCGAACGCACGATCGGATCGAACAGTCCCGGCTCGGACACGGAGAACACATTCCGGCGGATCATGTCGACCGCCTGCTGGATTTCCAGGTCCTTCTCATACCAGTCGCGCGAGCGGTAGGTCGGCCGCAGCTTCGCGACATCTTCGGTCCGCAACCCGAAGAGGAACATGTTCTCATCGCCGACTTCCTGATGGATTTCCACATTGGCGCCATCGTAGGTGGCGAGCGTGAGCGCACCGTTGATCATGAACTTCATATTGCCGGTGCCGCTCGCTTCCGTACCGGCCAGGGAGATCTGCTCGCTCAATTCCGCCGCCGGCATGATCTTCTCCGCGAGGGAGACGCGATAGTCCGGCAGAAAAACGACCTTGATCTTGCCACGCGTCCGCACATCTCGGTTCACCACATCGGCGATCCCGTGAATGAGGCGGATGATGCACTTCGCCATGTGATAGCCCGGCGCCGCCTTGGCCGCGAAGATGAACGTGCGCGGCACGGGGTCGTAGTTCGCATCCGCCAGCAGGCGGTTGTAGAAGATGATGATGTAGAGTGCCAGCAGCAGCTGGCGCTTGTACTCGTGCAGACGCTTCACCTGCACATCGAAGAGGGACGCCGGATCGATCGTCACGCCCTGCGTATCCTGGATGTACTTCGCCAACACGCGCTTGTTGGAAAGCTTGATCTTCGCAAGGCAGGTGAGGAAGGTCGAATCGTCCACGCGCGATTCAAGACACTTGAGGTCCGAAAGGTCCGTAATCCACGTCTCGCCGATGGCCTCCGTAATGAGCTGCGCGAGCGTCGGGTTCGCCTTCAGCAGCCAGCGACGCGGCGTGATGCCGTTCGTCACGTTGTGGAAGTGGTCGGGCATCAGCTCAAAGAAATCGCGGAAGAGGTTCTTCTTGAGAATTTCCGTGTGCAACTGCGCAACGCCGTTGACGCTCGACGAACCGATGATCGCGAGGTTGGCCATGCGCACATAGCGCTCGCCGCCTTCGTCGATCAACGACATGCGCGCGAGGCGATCGGAGTCGTTTGGATAGCGGGACGAGATCTCCCGCAGGAAACGTCCGTTGATTTCGTAGATGATCTGCAGATGGCGCGGCAGCAGGCGCTCCATCATGGAGACTGGCCACTTCTCAAGCGCTTCGGGAAGAATCGTGTGGTTCGTATAGCCCGTCGTACGGCGCGTGATGTCCCAGGCCGTATCCCAGTCGAAGCCCTCGTTGTCCATCAACACGCGCATCAGCTCGGGAATGACAAGCGCCGGATGCGTTTCGTTGAGATGGATGAACACCTTCTCGGGCAGCTTCCGCCAATCGTCGTTGTCCTCGCGGAAACGACGCAGGATATCCGCGAGCGAACAGCACACGAAGAAGTACTGCTGACGCAACCGCAATTCCTTGCCCGCCAACGTGTTGTCGTTCGGATAGAGCACCTTCGTGAGGTTCTCGGCCAGCACCTTGCGCTCGACCGCCTGCGCGTAGGATCCCTTGTTGAACTCGTCGAGCGAAAATTCGTCCGGCGCCTTCGCGCTCCAAAGGCGCAGCGTGTTGACGGCGTTCTTGTAGCCGACCACGGGCATGTCGTAGGGGACGCCTTCGACGACTTCGTCGCCCACCCACTTCCACTTGAGGCCCTCTTCGTCGAGACACTCCACGTGGCCGCCGAACTGCACCGGCTGCGCATACTCGGGGCGCGCACATTCCCAAGGCGAACCGTCCTTGAGCCAGTTGTCCGGCTCTTCGACCTGCTGGCCGTTGACGATCCGCTGACGGAAGATGCCGAAGTCATACCGCAGACCATAGCCCATACCGGCCAGATCAAGCGTACTCATCGAATCCAGGAAACACGCCGCCAAACGCCCGAGACCGCCGTTGCCGAGTCCCGCATCCACTTCGAAGTCGCGCAGCCTGTTCCAGTCGAGTCCGTACTCCTTCAGCGCTTCCGAACATTCCTTGTCGATCTTGAGATTGATGACATTGTTGCCGAGCAGACGGCCGATGAGGAACTCAAGCGACAGATAGTAGACGCGCCGCTCGTTCTGACGATGGTAGCGTTCCTGCGTTTCCATCCAACGCTCGACAATGCGGTCACGCACCACGTGGGCAAACGCGGTGTAGCGGTCACGCGGGGTCGCGGTACCGTCATATTTGGCAAGTGTATAGCGCAGATGCCATGCATAGTCCTCTTTCAGACCCTGCACGGTATTCTCGACCCGATGGTCCTTCGGCTTGTTCATTCCTCGACTGTTCCTCTTTGTCCTAAAAAATCAGATGATATATTTTACCAAAAACATCATCCGTTCTCAATAGAAGGAAAACATTCTGAAAAAGGTCGCCAGACAAAGTAAATGCAACTGTCGGCAAAGTAAATGCATCCCTCTAGTGGGCAGTGCATTTACTTTTGCATAATGCATTTACTTCGCCGCAAGATCGGTGCCTCTTCCTCGGGAGCGGCCGTGTCGTTCATGGCGTCGCCGCC
>JAZUGW010000311.1:0-4444 GCA_045641465.1 Kiritimatiellia bacterium | reverse complement strand
TTGTACCTCTTCAGCAAGGCGGCGTAGACCGCCTTGTGGTCGCTCGTCGCGGGCTTCACATCCCAGCCACGGTCGAAGTTCACGACCATCGTCAGCCGCACCGCCGTCGCCACCCAGAGCTTGCTGATCCGTCCGCCGTCGATGCCGTGCTTGCTCGGCTCGGCGAACACCAGCAGGTTGTAGCGGAAGGTGCGTCCGTTCGCAAGCTTGACCGTTCCGCCTACCCAATTCTCGCGTCTCGTCTTCTCGGTGATTTTCGTTTTCATTCTCGTTGCCCTTTCGTTTAGATTGCCCCGCCCCCTTGCGGAGGGCGGGGCGGTTTCGGTTTACGCCTCCTCGGTCGCAAGCTTCGCGTCTTGGTAGAACTTGATCTCGAAGGCGAGGTCGCGCAGCTCCTTCGCGATCTTGTCGAGTTCCGCCGGACGCCAAACCACCGTCGGATCGGCGGCGAGCTTGGCGATCAGGATTCCCGCCCGCGATCCCTTCTTCGCAAGCAGGTTCTTCCACTCCTCGCGGAGCTTCGCCTTCCCCTCCTTGATCTTGATCGTCCGTTCGGCGATCACCTCAATCCTCTGTCCTTGCATCCTTGTTTCCTTTCCCCTTTCGGGCTTTCGCGGAAGGCCCATCCCTCCGTTTTTCTGAAACACATGATGGCGTAGTTTTCAGGTAATAGCAACGGGGTATTTTGATGATTTTTAATAATTTTTTCTGCAAAAATAATCAAATACCCCCTTGCATAAATTCGCCGCTACGGTATAATAGATGCTGGTGTCCAGATGCTGCCCCCGGAGCGTCAGCACTTCGCCGTTCCATCACCGAGGACGGGCATCGGCGGACACCATTCGTCGTGCTTTGGCTCGTCCTTTTCCATCCTCGCCTTGACCTTGCGGCTTGCGCCCTTCGCCACGAAGCGTCCGCCGAAGTGCCGCTCGTCCCCTTCGCGGGCAAACTCGTCCCTCACGCCACGCGCCTTCGCGCCCATCGAGCAGATGAGGCGGTAGTCCTCGGGATAGGGCTTGCCCTCGCGCTCCTTGCGCTTCGCCTCGGTCAGCGTGTAGAGGACGGCGCGGACGCTGTGCTTCTCGTCAAGGTGCGCGTTCACGATCTTGCAGGCGTAGGTGTCGGGGTAGCCCTCGTAGCGGTCGAGCGTCATCAGCTCGCTCTGCGTGAGGAGGTACACGACCCCCTCGACCGTGTGGCCGACCGCCTTCTCCGCATCGGCATACTGCCGCTCGACGAGTCGCCAGCCCTTCACGGTCGCCTTGCCGACGAGCCTCGCGTGTGGAATGCGCTGACGGATGCGCTCCGGATTCATGTTCGATCCGTAGGCGAAGTAAAAGGTGTTGTTCATCGTTCGTTTTCCTTCCGTTGGTTTCGGCGCGGGGGCTCGTCGCCCCTCGCGCCTTGTGCCGTTCAGCCGTTCGCCGCCGTTGCGCTCGGCGTTGCCGCCGCGAGAACTGCCTTCGGGCGGTCGTGCCGTCCGTCCTTCCAGGCCGCCGAGCCGGGGAGGTTGCGCATCAGCGTCATCCGCATCTCGCGGAAGAAGCGTCCGTTCGCGCCGAGGCGGAGGAGGAAAACGCGCAGGTCGTACTTCGCGCTTGCCTCGTTGTAGGTGCGCTGGTGCTTCGCGCTCGACGCCTTCGCAAGTTTCGCCCGCGCCACCACGAGAAGGCAGAAGAGGATCGCCGTGCGGACGTCGCTTTCCTTCGTCGAACCGTTCCAAAAGCGGAACTCGACCGTCCCCTTCGAGTCGTTGAAGAGGTTGTGGAGGTTGAGCGCGTGATACCGCGCATCGCAGTAATGGTTGTTGATTTCGTCGTAGCCGTTGTAGTAGGCCGCCGCAAGGCTCCTCATCGTCGGGTTCTGCATCCGGCAGATCCGCTCGACGAAGGAGTGGTCGGTGTACCTCGTGAAGCGGGCAATCCGCCGCTTAAGCGTTCCCGCCGCGTTGAGGATCAGCACCTCCTGTTTGTAGAAAATCCGCACGAGGTTCTTGATCTGCATCGGCGTGAGGTCGCGACCGCCGACGTGGACGTGAAGCCCCGTCTCCGCGTTCGCGTAGGCCCCCGCCTTGCGGAGCGCAGCTACCACCTTTGCGACCGTCTCGATGTCACCGACCTTGAGAATCGGCGAAACCGTCTCGGCGTTCTTTCCGTTCGGCGCGTGAAGACTGCCGTCGTGTACGATCTTCCAAATGCGACCGTCCGGCATCGCCACCTTCCAGCTTCCGTACTTCTGGTAGGGGCGGCCGCCGACCGCCGCCGCTACCACCTGCGCGGTCTTCAGTTCCGTCAGTCCCTCGTACTCCAACTCGCAGCCGAAGGTCAGGCTGCTCAGTTCCGCTTCCGTCATCGTCATCTTGTGTTTTCCTTTCCTTTTTCTCGCGGAGGCCCACCCCCCGCTTTTTCTGAAACACATGATGCCGTAATCCGTGTGTAATAGCCAGCGGGTATGTGAAAATAAATTATCTTTTATTACTGGCTTTTATTATTTATCTATGATTCAAATTCGCGTTTTTCGACAGAGGAAAAAACCGCCGCCCGGCAGCATGCCGAGCGGCGGTTCGCATCGCCGGAGCGTTTCACCTCAGTCCTTGTACTCGCCGAAAATGCGCGTGTTGAGCGCACACCAGCTGTCGCGGTCAACCGCAATCACGTCCTTCGCGTTTTCAAGGTGGATCAGCGGGTCTTCGCCAGATTCCTCGTCAAAGGTCAACGCGGAGATTGACTTGCGGCGAAGGAGGACGACCTTCGTGCCGCGATAGAGCCGCACCCACTCTACGCCGTCCGTGTCCTTGAACTCCTTGAGCGGTTCGCGCTCGGGCTGCACTTCGCGCTCCTCCTCGTCCTCGCCGTCGCCCTGGGCATCGGCCGCAGGCGCGGGCGTGTCGCCGTCCGGCGGCGCGGCTACGACCTCGGTCGTTTCGATCTGCTCCTCGCCCTGCGCCTCGGCGGTAGCGGTGTTCGTGTTTTCAGGCATTTTCTTTTTCCTTTCTTTTTGGTTTTGGCTTGGGACCATCCCTCGCCTTTTTCTGGAACACATGATGCCGTAATCCGCTGTGAATAGCAACGGGGTATCTGAAAATAAATTATACTTTTTATGCTTGAATCATCAACTATTATTACGGCATACTGTCGGACGATGGGATAGGGTCTCGATTCGGAGGCCCCCGGAATTGCAGGAAATCACAAGGGCGGCATCAGCCCCGTTCCATCGGGTTGATGCCGCCCTTCGCGTTTGCGCGTTCGCGCCCTTGATCAGTCCGCGTTCTTCTCGGCGCGGTACTTGCGCCAGTCGCCGCCCTCGATGACCTTCGCGTTCGTCGGCAGGTGGTTCATGATGTAGATCCAAGCGAGGACGCGTCCACCGCCCACGAGGTTGACTTGGAACTGCTGTCGGCGGTAGAGGCTTGGGTAGCCCTCAAGCCGATCCATCGAGCGGAAACCCGCCTCGTTGACCGTGAGCAGCTCGCCGACGATGTGCGTCTTCCCCCGCTTGACGAACGCGGGGTAGCCGTACCCCGTGTCGTAGATCGTTCCGGCGGTCCACGCCTTCTGCCGCCTCGCGTTCGTCGCCCACCTCGCGTTGCGCTCCCCCGTGAGGAGCGTTCCGTAAACGAACACCTTGTGCTGCTCCTCGACGGTCGAGGGCAGACCGAGTTCGCGCTCGGCGTGTCGCCGTGCGTTGGGCGGCAGGTGCCTGACCGCCATCTTGAGCGTTTGAATGTCCATGCCTTGATGCATTTTCGTTTCCTTTCCCGGCTGCTTTCGGCAACCGATATTTTATCATTTCCCGTCCTCGACCTCACCGACGCAGTTCACCTGCTTCTCGGCCAAGCCAAGTTCGCGCAAGTCGATCTCGCCCGCGCCGAACTTCTCGCCGATGATGTTCTCCGCCTCCTGCCTGTTCCTCGCAAGGGTCGTGAACTTGCCGTGCAAGCGCACTGAAAGCGTGACCTCAAAGTCCTTCAGCTCGCCCGCGTCACGTTTCTCCGTGTAGAACCGCTCCGGTGTGATCAGCACCCGATCGCCTTCGCGGTCGATGTAGAACCGCTCGTCGATTCCGTCTTTCGTCCTCACGCAGATCGGAAGCAGCATCGCCTCCTTGCCCTCGGCCGCCTCCAGCGTCTTGAGCGCATCCGCAAGGCACCTCGCGTCCGCTCCGTTCATCGAAATTCCCATCTTCGTTTCCTTTCAGTTGTTGCCCCACCGCGTTCGTTTCGCGGCGGGGCGGTTTCGTTTTCACACGCGCACGAGCTTCACGTACCTCCGCGTCACCGCGAGTTATGTAGCGCGCTACATAACTCGCGTTATGTTGTGCGCTTAGTTATGTTGCATCTTTCTGTTTCTCCTCGTATTTGCTGGCTTTGGGTCCGCCGTTCACAACATAATGTCTGAGCCCGTGAATCCAAGACATCAGGTCTTTCTGGTCGTGCCAGTCGGGT
>JAZUGW010000310.1:0-11182 GCA_045641465.1 Kiritimatiellia bacterium | reverse complement strand
GAGCCTGACGCTGGTGCGCATTCCGGACGGATGCACGTTCAACTGCCCGGCCGGCTCGTCCTTCGCCTATAGTGAAATCGCGCTTCCCGCCTCGATTGGCGGCGATTGCGACTGGACGGGGCTTCCCGTGCCGATCGACGGGACGGTCGATTTGCGCGGCCACAACCTGCGCCTTGCGAACCTGAACGGCACGGGCACGATCACCGACTCGATCGGCGGCCTCTATCAGCGGCTCGACTACTTGCAGACGGATGGTACGGCCTATATCAATACGGGCTATGCCCATAAGTACAACACCCGTGTCGACATTCAAGTGGCGTTCCATGCGTTCCCTGCGAACGACCAATACAAGTGCTTCTTCGGTGCGCGCACGACCGCAAGGAACGATGGTCAGTTCTGCGGCTGGGTGCATACGAAGGCCGACGGTACGCCCGTTCACTACGCCGCCGTCAACGCGCTTGAACACGACACGACGATTGTGGCGCGCTACGATACGACCTACCAGGTCCATCTCGACAACAGCGGCGCCTGCACGATCGACGGCGAGGTGGTTGATTCGGGCGTTGCGGGGGCGAATACGCTGGTGGACTATCTTTTCGGCATCAATGAGAACGGTAAACTCGCCAACATCCTGCCGCAGTGCCGCATCTACTCCTGCAAGATCTACACGGGCGAGACGCTCGAGCGCGACTTCGTGCCCGTGCGGCGTGTGGCGGACGGCGTCTTGGGCATGCTCGATCAGGCGCACGACGTGTTCTATCCGAACAGCAACACGTCGGGTGCGTTCTTCGCGGGCGACATCGATCCGACCGATCAGGCGGGCGGTACGGTGTGCGTGACGGTGCCCGAGGGCGAAACGCTGACGGCGGGCGGCCTCAAGTTCACGGGCGTCGCGAAACTCCTGAAGGACGGTGCGGGTATGCTCGTGTGGAGCCAGGGCACGGTGGGTGCGTCGGCGCCGGTGATCGTGACGAACGGCGTTTTCCGTTTCGCGCTTTCGACGCAGCAAGCCGCCTCGACGGCGTTTGGTACGAGCGGGTCCTTCAAGGTGGCGGGCCGGGGACAGCTCGACATCAATGGCCTGATCTCCAACTACACCTATTCGCCCGTGTACTCCCGCACGCTCTTCCTCGCGGGGGATGGCCCGGACGGTGCGGGGGCGCTGATCAGTACATCAAGCCTTACAACTGGGGGCAACATTGTCGGCCGTATCGTCCTGACCGGTGATACGACCATCGGCGGAACCCAGCGTGTCGACATTTCAGGGGTGAAGGCCGAAGTCTACGGCCCCGCCTACACGCTCACGATCAAGAACTGGCCGTATTTCGTGTACAACGACGGAACGTCGATTAATGTCGCGGCCATCGACGTGGTGGGCCATGCCGACATCGCCTTCAACAATAGCAGTGTGGTGCGCCTCACGGCTCCGAACGGTCTGACGCTCCATGGCGGTAATTTCTCCACCTGGCAAAGTAGCAAGAGAGATGTGGCGCTTCCCGAGTCCGTGGCGATTAACGTGGGTGCGGAGGGCGGCCTCTTCTCCGTGTTCAACAGTTACGGCACGGCCACGGTGAAAGGTCCGCTCACGGTGAAGGACGGCGGTACGTTCCATCTCGACTTGGGGACGGTTTCGTTCGCGAACGTGACGAATACGGCCGGGAGCACATTTACGCTCGACGTGGCGACGGCGGCACCGTCTTTCACGGGCATTCTGCACAACGACGGTACGATCGCGCAGAACATCGGTACGATCAACTACACGACGAATGCGGTCGTCACCGGTTCGGGCACGATCGAGATGACGGGCGGTACGGCGTCTCTCGGCGCCGATGCATCGGCCTTCGCCGGTACGTTGCGCCTCATCGACGGTACGCTCTCGGCGACCGGCCTCGGATCGTTCGCGAACAGCACGGTGATCGACGTCTCGACGCGTACTGACACGTTCAACGTGACCGGCAAGAACTGGAACGTGGCGCCTGCGGGTTCCACGGTGAAGGTCGACCTCGGCGCGCGTCGCGTGGGCGGCGGCCTCAAGGTGCTCGCCTGGGACGCGGCGCCGGTGGGTGTGAAGTTCGCCTCCGCGAACGGCATGCCCTACACCTTCATCGCAAAGGAGGATGGTCTGTACGCCTACTCGGGACTCATGATCATCCTCAAGTAAGCGTAAGATGAGGTGCCTGGTACGTGGTTTTGGGTCCCTGGTGCTGGGCGCCTGGTGCCTCGCCCTGCCGATCCTCGCGGCAGAACCGTGGTTTGGACTCTCCTTTGCCGACTATGCGGCAGGGGAGCGTCTGAGCGACAAAGGCGCCACGGGCGGTGTTTGGGGAGCGCAGCAGGGGAGTGCGACAAACGCGCCGGTGGCGGGTGTGAACGCGATGGCGGTGGCGAGCGAGGTCGTGGTGCCGCGTCTCGCGTTTTCCGCCGCGGCGGCGGCCGGTGAGGCCGACTGGACCTTCGATGCGCGTCTCCACGCCGAGACACCCTGGGACTTCGGCGTGACGACGCCGGAGGGTCCGATCGCCTTCACATTTGTGCGGAACGAGACGAGTACCGAAGCGTTCGACTTCGCGGGCATCGTGGGCGGCGTGTGGCATCGCCTTGCGGCTGCGGGGGTTACTTTCCAGACGAATGCCTGGTTCGATGTGCGCGTGACGGTGCGCGATGTGGCGTCCGCGCGGTGCGTGGGCTTTTCCGTCCGGCAGGGTGAGACGTATGTGCCGCTCGCGAGCGAAACGGGTGTGCAGTGGTTTCCGGCCGACCGTGCGGCGCTTGCGGCCATCCATGAGACGATCTTTACGGGAAAGGGGCGTTTCGCCGAGGTCGCGGCACGGCACGGCGCGGAGACGGAGCCCCTGGCCATCGCGCAGCAGTGGTGCGGCGGTGCGGCGGGCGATTGGAACGTCGCGACCAATTGGTCGGGCGGAGTGGTACCGTCCCCTGGTACAAGTGTGAAGATCGTCGGCACCGTGACGCTCACGCGGGACGGCGAAACGGCGGTTGTTTCAAACCTCGTTGCGCGCGTGGGGACGACGGGAACGCCCGAGTTCCTCGCGGGCGATCTCAGAACCACGGTGAAGCTCGATGCGTCGAAACGTCCCATTCTGGGGAAACCCTTGACCGTCGAGGGGACGAGCTTCTGCGGTGTGACGCCGGCGGTGTGCGTACGGTGGTGGCGCGGTGCGACGGTGGGAACGCGCGACTGGCGTGCGGCGGGACAAGCCACGGCCTTCGTCCCTACGGTGGATGACTTGGAGCATTGGCTCAAATGCGAAGTACGCGATGCGTTTGGCGTGTGCCTGACGAAGGAAATTTTCATCTCGCGTCTTCCGGTTCTCTATCTCACCACGGATGACGGCGCGACGCCTTCCGCGAACAAGGAAACGCATACGGGACGCGTCTTCATGCAGGGGAATGAAACGTGGAAGAGTCCCTACGACGGCGCGATGACGATCAAAGTGCGCGGCAACTCGAGCGCGGGCCGTCCGAAGAAGCCGTGGAAGATCAAGCTCGACGAGAAGACGAAGCTCTTCGACATGCCGAAATCGAAGCACTGGGTGCTCCTTGCGAACTGGTATGACGAGTCGCTCCTCCGGAACAAGCTCGCCTACGATTTCGCGAACGAGGTGGGCTCGCTCGGAATGAAGTCCACATGGGTGGAGTGCGTTCTCAACGGTTCCTGGCAAGGGTGCTATCAGCTCTGCGAGCAGATTCGCGTGGAGAAGAACCGCGTGGACATTTTCGACTGGGAGGACGAGTCGGAGGCGCGTGGATATGCCGCCGAGAACCTCAGTTGGGTCGATCCGGCGAAGGAGGACATCACAGGCGGCTATCTCTTCGAGTTCGACAACTACTACGATGAACCCTCCAAGTTCATCGTGACGGCCGGCAACCTTGAACTGAAGACGCAGCTCGCTTCGCCGGAGTACCTCTCGACAAATCCGAAGATGATGGACTGGTGCCGCACGTTCATTCAGCACTATGCCGATGCAATCACCTCGCCTGACGGCTATTCCACGGAAGGGCGGCACTATTCGTCGTATTGCGACATCGAATCGATGGTGGCCTATTTCCTCGTCATCGAGATGTTCGGCAATGAGGATGCGCGCTGCCGAAGCAATTATGCGGCGATTGACCGCGGCGAGAAGATGAAGTATGGTCCCGTGTGGGACTTCGACTGGGGCATGGGCAACTACCAGCTGCCGTTTGCGCCCGAGGCGTGGCTCACGGGCTACGAGAAGGCGTCCTTCACCCGCGAGTGGGCGGACGACCCGTGGTTCTGCACGCTCCTCTGGACGCGTTACACGGCTGCGCGTGCCGCCTTCGTGCGCGTGATCGAAGACGGCGGCCTGCTCGACCAGCACGCGCGGCTTCTCGCCGAAGCGGGTCCGGCGAACGATCGCCTCTGGAAGCACGACTACGGTTTCATCGGCGGTCTCTACGGCAATGGGGGATCGCATCCTGGTCTCAAGGCCTATTTGAAGATGCGCCTCAGGTGGCTTGATGCGCAGTTCAAGGACGTGCCCACGCTGATGACGTCGCTGAAGACGATGGGGCGCACGATCGCCTCGACCCACCCCTATGCGCCTGACGTGAAGACGCTGCCGATGAAGCTCGTCAATGCGCCGCGTGGTCTTGTGTGCGAAGGCGAGGACGTGCTTCTCACGTTCGACGTCGTCGCATCGCGGGCGACGCGCGTGACGGTACAGGTGAACGGACTCAAGGTGGGCGAACCGCTCAATGCGCGGAAGGGGCGTCTTGAGGTCCGCCTGCCGGTTGCCGCGTTCACGGCGGATCTGGGGGCGCCCAACTGCGTGGCGCTCGTCGCCGGAAATTCGACGGGGAAGGTGCTCGCGCGGAATTATGCGCTTGTCACCGTGACGGAAGCAACGGCACCGACGGTCGATGCCGAAGGGCGTCTCGTGCCCTCGGTGCCCTATCGCTGGATTCTCGGGGCGACGGAAGGTTCGGCGACGGATCTTTCGCTCGCAGCGCCGGAGCGCCTTGCCGATGCGCTTCTCGCCACGCCGTCGCCGTGGGGAAAGACGAGTCCGCTGTGGCAGGACTATGTGACAGGCACGAATCCGCAGGATTTGAATGACGTCTTCCGCATTTCCGCCTTTTCGCTGACGGATGAAGGACAGGTCCGTTTTGCCTGCACGCCGCCCCAACGGGCCGATCGCGTCTATACGGTGTGGGGTACGCCTGCGCTCACGACAGGTGTGTGGACCGTCGTTCAGCCGAAAGAAAATGTCCGAGAAACCGGCAAACGCTTTTTCAAAGTCTCTGTTTCGCTGCCCTAAAGAAGTTTCTCGTTGACCCTCTGGTGGGGTGATGTTAAAATAATGTGGCCTTTCAAAATCAAAGAAGGATCACGAGTCATGGAGATTAAAAATTTGATCGCACAGGCGGTGGCGCTTGGTGCGTTGGGTTTTTGCACGGCGGCCGATCTTGCGCTTCCCGCGCCGGTGAAAACGGGCGGTGCGCCTCTTATGCAGGTGCTTGGCGCGCGTCGTTCGGCGCGTGATTACAAGCCAGGCGAACTCTCGCGCGAGACGCTGTCCTCGCTCCTCTGGGCGGCCGACGGCATCAATAGTCCGGACGGCCGTCGTACTGCGCCGACCGGTCTCAACGTACAGGACATCGACATCTACGTGATGCTCCCGGACGGTGTCTATCGCTATGATGCGAAGGCGCATGCGCTCGTTTCGGTCAACCCCGGTGACCATCGTGCCGCCGCCGGTCGGCAGGACTTCTCCCACACGGCGCCGCTCAATCTCTTCTATGTGCAGAACCTCCCTCGCGCGATGAAGGCGGATGAGACGAACACGGCGCGTCACGGTGGCATCCACACGGGTGCGATCATGCAGAACGTCTACCTCTTTTGCGCCCAGGAAGGCCTCGGCTGCGTCGCCCGCGACCACATCGATCGCGCCGTCCTCACAAAGGCCCTTAAACTCAACGACAATCAGCGAATCATCCTCGGTCAAACCGTCGGCAAACTTCGGTGATGATCAAAAGCAGACAACTACAAAAAGCCAAAAGTCATTGCAGAATTTCGCAATGGGCTTCGATACGCGGATTTGGTAGACTACACGCAGGGATGTCTCTCGGAAAATGAGGCAATCCCAAGGGCTTTTCATCCAAGGAGAACGGTTATGAATCTCTCAACTCGCGATTTCATCAAAATATCCGGTGGCGCTGTCGTGGTCGGTGCGGTCGAGGCCTCGTTCGCGGCCCAAAAACGCACGCCCTACACGGGGCCGAAGGTGCGCATCGCGGCAATCGGCACCAGCCGTCGGGGCAGTAGCGACCTCCATGCGTTTCTCCGCACGGGCAAGGCGGAAATCGTCTGCGCGGCCGACGTCTACGCCCCGGCGATGGACTGGATCAAGAAGGAGCAGCCGAAAGCCAGGTGTTTCGCCGACTATCGTGTGATGTTGAAGGAATGCGCGGGCAAGTTCGACGCGGTCTCCATCGCAATTCCCGACCATACTCACTGCGTGGCGTTCTTTGAGGCGCTCAAGTACAAAGTGCCGGTGTTCTGCGAGAAGCCGCTCGGCCACACGTTCGTCGAGACGGTGGCGATGATGAAGGCTGCCAGGCAGTCGGGCATCATCACCCATGTCGGCATGCAGGGTAACTCGTACCCGACCACGCCCATGCTGCGCGAATGGTGCGAGAGCGGGGAGTTGGGGCAGGCCCGTGAGGCGCACCTCTACTGCAACTCGCTGAATTACTTCTACTGCGAGCCGCCGGCCTGGATTGACGAACATCCGGCGGTGCCGGCTGGACTTGACTGGGAGCTCTGGCAGGGACCGGTCGGCACGCGGCTACCGTATTTCCGCAATGTGGCGCCAGGCGGACACTGGCGCTGCTGGTATCCCTACGGCGAAGGCTGCCTCACCGACTGGGTGTGCCATATCCTCGGACCGCTCGTCACGGCGCTCGACCTCGACCTGCCGACGGCGGTGAGCGTGGACGCTACGGACTGGGATCCGGCGAAGACGCCGTATTCGTTCCCGCTCAAGCCATGCTACAAGTTCGAATTCCCTGCGAAGGGCAAACGCGAGGCGTTCGTCGCGTACTGGTACGACGTGAACCGCACCGCGCCGCGGCCCGAGGCGCTTGAACCCGGCCAAGATTTCGACAACCTAAAGCACCAGTGGTCGGGTGCCTGGGTGAAGTTCGACAAGGAAACGGTGATGTACGGATCTCATGGCGCGACGGGATTGCGCATCGTGCCGCACGCGCGCATGAAGGCGTTCAAGCGTCCGCCGCAGAAGTACCGCCGTGTCGGGAACCACCATGAGGAATTCCTCAACGCCATCCTGGAGAAGCGTCCATCCAACACGCCGTTTGAACTCGGTGGTAAGATTACGCTGATTGGTCTGCTCGGTACGGTGGCGACGCGTTTCCCGGGCCGTCGCCTGGAATTCGACGCGCAGAAGATGTGTTTCACCAATTGCGAAGAGGCCAACAAGCTGCTTCGTCCCGACTGGTCGGCGGAGGCCATGGCCGCCTACGGTTCCATGCTCTGACGTGCGTGCGTTCTACTATTGGCCGGGAGTAGTACTTGACCTGAAAAAGAAGTTGGTTTTATGAACAAGAAATATTGTCTAATCGGCCTCGCTCTGGGATTGGCGATGGGCGTTTGGGCGGCGGCGCCGGGGAAGGTGCTGTCGACCGACTATCAGATGAGCGTGGATGGCAAGCGCGTTGAGGTCGTCAATGTTCCGAAACCGGAAACGGGCATTTGGAATGTGCGCGAGCGTCAGCCGTATTCCTATGCGCCGTTTACGGCGACGGGAACCGTGGAGGTGTGCGTGCGGAGCCGCGCATACGACCTTTCGAAAACGGTCATTCTGCCGCAGTCGAAAGGCGTCGTCGCGTCCTCGCAGGCCGCGGATGCGGTCGTCTTCAAATTGACGCCGCCGATGACGGTGGTCCTCGAACCGAAGGGACGCCACCACGCGCTTGTGGTGAGCGCGAACTTGCCGGAGGCGAATCCGCCGCGCAAGGACGATCCGAAGGTGAAGTGGTTCGGTCCCGGCTTTCATCGGGCGAACCGCATTTCGCTTGGCGACGGGGAAACGCTCTATCTCGCGCCGGGCGCCTGGGTCGAGGGGTATGTGCTGGCGCGGGGACGCGACATCACGGTGTGTGGCTCGGGCGTGCTCTCGGGCGCGTGCTGGGACTGGCGAAAAGGTCCGCCCGAGTCGCAGTCGTTCAACATGTCGGGAACGCTGACGACCTTCAGCGGCGAGAACCTCACCGTGCGGGATGCGACGTTTTTCTCCTCGTGGGGGTGGACGCTCGTCTTCAACTGTGCGACGAACGTGCTCGTTGACAACGTGAAGGCCGTCTGCGGGCGCGTGCTCAACGACGACGGCATCGACATCTGCCGCGCGAAGAACGTGGTGCTGCGCAACTCGTTCGTCCGCTGCCAGGACGACTGCATCACGCCGAAATACTGGTGCGAGAATCTCGTTTGCACGAACATGACGCTGTGGACGGACGCCGCAAACGCGTTCCGCACGGGTTACGAGTGTGAGCCGGGGAAGAGCGGGCTCGTCTATCGGAATCTCCTGTTCAAGGACATCGACGTGTTGCACCTTTCGCTCAACAAATCGGCGGCCGCGAACTACTGGGCCAACTGTGGAATCTACATCCAGCCGGCGAACGACCAGCCGATGTACAAGACGGTCTACGACGACATCCGCTTCTACGAGGTGGGTCCGAAGGACGTCTTCCTCAACGTGAAGACGATGCCGATTACGGAAGGCTCGACCTTCTGCCGCACGGCCGAGGCGGGGATGTTGCACGGATTGACGTTGCGCAACATCCATCTGCCCGATTCGCAAGGCGGCATGTGCGTGAACCTTTCGGCCCGCGACGACCGGCATCCGATCGAGGGCGTGCGGTTCGAAAACGTGACGGGATACGGGCCCGTGACGAAGGCCGGGAAGGTCGATTTCCAGCCCCTGTGGCGTCCGCGCAAGCGGCTCTGCGGTTTCAATCTCACGGGCATGTTCTGCATGACGAAGATGGCCGAAGGCGACCCGCGGATCATGGGATACTTCCCCGAAAACCGTTTCCGCTGGATGCACGAGTGGGGTTTCAATTACGCCCGTCTGCCGTTGGACTACCGGTTCTTCATCAAGAACGGCGACTGGATGCAGCTCGACGAGGAGCAGTTGCGCAAGCTCGATGCGGCCGTGGCGTTCGGTCGCAAGTACGGCATCCACGTGAACATCAACTTCCACCGCGCGCCGGGCTACTGCTGCAACGTGCCCGTGGAGCCGAAATCGCTTTTCACGGCCCGCGAGCCGCAGATCGCCTTTACGAACCTGTGGGCCACGCTCGCGCGGCGCTATCGCGGCATTCCGAACGACGAGCTCACCTTCGATCTCGTCAATGAACCCGCGCCGATCTACGGTTGCACGCGGGCGGGCTATGCGGCGGTGGCGAAGAAGGCGATTGCGGCGATTCGCGCCGTCGATCCCGAGCGGTTCATCATGTCCGACGGTTGGCTGTGGGGACGCAAGCCGGTTGACGAACTTCATCCGATGGCGTGGAACGTGGGCGAGTCGATCCACGTCTACGACCCGCACACCGTCACGCACTATGGCGTGCATGTGCCGAAGAACGGCCGGCTCGGACCTTGTCCGCCCTGGCCGCCGAAGGGGTATGCGAGCGGACGCGATTGGATGCGCAAGAACTTCTATCCAGCCTGGACGAAGGCGGAGAATGAGGGCTGCTTCCTGCACCTGGGCGAATTCGGCACCTACTACCAGTGCCCCCATGCAACCGCGCTCGCGTGGATGGAAGATGTGCTTGCCGTCGCGAAGGAGAAGAAGCTTGGATGGGCGATCTGGAATCTCGACGGCAAGTTCGGCCTGATGGACAACGGCCGCACGGATTGTCCGCTCGAAGATTTCGAAGGCCACAAGCTCGACCGCGCAATGCTCACCCTCCTCCAGCGCTACGCGCAGGATTGACGCCTGCGCGGGGCGCGGGTTCCTGCTGCGACGTAACCGGAACCTGTTGGAATTGCGTTTGTTTCCGCTCCCATTGAACCTGCCTCGACATGAACGTACCGATTTTACGGAAATAGGGCAATTTTGGCAGACTCCGGCTGCGCCGCAAAGAATTGCTCACTGACCGATGTTTCTGAGGTCCGCAATTCGCGGACACAAGATGCTGTGATTGTGGTATAATGTACGGCATGGAAGAGTTGCAAAACATCACAACGAGCACGTTTTCGTTCCCTGACATCGTCGCGAACAAATTCGTGTACATCGATAAGACGGCCTATCTCCATGAGTTGCTGAAGGACGGGAAGAACCAGTACTTCCTGGCTCGTCCGCGGCGGTTCGGGAAGTCGCTCACCATTTCGACACTTCAATGCATCTTCGAGGGGCGCCGCGACCTCTTCAAGGGCCTTGCCATCGACCGCAGCGACTACGTCTGGACGACGTATCCCGTCCTTCGGCTCGACATGGGATCGTGTCAGGCCGATACGCTCGGACTCTTCTGGGACAAACTTCAAACGCGACTGGAATGTGAAGCAAAGCGCAACGGGCTCGTCTATCCTTCGGGGAAGAATGTGTCGGACGCCTTCAGCCTCCTGATTGCCGATCTGGCCGCGACGTCGCCGACGGGCAAGATGGTACTCCTTGTCGATGAATACGACAAGCCGCTTCTCGGCAAACTCGGCACCCCCGAGGTGACCGTATTCAAGAATGCGCTCAAGGAATTCTACTCGGTCATCAAGACGCAGGAATCGTTTCAGCGCTTCACGTTCATTACGGGTGTCAGCAAGTTCTCGAAGGTGTCGATCTTTTCAGATCTCAACAACCTCACTGACCTCACGTTGGATGCGCGTACGGCGACGATGTTCGGTTACACGCGCGAGGAGCTGAAGGCGAATTTCCCCGGCCATATCGCCGCGCTCGCCGCCGCGAACGGAATGACTCCGGATGAGGCGTTTGCGGAAATGGAGGCATTATATGACGGCTTCAAGTTCGAGGAGAATGCGGAGCGCGTGTTCAATCCCGTTTCGGTCGGCAAGTGTCTGGCGTCAAAAAAGTTTGGCAAGTATTGGTTCGAGACGGGTACGCCCTCGTTCCTGCTTGACATCCTGAAGCGCGAACCTATCGACGATTCGGATATGCAGGTCGAG
>JAZUGW010000309.1:0-6511 GCA_045641465.1 Kiritimatiellia bacterium | reverse complement strand
ATTGCGCCGTATTTCGTTGAAGCATACGAGAAGGGCTATGTCGCATTGTTTGTTATCGGGATTGATCTGTCTTGGCTAGAGAAATACGACAAGTGAGAATATTCGGCCAATCCGCCCAATCGCCCAATCCGACCAATCGACCAATCCGAACAATCGAACAATCCGAACAATCGAACAATCGAACAATCGAACAATTCCTCTCATCCTCTCACTCCCTTATTTTGTCCTTTGCAGTGCAAGTGATTATTTGCTATAATCCCCGCGCGTGAAAAGTAGGACCGACAGAAAGACCAGCCTGTGGACACGCTTTGTGAGCATGTCCCTTTCGGTGCTGTTGTCGGCGGTGGCGGTTCTCCATGGCCGCGAAATCTGTTTTTGCGACGAGGTCTTCGACGTGGCTTGCCATTCGGTGCATTGCCTGTCGTGCGAGGCTTGTCCGGCGGCTGCCGTCTCTACGGATGGACTCTCGCTGAAAGCCGCCGACTGCGACGACTTCTGGATCGAAGATGTCGACCTGTGCGCGGATACCGATGATTCTTCCCTGGGCGTGTTCGACGGGACTCTCGTCTGGTTCGCGCCGCCTGCGGTCATGGAACACCATACGTCGATCGACGGCCTGCTGCCGCCGTCGACTGCGCCGCCCGATCCAGGGGGCGGTTATCTGATCTATCGTTCCCGCGCTTTGTTGCGGTCGTAAATTTCCTTCAAGACGTCTTGTTGTGCAGGATGCCGTGTGGCATGCTGCCGGTTTGCATTTGCATGGTCTTGAAGGAAAAACATGAAAAAACTATTTGATGTCATTCTCGCGCACCCGAAACTGGTGCTCGCGGCCGCACTTGTCGTCGCCGCAGTCGGGTGGCGCGTGTGGCAGACGCTGCCGGTGGACGTCTTCCCGGAAATCCGCGAGGCGCGCGTCGTGATCCAGATCGAAGCCGGCGGACTCACCGCCGAGGAAGTCGAACAGCGCGTCACGATTCCGATCGAGGCCGTGATGAACGGCATCCCCGGGGTCCGTAAGGTCCGGTCCAGCTCGGGCGGCGGACTTGCCTTCGTCTGGGTCGAGTTCGACTGGGATGTGGATCTCATTCGCGCACGCTACAGCGTGTTCGAACGCCTGGCGTCCGTCCGCGAGCAGCTGCCGGAAGAGGTCCATGCCGAAATCGCGCCGATCGTCTCGATCACAGGCGAGATCATGCTCGTCGCGTTGACGTGTCCGGAAGGGAAGGTCTCGCCGCTTGCGCTGCGGGAAACGGCGGAGTTCGACCTTCGCACGCGCCTTCTGGGCGTCCCTGGAATCGGCGAGGTCGTCGTAGTCGGCGGCCGCCTGCCGGAATACCAGATCCTGGCCCGTCCCGAAAAGCTGGCCCAGTACGATCTGGCCTTGTCGGACGTGATTGCCGCCGCCGTCTCCAGTCGGACGCTGGCGAGTGCCGGCTACCTGCCGCATGTCGGCGGCGAGGAGGTCCCGATCCGCCAGATCGCCCGCGCCGATTCCCTGGAGGAGCTGGCCCGCGTCAAGTTGCCGACACGAGCCGCGGATTCCCTGCGGCTGGGGGATGTTGCGTCCGTCACGCTGGGCGGCGCGCCGCGTCGGGGCAGCGCGAGCTTCGGCGGACACGAGGCGGTTGTGCTTTCGGTGCAGAAGGCGCCCGGCGGAAATACGCCGGAACTGACGAAGCAGCTCGACCGGATTCTGGACGAATTTGCCGCCTCGCAGGCCCCGAACGGCGTCGAGGTGCATCGCGAGGCGTATCGGCAGGCCGATTTCATCGCCTTGTCGATTGCCGAGGGACGCAGCATCGTCCGCGATGCGGTGCTGATCGTCGTGCTGGTGCTGGGTTTGACGCTGCTCAAGCTTCGCACGATCCTGATCACGCTTGTCACCATGCCGCTTTCGGTGCTCGCGGGCGTGGCGCTGTTCCCGTATTTCGGATTGGGCGTCAACGTCATGACGCTGGGCGGACTCGCGGTCGGCATCGGCGACATCGTGGATAGTGCCATCATCTTCGTGGAGATCATCTGGCGGCGACTCGGCGAGAACGGAACGCGGCCAGCGGGAGAACGCCAGCCGTTTTTGCCGGTCATTGCCTCGGCGTCCTGCGAAGTGATGCCATCGGTCTTGTTCTCGACGACGATCATCGTCCTCGTGTTCGTGCCGCTGCTGATGCTGACGGGACTCGAGAGCCGCTTCTTCGCGCCGCTCGCCCAGGCGTACCTGCTGATTTTCGGGGCGTCGTTCGTCGTGGCCATTGTCGTGGTGCCGGCGCTCTCCGCCCTGTTGTGGCGCGAGGGGGCCGCGCCGCAGACGTCCGGCACGGGACGCCGCGGCGGCGAGTCCATCGTCACGCGGGGCCTGAAGGCGGCGTACCGGCCGGTTTTGCGGACGTGTCTGCGATTCCCGAAGACGCTGTGTCTGCTGACCCTGCTGGCGTTGGCGGGCGCCGTCTGGATGGCGACCGGTTTTGGCGCGAGCTTCCTCCAGTCGTTCCACGAGGACGCCTTCACCGTCTTTGTCACGACGCCCCCGGGAACTTCCCTCGACGAGACGGAGCGGCTGGCGGACAACGCGGCGGAAACGATCCGCACCATTCCGGGCGTCCTCTCGGTGCTGCGGCACACGGGACGGGCCGAACGCGACCAGCACGCCGAACCGCCGTCCGTATCGGAACTGGTCGCACGCGTGGACATGAAGGCGAACGCGAACGACATCCGTTCGGCGATCCGCCGCGAACTGGGGACGATCCCCGGTGTGTCGACGATGGTCGGTTCTCCGATCGCCCACCGCATCAGCGCGGTGCTGTCCGGCACCGAGGCGGAACTGGCCATCAACGTGTTCGGCGAGGATCTGGCGGTTCTGCGCGACGTGGCGAAGAAGGTGAAGGACATCCTTGAGAAGCTGCCCGTCGTCGCCGACGTGCGGGCGAACCGGGAAATCCTCGTCACGACTTATCGGGTCGACTACGATCTCGAGGCGCTGGCGGAGGCGGACCTGACGCTGCAGGAGGCGGGGGAGCAGCTTTCGGCCGCTTTCAACGGCAAGGTCGTCGGTACGGTCCGGCACGGACTCCGATCGCGCGACATCGTGGTGCGTCTCGATGCCGAGGGCAAGGAACTTTCGCCGGAGACGGTCCGTGAGTTCGTACTGGCGTCGTCCACCGGCAAGCACCGCCGGCTGGAGGAGGTCGCGCACGTCTATCGCGAGGAGGCGTCGAATCTGATCATCCGCGAGCAGACGCGCCGGAAGGCGCTCATTACCTGCAATGCCGCGGCCGATTCGGACACGGGCACGCTTGTGAAGACGCTGCGGGAGGCCATCGAGCCGACCATTCGCGCCGCCGGTTGCTCCGTTTCGTATGGCGGCAGCTACGAAGCGCGTCAGAGCGCGGGACGGCGACTCGCGGCTGTCGGCGTGGCGTTGATCGTGGTCATCTTCCTGCTCTTGACGCTGGCGCTCAAGACGGCGCGTGCGGCGGCGATCGTGATGCTGAACGTGCCGCTTTCGCTGCTGGGCGGCATTGTCGCCGTCTGGTTGACGAACCCCGTGCTGTCGGTTGCCTCGCTGGTCGGGTTCGTGACCGTCATCGGCTTCGTACTGCGCAACGGACTTCTGCTCGTCAACCGCTATCGCGAACTCGAAGAGCAGGGATTACCGCGTTCGGAGGCCATCGTCGAGGGATCGTGCGAGCGCATGATGCCGATCTTGATGACCTCGCTGACGACGGTTCTCGGCCTCGTGCCCATCGTGCTGGCGGTCGACCGTCCGGGCGGCGAACTGCTGGCGCCGCTCGCCATCGTGCAGTTCGGCGGACTCATCTCCGCGACGGTCCTGAACATGCTCGTCCTGCCGGTGGTTGCGTCGTTGTGCGGCGGTCCGGTGCGTCTGCCCCGGGCTGTGGCGGTGCTGGCGGTCGGCTGTGCGGTCGGCGTCTGCGGTTGCCGGAACTACGAGGCGCGTCCGATGGAATGGCCGGCGGAAGCGTCCGCCTGGCAGGCCGTGTCGGCCGAGGTGCCGCTGCGGACGCTGAAGGACGCCGAGACGCTCGCGCTGGTGGCGAACCCGGACATCAACCGGCAGCGCTTCAAGGCCCTGCGCGGAACGGAAGAGGCGAAGGAGGCCGGCTGGTGGGAGGATCCCGAATTGAACCTCGACCTGCTGCGCATTCTGAAGGCGGACGACTATCCGAACCTCTTCGGGGGCTCGTTGGCGTTCACGGTGCCGCTGTCCGGCATTCCCGGACTGGAGGCTCGGGCGGCGAAGCTTTACGCCGAGAACGAGGTGCAGTCCGTTCGCGCGGCCGAGCGTCGGCTCCGCGTCGACGTACGGGCGGCGGCCATCCGCTGGGCGGCGGCGATGCGGCGCGAGGAGCTCCTGCGCGCGACGCTGGAAGATGCGGCGGTTACCAACGCCTTCGCGTGTGCGACGCGCCTCTTCGGCGTGGGCGAAGTCGACGAGATGGACCTCTCGGCGGCCCGTCGCAGACGGCACGAACGATCGCATGCCCTGCGCAACGCGGTGCTGGCGACCACCGAGGCGAAGATGGCGTTCTGCCGCCTGCTGGGCGTTTCGCCGACGGCGCATGTTTCCCTGCCGACGGACGTGTGGGCGGAGAGCGCGCCTCCGGCGGTGGCCTTGCCGGAGGAGCTGACGCGGCATGAGGCCGTTCGCGCGGCGCTCGCCCGGCTGGCGGGGACGGAGGCCGCGCTTCAGGCGGAAATCCGGCGGCAGTATCCGAACCTGACCGTGGGTCCGGCTTACGAACGCGAAGACGGCCTCAACCGGGTCGGACTCGTCGCGGACCTTACGTTGCCGCTTTGGAACCGCAATCGCAAGGGCATCGCCCGAAGCGAGACGGAACGCGACCTCGCCCGGTTGGACGCCCTGGAAGTCTGGAAGGGACTCGTCTGGGATTCCGTCGCGGCGGCCCGCCGCGAGCGTCAGCTGTCGGCGCATGCAAAGCCCGAGGGACAGAATCGCGCGACGGTCGACCGTCTGCACGAGATGGGCGAGCTCTCGGACATCGCCTACCTCGCCATCTGCGACGAGATCGCCGAGGCGAAGCTGGAGGAAATCACCTGGCGCGAGCAGGTGCTCGTCGCCCGAAACGAACTCGCCTATTACACGATCGAAAAGTAAGGAAAGCTCTTATGAATATTGTAAAGGTTGTTTGGACCTGTCTGGCCGTCGCATTCTATGCGATGGCGGCGGTGGCCGCTGAACACGACCACGATCACGATCACGCGCACGCCCATAGTCACGATCACGCCGAACACGCGCACGCCCATGGTCACGATCACGCCGAACACGGGCATGATCACCACGGGGATCATTTGCCCGGACCGGAAGTTCAGGTGGGTGTCCGTGCGCAGAAGCTCATCGGCATCAAGACCGTACGGGTCGCCGAGCGGCGGCTGGGGTCCAGTGTCGATCTGCGAGGGCGATTCGTCTTGGCGCCGTCGGCGCAGACGATCGCGATTTCGCCTGTCGCCGGCACGGTTGCGTTGCAGGTCAAGGCGTATCAGAAGGTCCGGCGGGGCGACGTGCTTTTCACGGTTTCATCGCCCGATCTTCGGATGCGGACGGCGGAAATCGCCGTGTTGGAGAGCCGGTTGGCGGGATATTCCCGAAACGGCGCCAAGAATGCGGGACTCAAGGCCGAACTTGACCTTCGGCGGGCCGAGCGTGCTGCGCTTGTTGGCACGGCCATCGAGACGAATGGCGTTGTCACGGTCTTGTCGAAAGTCGATGGCGTCGTGACGCGACTTGTCGCGCCGGAGGGTGCGTCGGTCGAGAAGGGCGGTTCCGTCGTCGAGCTGGTCAATCCGCGCGAGCTCTGTTTCCGGGCGAAAGTTCCAACCGCCGACCGTGCGCGTCTGACGAATGGACTTCCCGTCCTGATCGGCGGACGCAAGGGAACGGTCGAGCTGGATGTCTTCAACTCTTCGGAGGTGCTGGTCGTCTTTGCGGACCCCGATCCGTCCTGGCGGGTGGGAGATTTCGCGCGTGGGACCTGCACCACGGAGGTGGCCGCGAAGGCGTCCCTGGTCGTCCCGAGCGAGGCCGTTGTGCAGATCGGCGTGACGCCGACGGTCTTCGTGCGGGCCGAGGGCGAGGATGACCACTTCGTCGGCTTTGCCGTCGAAGTCGGCCGACGGGCGGACGGGTGGACGGAAATCCTGAACTTCCCCGACGACGACGCAGAAGTCGTCATCCGCGGCCAATACGAACTCAAGCTGGCCTTGGCTGCCTCCATGGGCGCCGGAGCCAAAAAATCCGCCCACTTCCACGCCGACGGCACCGTCCACGAAGGCGACGACTGACCACCCACGTCCGTCCGCGTGCCCCGCGTGGGTGGAGTTTTTAGCCCCTCTGTACCGCGTGCCGTGCGTCCGTGTGGGTGGAGGCTCGCGCGGCTTCGGGGGCAACCGTACGCCCGTCCGCGAAGGGGCCGCAGCCCGCGCCGTCGCACCCGCCGCAGCCAGACGGCTGGCGGCGGGATACGCCGGCGCAACC
>JAZUGW010000308.1:0-10240 GCA_045641465.1 Kiritimatiellia bacterium | reverse complement strand
CTGGAAGTCGTCTGCTCGCTCTGGCGGTCGGGTCGAACCTATACGGTGCAGGCACCAGCCACAAGAGTTGTCAACAACCCTGCTCATGGAACGAAAAAAAGATGAAAATACCCCTTGCTTAAATTATAGCTTGTCTACCGGCGGAATGCCGATGGCTCTGCACAGATTATTTCTATTCGAATGGATTGAAAAGCCGAACTCCCGTCTAAACCATGTCCGAGCAACAATTTCTACACGCCTGTCGCCACGAGCGACGCCATGTAGAGCGGAAGATACATGACACCGTTCTTCTCTTCGAGATTCTTCGTATGCAAGACATACGGCGTTGCCAATTGCCGCGCAAACTTGACCCTGAATTTATCGAGTGACACCGTTGAATAGGAGCGGGAACTTTTCACTTCGATTGGCATGACATTGTGCCGCCGAGTCAAATCCGGCTTGTCGATCAGAAAATCAATTTCCATTCTGTTGGCGGCTTCCCGACGATCAGAATTAGAATAATAATAAAGTTCCTGTCCGGCGGCGCGAAGCATCTGTGCGACCACATTCTCAATCAACATCCCCGCATTGACCTCCAGACTTTCAGAAAGGATACGGTCATGTATTGCCTCGCGCTGCAATTCGCTTTCCGCAAAAGCCTGGCTCACCAATAGTCCTGTATCTCCCAAATAGCATTTGAGCGTTGCATGGTTAGCACTCAGTTCCAATCCGACATTTGGCTCGCTTGCACCATAGCAGACATTGACCGTCATTGCACTCCGCAACCATTCAAATGCCCCCTCGCTATTGCGCATTCGAACGTTTTCGCCGAGTTCCGCCAACGAAAAGCGTCGTTCATGCCGTGACAGCTGCGCCGCGATCGAATTGAAAATCGCGAGAACCTTGTATTTCTGCGTTCCGCCGAATTTCAAGATATCACCTCGGTACAGCTCAAGGATGTCGCGTTTGATCGCATCCACACGACCAAGATCATGCGAATCAACAAATTCAACGACCGCTTGCGGCATACCGCCGACTACAAGATACTCGCGAAATGCCCCCATCAAATCCCGGTGCAGATCCTCGTCAAGTTTTTGGTTCCGCAGAAAACACTCTCGTACAAGGGGAATCGCACTCCCTCGCCCCGTTGCCTCGAGGAACTCCCACCAATCGAGCGGATACATCTTGAAGTGACGTTCCTCCGAAGGAATCACAATGTCACGCACATTACGATTAATGGAAATAAGTGATCCCGTTTCAATGTAATGGTAACGTCCATCCGCAACAAGATACTTGAGCGCCTCGCGCGCCCGAGGGAAACGTTGAACCTCATCGAAGATAATCAAACTTCCTCTTGGCAATAGTTCAACATGGTAGGCTGCGAATAGCAACATGAAGAATCTGTCAAGATCATTCAGATATTCATTGAAATAACGTCTTACCTTAGCCGGCACATTGGCAAAATCAATCACAAGATAATGTCCATATTCTTGGCGGGCAAAAGTTTCGGCGATCCAACTCTTACCGACACGGCGTGCGCCATCAATCATCGCAACCGTTTTACCAGCGCTTTTTTGCTTCCAATCAAGCAATTTATTATAAATTGAACGGTTCATGGATTCCTTCGTCATAATTACGAGGAGAATTGTATCACATTTTCAAGGGTTTCGCAATCGGCAATTATCACATTTTCAAGGGTTTCATCATCGGGGGACAGGCCCCTCGGTATCCTCTGCGTTCTCGGCGTTCTCTGCGTGAGACATCTTCCTCACGCGGAGGGCGCAGAGAGCGCGGAGGCGGTGGAACTCTCGGGGACTGTCCCCATACGAACTCACCTGGGGACAGACCCCACGGGATCCTCTGCGTTCTCGGCGTTCTCTGCGTGAGACATCTTCCTCACGTGGAGGGCGCAGAGAGCGCGGAGGCGGTGGAACTCTCGGGGACTGTCCCCAAGGGGGCTCCACAACTCTGCGACAATACCAAATCCTTGGGCCTGGCATTGCGGCGCGTTCGGAGAACGCACCCTACCGGCGGAATACCGACGGTCTGGCGCACATTTGGCCGTGAATACATCCAATGTCGAAGCGGTTGGATGTGTTTGCCTTTTTACAGGTGCAGGATCTGGCCGGCGGCGCGGAGGCGGGTGGCGAGTTCTTCGTAGGACACATCCTGTACGGCACGGCCGTCTTCCGCCGCGAGGGCGGCGGCCGTGGCGGCGGATTCGCCGAGCAGCATGAAGACGGGTTCCATGCGGATGGACCCGAAGGCCGTGTGGGTCGCGGACACCGCAACCGGCACCAGCAAGTTGAGGCAATCCGTCCGGCGCGGAATGAGGGCGCCATAGTCGATACCATAGGGACGCTTCGGGGCGCGCCCGATGTCGCCTTCGTTCTGCACGAACCCTTCGGCCGTCACATAGCGGCGCACATTGTGCGAGTCAAGCGCATAGGACCCCATCCCGACCGGACCATACGCCTTTCCCTGCGCCGGATGGCGCTTGACGCCAAAGCAATCGTGTTCCGTCATCGTGTACGCGCCCTTCATGCGGCGGCCTTCACGCACGTAGATGTGATACGGCCATCCGCCGTTCTCCACGAACTCGTCCTTGCAAAGTCCCCACTTCGACATCGCCGCACGAACATTCGCCGGCACGCCCGGATCGTTCGCGAGGAAGTAGAACAGCCCCATCTGGTAGTTGCGATGGGCTGCCGCCAGCTCGCGCCGGCGCTGATAGGATCCTTCCGGCCATTCGTCGCTCGCCCCGAGATAGTCCGAACTCATCGGCCCGTGGTTGTTCGTATCCGTCTTATGGTTCGCGATGCGGTCGAATTTCGTGAAGGTCTCGCGGTAGTCGTGCTGGTAGACGCGACGCAGCAGCTCATAGCGGTCGGGATCGTATGCCGGAGGTTTTGAAAACGGAATGCGGTTGCGCGGATCGTCCGTCAGGCACAACCGATAGCAATAGGCCTGCACACGCTTGTCGCCCTTGCCGCGCACACCGGGACCCGACGCCTCGATTTCGGCGCAGAGTCCGCTCGTGGGATCGCCCGGCCGCTTGTAGGGCGAAATCTTCCAATCGTGGAAATGGTGTCCATGGTGGATCGCCCCGGGCTGGTTGCCGTTCCATTTCTCGCCGAATTCCGCGCAGTCTTCGCGTCCCACCCGATACGGCACCCCGGCGGCCGCCATCAAGTCGCCTTCGTAGGTTGCATCGATGAAGTATTTGCCGACATAGGTACGGCCCGAAAGCGTCTTGATGGCGACAATGCGGCCGTTCCGCTTCTCGACGCCGTGTTCTCGGTCCAGGTATTCGTCCCGATACGGGGTGACGCCCTTTTCCTTCAGCCAGTCGGCCAAGACGCGTTCGGCGACATGCGGCTCAAAGGTCCACATGGTCTTGTCCTTGTGGTTGATCGCCTTCGTACCCTGACCGGCGGCTTTGAAGTCCGCCATCTTCTGCCATTTCCAGACTTCGGGACGCTGATAGGCCTGATAGATCCGGCGGTAGAATTCGCGTGCGAGTCCGCCGATCGACGCGGTGTTGCCGGAATCGGTGAACCCGAGGCCCGACACGGTGAGTCCGCCGATGTGCCGCTCGGGGGAGACGAGTGCGATGCGCAGCCCCAGGTCGGACGCCTTCACCGCCGCCGTCACCGCCGCCGGCGAACTGCCGTAGATCACCAAGTCACAGCGAACAGGATCTGCCGCGAACGCCACGCAGGCGGCCCCTGCCGCAGCCATCATCATCAACACGATCTTTTTCATTTTGTCTTCCCCCTTGAAATGAGAAATGGCCAAAGAGACGGTTGTCCGCCCCTCTGGCCATTCGGTTCATCTACCGCGCAGAGCTTACGCCTGAGCCTGCTCGTCGGCGACCTTCATCGCCTCACGACGCGAAAGCTTGATGCGTCCGCGCTGCTCGTCGACGCCGATGCACATCACGCGCATCTTGTCGCCGACCTTGCACACCGCCTCAACGTTCGGCACGCGCTTGTCGCTGAGTTCGGAGATGTGGCAGAGGCCTTCGAGGCCCGGAAGGATTTCGACGAACGCGCCGAATTCCTTGATGCCCGTCACAACGCCGTCGTAGATCTTGCCCGGCTCGGCTTCGGCCGTGAGCGCGTTGATGCGCTTCTTGGCGGCTTCGAGCATCTCGGGGCTCGTCGCGTAGATCGTGACGATGCCGACGTTCTTCTCCTTGTCCTCTTCGATGTCGATCTGGGCACCGGTCTTGGCCGTGATGTCCTTGATCGTCTCGCCGCCCTTGCCGATCACCGCGCCGATCTTGTCGGCCTTGATGGTGAAGCTTTCCATGCGCGGCACGTAGCGGCTGAGTTCCGCACGCGGCGCCGGGATGACGCTTTCCATGAAGTCGATGATCTTGAGACGCGCGTCATGGGCCGCCTTGATGGCGCCCTCGACGAGGTCCCACGTCAGGCCGCGAAGCTTCAGGTCCACCTGGAAGCCCGTGATACCCTTCTTCGTACCGCCGACCTTGAAGTCCATGTCGCCGCAGTGGTCTTCGGCGCCGAGGATATCGGTGACGAGCACCTTCTGCGACTGGTCGGCATTCGTGAAGAGGCCGATCGAGATACCCGCAACCGTGCGCTTCAGCGGCACGCCGGCGTCCATGAGGGCGAGGCAGCCGTTGCAGATCGAGGCCATCGAGCTCGAACCGTTCGAGCCCATGATCTCGCTCACGACGCGGATCGAATACGGGAATTCATCCGGCAGCACCTCGGCGATGGAACGCTCGGCGAGCGCACCGTGGCCGATTTCGCGACGGCCCGTGGAGCCGAGGCGGCCGACTTCGCCCGTGCAGTAGGGCGGGAAGTTGTAGTGCAGCATGAAGCTCTTGGAGAGCGGACCGCCCGTCACGGAATCGAGTTCCTGGACGTCCTTCTTCGTACCGAGCGTCACCGTCGCGAACGACTGCGTCTCGCCACGCGAGAAGATCGCCGAACCGTGAAGGCGCGGCAGCACGCCGACCTGAGCCGCGAGCGGACGGATCTCGTGCTGCGCACGACCGTCGATGCGGAGGCCCTTCTCGAGCACGTTCTTGCGCACGGTCTCGATCTCGAGGGCGTCGAAGAGGTGCACGAAACCGACGGCGTCGACTTCCGGCCACTTCTCGCTCACCTTCGCGAGCAGGTCTTCCTTGATGGCGCTGACCTTACCCTGACGCTCGAGCTTGCCCTTGATGAGGAGCGCGGCCGCGAGAGCCTCGCCGCCTTCCTTGCGCATGAAGTCCATCTTGTCCGCAGGCTGCGGCACGTCTTCGATGACCTTGTCAGGCTTGCCGAGCGCACGACGCATCTCGATCTGGAGATCGATGATCTTCTCGACTTCCTCGTGCGCGCGCTTGAGCGCGGCCACGAAGTCTTCGTCGGTGATTTCCGCCGCGGAGCCTTCCATCATCAGGAACTTGCCGCGAATGCCGGCGTAGAGGAGGTCGATGTCGCTCTTGGCCTTCTGCTCATGCGTGGGGTTGATCACCCACTGGCCGTCGATGCGGCCGATGCGCACGCACCCGATCGGGCCCATGAACGGAATGTCGCTGATGTGAAGCGCCGCCGAGGACGCGTTCACCGCGAGGAAGTCGGCCTCACGCGTACCATCCGACTGGATGAGCGTGGAGTTGACCTGCACGTCGTTGTAGTAGCCATCCGGGAAGAGCGGACGAATCGGACGGTCGCACATGCGGGCCGTGAGAATCTCCTTCGACGTCGGACGCTGCTCGCGCTTGAAGAAACCACCCGGGAACTTGCCGGCGGCATAGAACTTCTCGCGATACTCGCACTGGAGCGGGAAGAAGTCGATGCCTTCACGCGGCGTCTCAGTATTCGTCACGGCGGTGAACACCGTCGTGTCGCCATACGAGCACGTCACCGCGCCCGCGGCCTGCAGAGCCAGCAAACCCGTCTCGAAGACGAGGTCCTGCCCCGCTATGTTAACCTTAAACTGCTTAGCACCTTGCATGGCGTTTCCTTTACACCATTAGCGGCGGAGACCGAGCTTGGCGATCAGATCCTTGTACTTCGCCTCATCCTCGCGCTTGACGTAGTCGAGGAGTTTACGGCGGTTGTTGACCATGCGCAGAAGACCATAGCGCGAGCTGTGATCCTTCTTGTTGGCCTTGAGGTGCTGCGTGAGGAGCTGAATCTTCTTCGTCAGCGTCGCGATCTGGACCTCGGAAGATCCCGTATCGCGGTCATGACGCTGGAACTCGGAACGGACGGCTGCTTTATCAATCTGGCTCATTTTTGTTCGAACTTTTTTAGGTTTTTAGTTACTGAGACCGTCCGACACCTACCCGATGCGCGCGTGCGCAAGCTCGAACATCCGCAAGAACTGGCGGACGCCCGCAACGGGGAGAGATCTCCTAAGACGGTCGCAGGAATGGGGTATATTGTACTAAAAATGGCGCCCCCCGTCAAGGGGACGCCTTATTTTTTATTTTGTACGCCTGTTTTTGCGCTTTTGAACAAGCAAACGCCTACCGGACGAAACGGCTGCCTAGCCGCAGGGTTTCGTCGGCCAGTTTTTCGCTTGTCCAGCCGGGGACGGGCGGCGTGAGCGGCAGACGACCGTCGATCCATGCGCGGCGAAAGGCCGCGAGGTCCGCCTTCGTGCCGTTTTCGCGCGCCGCGCGCACCAGCCGGAGCTGCGCGAGATAGTAGTCTTTCACCGTGCCGCACCAGAGGCGCGCCGCATAGTTGTCGAGATGCGGGCCCCACGTGGTGATGATGCGCCGCGCATTCGTCTCATAGGCATCCGCCAGGGCGGCATTTCCCTCGGCGCAGGCGCGCGCCGCACGGATCCACCGGCGGAGGTCGTGCGTGGGATGGCCGGCGAGCACCGCGTCCGCGCCTTCGAGCAGACCGAACGCCGCATCGGCATCGGCAGGCGCGCCCGTGGCGAGCAGCAGTTCCGCCACGTGCCCGGCCTCGTGCGCCGCCTGCACGGCGAAATCGTCGCGAAAGAACGCCTTCCCCTCGGCCGCCAACGCCCGCATTTCCCGCAGCGCCGCAAGGTGGTGGACGAGTCCGTGCGCCTGGCCCCGAACCTTCGTCGGCTGCGTCATCCAGTTGAAGCGATAATGCAGGGCGGGCTTATCCTGGTTCCATTCGCCGTAGAGCCCCAGACGCATCGCCTTCCAGTAGGCCGCCGTCTTCGCGCCGTCGAGTCCCCATCGGTTGCGCGAGTAGTTCGCGAGCCACGCGTCGACGTCGATCGGACGATCCGACCAGCCCGCACACGAGATGAGTTCGTAGACGACGTCGTTCTGTTCCATTCCCTCGGGCATCGTCCCGTAGGCGAAGAGATTGCCGCGGTCTGGACTCGCCAACGCCGCTAGGTGTCCATTCGCATAGAACGCGAGGTTGCCGGTCAGGAGCGTGAGTCCGCCGAAATTCGGAATCGTGCTCCACACCCAGCGTTTGCCGTAGAAACCGGAGAACCGGTTCCAGTTCCACGTATGCCGGAACGACGTGCGCGCGAAGGCGTCCACCGCCATGTCGAGGAGCAGCAGCTTGTCATTCGGCACCTCGTTGAAGAGCGCGGCCGTGTGCGCCGGCGTCCAGACATTCGGATCATTCACGAAAATCCAGCCCATGAGCGTCCAGACCGCATTGGGATTCGCCGCCTTCATCGCCCCGTAGATGTTGCGTCCGCACGACTTGAGTCCCTCGGTGACGGCCGGCTCGCCCTTCCACGGCAGCTTCATCTCGTTGAAGCTGTCCGCCAGGTAGTACGTGCACGGACCGAACTCCTTCTCCCATTCGCGGATGAAGTCGGTGCAGATCTCCGCGAAAAGCGGGTCGTCGGGATGGAGGAACCAGGCGCGGTGTCCGCCCCAGGGCCAACCCGTGCGCGTGATCTTCGCCTGCGGACGCACGCGGCGGAGCGCCTCGGGTACGATGCCGGCGAACCCCTGCAGCACGCAGTCCATGCCGAGTTCGCGCACGCGTTTCAGAATCGCATGCTGCACGCGCAGCGAACGCGCAAGCCATTCGGGCGGCGTGCGGTCGGGACCTCCCGACGTGTTGCCCATGCGCGACCACGGCAGATGCGCGGGCCCGCTGAAGGACGCTTCGATCTCCTTTTCGGTGAGCCCGTACTTCGCCATCACCCGCGCAAAGATCGCTTCGTAGGCGGGATAGGCAAGGGGCAGATCGAAGCCATGCAGCGCCATCCAGTCGATCTCCTCCAGCCAGCGCCGTTCATCCCAGAACGGCGTCGTATAGCCCATCGCGCACACCTGCATGTAGGCGTGGCGCCGATAGGGCGAGACGACGCGCAGATCGGGCGCGGAGGTCGCCCACGCCGTGCGGTCGAAGGACGTACGCCGCCAGCCGAACAGGCCCGCGCCTTTGCGGGTGACATCGGTGCAAAACGCCTTCGCAAAAGTCGCCGCATCGGAGGCGCGCAACGTGCGCCCGCCGTCCGCGATCTCGAAGACGGGACGCCCACCCGGCGCGGCGGGAATGAGTTCGAGCTTCAGCGCATCCGCGACCTCTTGCCCGGCAGCACGCGCAATGACGCCGCGTCCCGCGGCGATCGCCGTCGCCGGATCGGCGACCGCAATGGACACATCCACACCAGGTCCACGCACCTCGACGGGCATCAGCGTGAGATCGCGGATCCCGTAGCCGAGCCCCTTCTCCGAGGTCACGGCATTCTTCGGAAGACCTTCGAACGTACCATCGGGACGCTCGAAGGCGAAACCGAGGTCGCGTCCCGCACTCGGCAGATAGCGCGCAGCGATCACCTGTCCCCACACGCCGTCCGGATGTTCGGTGAGTTCGAGGACGAGCGCCTTGAGAAACCCCGAATCGAGATTCTGCATTTCGATGTGCAGCTTCTCGGGACGCGCCGCCGTCCCCGCGAGGACGGTCTTGCGCATCCCCGTCAACTCGCCCGGGAAGAAGTGCGCGCCCATCGTGCGTCCGCTCACCGCGTTCGTCTGCACATCCGCCAACGTCTTCCCCGGCAGAACCAGTCCGGGACGATCCACGGGCACAATGCGTGCCGCGGATCCGGCGAGGGCCACAAGCCCTGCCGCAGACAGAACCATCAACTTCGGTTTCATCAATCCTCCAGCCCGATCCCAGACATCAAATCGGACGGCCTCTTATCGCAGGAAGACCGTGAAACCCTTGTGCACGTACACGCCATCCGCACGGGTCGAGTAGCTGCAGCCAGGCCCCGTGAACTTAAGCGTCTGCCAGTTCGCCGGCTGGTCGAGCGGCTTCGGCGGATCGACCGTCGTATCCATCTGCGACCAGTCGATCACCTTCGTACCGTTCGTCACCACGCGATCGCCCAAGTCGATCGAAATGCGCGCGGCATCGGCAAACGCAAGCGTCTTCTTTGTGATCGGACCCGTGATCGACCAGGCCTCATTGAATTCGGAGAGGTCGATCTTCGAACCGCTCGCCAGCATGAAAGAGTTGTGGATGTAGTTGTTCGTAACCGACGGCGTGAAGCGTCCGCAGATGGTGAGCGTCGTATCCGTGCCCGACACTTCACCCTGCGGATACGGACGCAACTCCGTCCAGTCGCGTACCATCGCCGAGCTCGACGTCATCAAGGCCGCCGCCATGCGGAAGTTTGCCGTGCGGCAATCATTCACCTCCGGTTCGGATTCCACCTTGGCGTTTCGGTAGAAATCGAACCAACCGCCCGAGATGACGTCCACCGTGCCGTTCTGGAACGACACCGTATTGTTCAGATAGAAGTAGCGCCCCGCCGCATTGAGCGTCACCGTGAGCGTATGACCGCCCAGATCGATCGGCTTCTCGCCCGTCGTGCAGCGGAAGAGCGTGTTCTCCTGAATGTTCATCGCGGAATCCGCCGTGAGCGTGATGTTGGCCGAACCCTCGCCGGCGCTCCAATCCGTTTGCGTGCGCGTGTTCTGATAGGTACCGCCGTTGAGGACGGTACGATAGACGTGCATGCTGTAGTTGCCGTTGATGTCAAAGACGCCCGCCGGCTGCACGGTGATCGTCGAATCCAGTACACCGAAGAGGCACTTGTCGCCCGCGTAGTCCTTCGTATTGTTCCCCGCCGAAGCAGACATCAACGTGCCTTCGCGCACCTCCGTACCGCCCGTGTAGGTTTGAGCGGTCTTGTTGACGTGGAACGTGCCCGCGCCCGTCTTCACGAGCTTGAGCGAACCCGTGAGCGCAACCTGCAGGTTCTTCACCTGAGAGCCTTCGGTCACCTCCACCACGAGCTCGCCCGGATTCGCCTCGTCGAT
>JAZUGW010000307.1:0-18529 GCA_045641465.1 Kiritimatiellia bacterium | reverse complement strand
TCGTGCATCTGCTCGGCCGTCACGTCGTAGGTGAGCGTCGTGTGGTGCGCACCGCCGGCGGTGATCCAGCATTCGACGCCCTTCTTGAGGTCCGGCATCGCACGCCACATCACACGCGCCACCGGCAGGTTCGGCATCTTGTAGATCGGCTTGACGCATTCGATGTCCTGCACGATCAGGCGAAGACGTCCGCCCATGTCGACGAGCGAAATCACGATCGCCTTGCCCGCGCGGCCTTCGAACACGAGACGCGCCGGATCGGCCTTGCCGCCGATACCGAGCGGATGAACCTCGATCGCCGGCTTCGCCGCCGCGATCGTGGGGCACACTTCGAGCATGTGCGCGCCGAGGGAGTATTCCTTGTCCTTCGCGAGCTCGTAGGTGTAGTCTTCCATGAACGCCGTGCCGCCCTTCTGGCCTTCGGACATCTTCTTGACGATGGCCGTCATCGCGGAGACCTTCCAGTCGCCTTCGGCGCCGTATCCGTAGCCCTGCGCCATCAGACGCTGCGACGCGAGACCCGGCAGCTGTTCCATGCCATAGAGGTCTTCGAAGGTATTCGCATATGCGGCGCAGCCTTCTTCGTCGAGGAGCTTCTTCATCGCGATCTCTTCCTTCGCCTGGTAGCGGATGGCGGCGAGGTTCTTCGTCTTGATCGTGTAGAGCTTCTTGTACTCCTTCATGAGCGCATCGACCTCGGCGTCCGTGACGGCGTCGATGTACTCGGCGAGCTTGCCCACCGGCCAGGTGTTCACCTGCCAGCCGAGCACTTCCTGCACACCCACCTTGTCGCCTTCCGTGACCGCGACGTTGCGCATGTTGTCGCCGAAGCGCATCACCTTGAGCGACTTCGAGAACGCCACGCCCACCGCCACGCGCATCCAGCTCGCGAGGCGCTCACGCACGTCGGTATCCTGCCAATGGCCCGCGATCACCTTGCGGGTCATACGCAGACGCGCACCGATGAAGCCGTGCTCGCGGTCGCCGTGCGCCGCCTGGTTGAGGTTCATGAAGTCCATGTCGATGCCCTTGTCGGGGATCGAACGGTTGTACTGCGTCGCGAGATGGCACCAGGGCTTCTGCAGGAGCTTGAGTCCGTTGAGCCACATCTTCGACGGCGAGAACGTATGGCACCAGGTGATGATGCCCGCGCACTTCTCGTCGAAATTCGCCGCCTTGATCGTCTCCGTCGCCTCTTCGGCGGTCTTGACCGTCACCTTGTAGACGACCTTGCACGGGAGCTTGCCCGACTTGTTGAAAGCATCCGCCATTTCCTGCGCACGCTTCGCAACCGTTTCCAACACCTCGGGTCCATAGAGGAACTGACTTCCCACGACGAACCAGAACTCATAGTCTTTCATGCTCTTCATCTCAATTTCCTTTCAATCGAAACAGACAACGAAAATCAAAACTGTTCGCGTTCACCTTTCGCGACATGCAAAATTGTATCACAACCCCTCATTTTCTGTCAATCATTTGACGGGCCTGGACAATTTGGACGCTCTTCCAAAGCGGCGCTCGTACATGTGCGCGGCGATATCGCGGGCGGCCTCAACGAGTTCCGGATAGGGCGTATCGGTTGTCGTGAGGAAGCCGATCTGGTAGTTTTCGCCGTCCGCGCGACCGGTCAGCGCCTGGTCTTGCCACTGGAACCAATGCGTACCGACGAAACGCGGATGGTCAAGGCAGGCGTTCACATAGGTACGATAGCACTGGGCACGCTCCTGCTGGTTGCGCGTCGCGACGAGACCCGTATGGAACAGGCCGCGGTCGAGCGCGCCAAAGTGGAATTCGCCGTTGATCATCGGCTTATCGACGGCTCCGGACGGCAAGTCGCGTCCGGGACGATGGCTGTAGATGTTCACGCTGACGACATCGCAGTACTTCGCCGCCGCGCGATAGATGACGTCCGTGCCCCAGGCGATGCGGCAGCCGAGGTAGAGGTGGTTCGGCAGCTCCTCCTTCAGGACCTTGCTCACAACCGAAAAGTACTGTTCGGCGACGGCGGCCATGCGGGGTTCGCGATTCCAGGACAGTTCGTTGTCGACGAACACGCCCAGGCACCACGGATCGTCCTTCATTTTCTTCGCCGCGTCCTGGGCCTGCCTCCGCAGCGAGGACTCGAACTGCGGCGAGAACGGGTCCGGCAGCGCCCCCCACCAGCCGGAGGAGTCTTTCAGACGCGGCGCGCCCCACGTACCGAGGCAGATCGTGTAGGGGGTACGGTCCTTGAGGTAGATGTGGGCGTCGCTCCAGTTCGCGATCGTGTTGAGTCCCCAGGCGCGCAAGCGCGCATGGACGAGATCGGGATAGGACTTCCACCAGTCGGGACCGTATTTCCGAAGGGCATTTGCATGGGCGAAACTGAAGGCCTTGTAGGGAAGGTGTGCGGGATCCTTGTAGAACCCGTGGGCCGCAGGGCCTTTGCAGTCACGCCAGAACGCGCCGAAGCGAGGATCATCCGCCGCCGGCAGCCATTCGAAGTACTTCTCGCGGAATGTCACGCCCGACTCGCTTGCCACGCGCACGCAGTCCACGCCGTGCGAGAAGAAGAGGCGTCCATCCGGATCGACGAGCCACCACTTGCCGCGCACCTTCTCGGTACGGAAGAAACCCGTGGCCTTCAGTTTCGGACCCGCCGCCCAGCCGCCCCACTTGTCGACGTGGGGAATCGGACTTTTCGCGTGTGCCGCGAGCCAGGCTTTCTCCTTCTCGCGCGCGGCGGCGAGTTCGGCGTCGTTGTGGATCTTACCCGGCCAGTCGGCGTGCTTGAACTGTCCAAACTTGTCGACGAACGGCAGGAACGTGGCGGCGGAAAGGACCTGCACCTCGCCACCGGTTCTACGCGCGACGATGCGGCGCACGCTGAAACCTCGCCGCTGGCCGTCCTGACAGAAGAAGATATGGAAGGAATTGGCTTTTGAAAGGTCGAAGCCGCCGCCGCCCTTGGCCGAAACACCGCCACGTGCCGTCGGCTTTCCGTTCATTCCCTCGAGCGCGAGGGGCGCGTCAAGCACCCACGGCAGACTGCGAACAGATGCGACGATCTCCCCCGTCTGATGCGGCGCAAGCGAAACGACGCCGCCGGGTCCCGACCCTTGTCGACCGCCCTTCACGCTCAGGTGGACCTGGCACGCGCGATCCGTCGTGTTGCTGACGGAGATGACGATCTGTCCAAAGGGCGTGAGATCGTAGGTCCCCGCCTTGAAATCGAGCCGCGTTCCCGGCCAATTATCCTTCACGCCCGTTTCAACGCCCATCGCGCCATCGGCCAGCAACTTGATGTGCGAATCGTTCTGCGCCTTGAGCTCGGCAAAGTCCGACGGCCAAAGGACGGTTTCTGTCGCCGCCAGGAGAGACAGCGCCGCCGAGGCGGCCTGCGTGAGGATTGTTCGTTTCATAGGGGACCTTTCAGAAGGAGACGTTGGTCGCGTCCGAATTCTTTTCAGGGAGAAAATTGGAAATGAATTCCGCCAGGCGCCACGGGCAGATGGAGAGGAACCAGGAGGCGAAGCGCATCGGCCATGGGAAGGCGATGAGACCGACATTGCGATTGACGCGGTCGAGCATGATGTCCGCGGCACGATCCGCTTCCATAAAGAACGGCATCGGACAGGTATTGAAATCCGTAATGCGCGAGCGGATGAACCCGGGGCAGATGACGTTCATCAGAATGCCCTCGCGGGCCAGCGGCTTGCGCCAGGCGAGCGCCCAGGTTTTCATGCAGGCCTTCGTCGCGGAGTAGGAGGGACACGCCGGAAGGGGCGCATAGCCGGCGATCGAGGCCGTAATGACGATCTGGCGACGGCCCGACTTGTCGGAACGCGCACGGAAGCAAGTCAACGCGGGCAGCACGATATTGAGATTGCCGGCGACATTCGTCGCAAAGGTACGGCGCACATTCTCCTCGTTTTCGACACCGGTTCCGATGCCGGCATTGGAGAAGACAAGTTCAAGGGGTGCGATTGCCTCGCAGGCGTTCACCCATGCGCGCGCGGCGGTTTCGTCCGCCACGTCGAGCACCTGGGCCTGAACCTCGGCACCGGCCGCACGGCAGCGATCGGCAACCGATTCAAGACGTTCGGCGTTCCGTCCGCAAAGGAACAAATGACGTGCACCCCGTTTTGCCGAAGCGAGGGCCAGCGCTTCACCAATGCCGCTGGAGGCACCGGTGATAAGAATGTTCTGAGCATTTTGCATTGGTTGAATTATGGACTATTTTCATCCGCAAGTCAATCACAAACGGAATCTGTACGGAAGAACCGCCAGGCGGCCGAGAAAAACTGCACTCGAACAGGATAGGAATTTACTTGTTCCCTCGACAAGATTACGCCCCGTTCCTCTCGTGCAGATTCCTGAAGTCAAAAGACGTGACGAGATTTAAAACGCATCACCCGATGCGGCACGAAAGTCGACGGGCTCCACCGGCTGGACCGGTCTCGGTACGGACACGGGAGCTGAAGCCGTCTGCGTCGTCTGCGTGTCGCGGGGAATCACTTCCGGGATTCCGAAACAGACATACAGGATCGAACGCTCCAACGCCAGCATCAGGGTAAAGGCCTCGTTCATATCGAAGAAATAGAAGGCGTTGGTCGTCTCCACCTGGTTCACGCCCTTGCGCGACAGCGACAGCAGATAACCGGGGTTCGGGTCGATCTGGTGCGAGAACCGGATGACCGTGGTTCCGACGTTCGATCGATGGAAGAGGCCTCGGCCCTCCTGAATCGATTCCTGCATGCCACGAAGGACCTGCAGAATCTGCGACAGGTCCGCACGATCCAGTTTCACGCAGATGCCATTCTGCCAATCGAATGTCGGGTAGATCGGCATGGTGCCTTGCATCGAACCGACGGAACGTTGCATCGCCACGGTGGCGAAGACGCTGCCGGCAACATCGTCGTGCGCGGGATGCAGCGAAATTTTCACCGCACTTCCCGTCCCCTTTCCATTGGCCCGATAGTAGCCGTCATACGCATGATAGCGCCCTGTTGGGGGCGTTGGCTTCAGAGTTGCATTCATTGAGTTATCCATGATTATTCCTTTCTCCGGCACGATGGTCATTCACCGTGCACAAGCGAGAGTAGGCCCCCGCGACAGACGAATTGTTAAGAGATTGTCGCAAAAAATGTCAAGAGATTGTCGAGTACTCGAAAGTCAGAATCCCCTTTAAAATCCAAGGAATTTATAGCCGACGCCATAAACGTTGAGAATATTTCGTCCATATCGGCCGACTTTTCGACGAATACTCGTGATGTGCGTGTCGATGGCGCGGGACTGTACCGTGTAGCCGGACCAGACGGTTTTGAGCAGCATTTCCTTACGGAGGGTCCGATTGACGTTTTGGGCGAACAGACGCATCAACTTGATTTCGCTGCGTGAAAGCCGGATGACCTTGTTCCGCTCGTTGACGAAGATGCGGTCAAGCGGAACAACCGTCCCGCCGCAGAAATCGAATTCGAGATCGTCAGGATTAATGTTGTTCGCTTCGGGTTCCACCGTCGTTCGGCGGAGCAACGCCGAGACGCGGGCGACAAGTTCACGCGTGCTGAACGGCTTCGTCAGATAGTCGTCACATCCCAGACCGAATCCCTGCAATTTGTCCGACTCCAGCATCCGTGCCGTCAACAGAAGGACCGGCGTATTCAGGTCAGTGGAGCGGATTCTCCGAAGGACCTCGAAACCATCCATCCGCGGCATCATCACATCAAGAATGACGAGTGCCGGGTGGTGCCGACGGTAGAGCGCGAACGCTTCAGCTCCGTCTTTGACGGCACGTACCGTATGAAAGTCGCTTTCAAGGAGGGCCTTGACGCCTTCCCGAACGCTGGTTGTGTCTTCTGCAAGAAGAATTTCTGCCATGATGAGCTCCATTTCTTTGGGTTGTTGAAACGGGGCTATTTAATCATAGATCGGCAAAAAGATTCTAACCAGATTCTGTCAAAAGCAACTAAAAAGCAACAAGACCGAAATCCGATTCCAGAGGAATGACGATTTCGGTCTTGTTTTATTGGGGATGAAGAAGTTTGTTTAGAGATTCTTCAAATCAAGCGAAAGCAGGAATTCCGGATTCGACTTGAATTTCTTCATGCCGGCCAGAACGCTTTGCATGGCCCGTTCCGGACCCGCATCCGTCAACACGCGACGAAGCGCCCAGGTCTTTTCGAGTTCAAGCGGTGCCAACAGAAGGTCCTCTTTGCGCGTACCGCTCTTCTCGATGTCGATCGCCGGGAAGATACGCCGGTCGGCGAGTCCGCGGTCGAGCACGAGTTCCATATTGCCGGTACCCTTGAACTCTTCGAAGATGACTTCGTCCATACGCGAACCCGTGTCGATCAGCGCCGTGGCGAGAATCGTCAAGGAGCCGCCGCCCTCGATATTGCGCGCCGCGCCGAAGAAACGCTTCGGACGATGCAACGCCAGCGCATCCACACCGCCGGTGAGGATCTTGCCCGAATGCGGCTGAACCGTATTGTAGGCGCGCGCAAGGCGCGTGATGGAGTCAAGCAGAATGACGACATCCTTGCCGTTCTCCGCCTGCCGGCGGCTCATCTCGATAACCATATCCGCCACATCCACGTGATGCTGCGGCTCTTCGTCGAATGTCGAGGAGAGGACCATCGCCTTCGTGTTGCGCTGCATGTCCGTCACTTCTTCAGGACGTTCATCAATCAGCAGAACGATGAGAATGGCTTCTGGATGGTTCTTCGTAATCGCATTGGCCATCTTCTGCAGAAGCACGGTCTTACCCACGCGCGGCGGGGCGACAATGAGACCACGCTGTCCAAACCCGATCGGGGTAAAAATATCGACAACGCGCGTCGAGAGTTCGCCCGGCTCCGTTTCAAGCACGATACGGCGCGTCGGGAATGTCGGCGTGAGGTTTTCAAAATGAACGATACGGGCCGCCTCGCTTGGCGTTTTCCCGTTCACGGAAACGACACTGCCCAACACGAAGTAGCGGTCTTTGTCGCGGGGATCGCGAATCGGACCTTCCACGATATCGCCAGTGCGGAGCGAATGGCGACGAATCTGCTGCTGCGGAATGAACACATCTTCAGGGCAGGCCAAAAAGTTCGTCTTCGAACTCCGCAGAAAACCGTAGCCTTCCTTCTCGACCTTAAGGCAGCCGCTCGTGCGAACGGCACCGCCACGCGAAAGGTAGTTGCGAATGGCGGCAAAGATGATCTCATGACGCTTCATCGCACCGAGGTCTTCCGCATTCGCATCGGGCATCATCCGCTGGACGATTGTACCGTTATCCCACGAATGGATATCCTGCAAACGGTATTCCGGCAAATCTGGATTACGCGGCACCTGGACCTGCTGCGGCTCGAAACGCTGCTGCTGAGGACGGTCGCCCATGGGACGACGATTCCCCTGGGGTGCCTGGTTGCCGTTGTTGTTGAAATTCCCGCGGTTGCCGTTATTCCCCATCCGCTGAGCCCGATTCGCCAACCACTGCTGACGGCGCAACTGGCGACGCGAGAGCGGCTGCTGGGGACCTTCAGGCGCCAGCTTCTCACCCTGTTGCGCCGTTTGTGCTACTGCCGCGGGGACAGACCCCTCAGGCTTCGCGGATGCGACACCTTCGGATTTGGGGACAGACCCCGTGACAACCTGCGGTTGCGCCATCGGCTTCGCTGCCGTGGGGACAGTCCCCTCCGGCTTCACGGGTGCGACACCTTCGGATTTGGGGACAGTCCCCGCGACGGCCTGCGGTTGCACCACCGGCTTCGCTGCCGTGGGGACAGACCCCTCCGGCTTCGCGGATACGACACCTTCGGGTTTGGGGACAGTCCCCGTGACGGGCTGCGGTTGCACCATCGGCTTCGCTGCCGTGGGGACAGACCCTTCCGACTTGGCAGGGGCAGTACTCTCGGTTTTGGGGACAGACCCCTCGGATGCGACGGGCGTAGCCTCCTCTTTCGCCTTCACAGTACGCGTACGGCGCTTTTTAGCAGGCGCTGCACCTTCCTCTCCTCCGTCGGCAACGGCCTTCGCGCGCGAAACACGCTTCTTTGGACGCTGTTCCTTCGCCTGCAGAGCTTCTGCCTCTGCTGCGGGGAGATCGTCAGGTGACCACACGATCTGTGTGTTGGTCGGCTCCTCTGTGCTCATTCTTTATCCTCTCCTTCAGCCACGCGAAAAGTCGCAAAGCCTCATCTTTCAAATGCTGGGGTGTTGAATCGTTGACAACGACGAAATGCGACCGCGCGGCCTTTTCGGCTACGGGCATTTGCGCCGCGAGTCTCGCTTCGGCCTGCGCCCGGGAGTAACCACGTGTACGCATCATTCGGTCGATTTGAACCTCAACTGGCGAAACAATGGAAAGGATTATATCATAATCAGCGTCAAAATGCGATTCAAAAAGTAAAGGTATTATTGCGATATGAATAGGGACTGGAGATTTTATTTTCGTCGGAACCTCAGCAAACGCCTGAAGCCGTGCGCGGACAAGCGGGAAGATTATTTCTTCGAGGTCTGCGCGCGCACGCGCGGCATCCGGACTCGTGAAGACGATGTCGGCGAGTTTGCGGCGGTCGATCCCTCCCTCGGCATCCAAGATCGCCGATCCAAATCGCCGGACCAATGCCGGAACAGCCGCCCCCTGGGACGACTCAAGTTCATGAACCACATCGTCCGCATCCAAAAGACGAATGCCAAGTTCCCTGAGGAACTTGGCAAACGTACTCTTGCCGCAGGCGATCCCGCCTGTCAAAGCAATCTTCATAGCCGATTAGTTGGCCGCCGGAGCCGGTGTCACCTTGGCACCTTCAGCAGCATTGCCTTCCGGCTTGTCACCCGTGTTCTGAACGATCTGACGACCATTCGGGTCCACGAGGCGGGCCGTCACGAAGATCAACAGGTTGCGCTTGTTGGACCATTCGCTGCGGCTACGGAAGATACGGCCGATGAACGGAATGTCGCCGAGGAACGGAATCTTGTCTTCCATCGAACGACGCTCTTCAGTGATAAGACCGCCCATGACGATCGTCGCGCCATTGTAGAGGGTGACGTGCGTATCAATCGAACGCTCCTTGAAGAAGGGCTGTTCCATCGGCACGCTGAACCACTGGATGTCGTCATTGGACTTCGCACTCGTCAGGTTCTGAAGACCGTCAAGACCCTGCGTCATGATGTTCGTGTCGCCCATGACGGCGTCCATCGGCACCTTCATACCGAAGTCGCGCCATTCCGGTTCGGAGACAATCTTCGGCTGGAGCTGGAGGTTGATCAGGCCTTCCGGCGAGAGGTCCGGGGTCACCGTAAGGATCACACCGACTTCCTGCGTTTCGAAGTTCTGAGGTTCAACCATCGGGAGGATCTTACCGCTGGAGCCGCCGCTCGAACCATAGTAGCCGCTGGAACCCGACGACGTCGACTGAATGGTCACATCGTAGTCCTGCGGGAAGCGGTAGATCGTCACAACCTTGATCGTGGCTTCCTGGCCGCTCTTCGTCACTACTTTCGGAGCCGAGAGGAGGTCGGTATCGCTCCGCTGCGAGAGCATATGGAGGATCATCGAAAGGTCGGCGTTTCCAAGGAACGCATTCAAACGCATGAACTTATCGTTCTGGTTGAGCGAATCACCCGCGACGGGGTTACCCGACGTTGTGAGGTAGCGCATGCCAGACTGGTAGGTCGTACCGTCCATCGCATTGATGAGGGCGTTCTTGCCCGTACGCTTGTACGTATTACCGTTTGCGTCAATACCACCGCGGATCCAACCGGCGCCATCAACCCACTGGAAATCCTTCGTGGAGCTCGTGGTTCCCGGAATGTTCTGCGGGTCATAGGAGGTAATCGTCGTCGTCGTAGAAGACCCGGTAGAGGATCCCGTCTGCGAGATATTCTCCGTCAGCGTCTGCGTGGTCGTTGTACCGAACGACGCATCCGAGACGTCCTGACGCTGGCCGTTCACGAGCACCCACTTCGAGGTGTCGGACGCGGAACCATCCTTCAGGTTGAGCGCCTTCTTGATCTTGCCGCCCACGTTGAACGTGTAGTCGGAGTTCAACAGCCACTCGAAGCCGAGGGAGTTGAGGTCTTCCTGCGCGACTTCCACGAAACGCGTTTCGATTTCAATCATCGACGGCGTGACGTTCAATTCGTTCAAGGCGTCCTCGAAGACCGCGAGCTGATCTTCCGTGTTGGTCACGCGCAGCTTGCCGACAGCCTTCAAGTACTTGATACGGGAATTCTGCGGCCAGGTGACGCCCATCTCTTCGAAGTAGGCCTTCCACTGGGCCTCGTCTTCGCCACCACCGCCGCCGGCCTTTTCGTCATCGCCGCCACCGAAGTCGCCCGTCTTCTGCCCCTTAAGGCTGCTTGAAGCCTCCGTCACACGCTCGAGGAAGGACTCAACCACGCTATACGTGCGCGTCACGAGTTCGTCCGTCGTCATGCTCTTCGGCATCACCATCACGACCGAACCCTGGACCTTGAACTTGAATCCGCTGACCTTGCAGACGAGCTTCAACGCTTCCCAGAGGGAGATGTTCGACGCCGAGATGTTAGGAATCTGCGGGACGTCACCGGCTGCACCCGCGTTCTCCTCGTCAGAGGCCGCCGAGAATGCATCCTGCTTGTTGTCCTTCTTGGCATCGTCGCCGCCCGCCAGCGCCTTCTCGAGCTGGAGAACGAAGTTGAAGCCACGCTGGTCAACCGGGATTTCCGGCTTGTCGAAGTCCTTCGACGCCTGACGGAAGAAGTCGACCGCATCGATGATCGTCGCCGGCGGACGGAAGGAGATCGCCGGAAGGACCATTTCCTTCATGCGCTTCTCGATCGACTGCTCAAGCGAACGCTCGTCGTTCAGCCCCGACTTCGCCTTCGTCGTCGCACCTTCAATCGCCTTCAGTTCAGGCGAGTTGATCGCGTAGACCGGACGCCAAGCCGCATCGACGTCGGCAATCATGCCGTTACGCGCGGCCACCCGCTCCCTCTCGATGATGATCTGGCGCTTGCGCTGAATGCGTTCACGCAGCGCAATGGCTTCCTGGTTGTAATTGTCGTCACGCAGAACGAGATCGCACTGCTCAAGAGCCTTGGTCAAATCGGAGAGCGCGAGGAACTGGCGCGAGAGGCGCAGACGCTTCTGAACGAGGTCACGGTCCTTCTTGTACGTATCCGAATTACGAACGTGCTCGATCTCCGACTTGTCGGTCTCGTTGTCCGCAACCGTCTCGGCTTCAAGCGCCGCAATCAACGTGCCCGCGTTCGGGTGATGAAGCTTCTGGGCTTCCTTCGCCAACACCAGACCCGCCTCACGATCGCTCTCGCGGAGCGCCTGCTTAGCCGCCTGATACTTCGCCTCGGCCATCATCTCCAAGCACTTCCGACGATCCGCCGCGGAATCCGGACGATCGTTCAGGTGCTGGGACGCAAGACGATACTGCTTGTACATCGTATCCCAGTCACGATTGACCATCGCGGCATTCGCGGCGTCCATCTCCTTCTTCGCCTGCATATCGAGCGACCGGCGACGCAGACCCTCGGTCTCCATCAACTCGTCGATCAAAGCCGCATCCGGGTGAGCCGGCTCGGCGGGCTTCGCCTTCTCGGCCGCAGGCGCGAGATTCTCAAGTGTTACCTCAGGCTTCGCATCAGCCGGCTTCGCGGCGGCGACGGCCTTCTCTTCGGCAGCCTTCTTCTCAGCCGCAGCCTTCTCCTCGGCGGCCTTCTCCTCGGCCGCGGCCTTGTCAGCCGCAGCCTTCTCCTCGGCGGCCTTCTTCTCAGCAGCAGCCTTGTCAGCCGCAGCCTTCTCTTCGGCGGCCTTCTTCTCGGCAGCGGCCTTTGCATCTGGTTTGGCTTCCGCAGGCTTGGCCTCGGCAGGCTTGGCTGCAGGGGCTTGTTTTACCTCTGCCTTCTTAGCAGGCTTCTCGTCAAGATCAAGAAGATCATTGAGATCATCCTGCGCCACAACGCTTGCGGCAAACGCAAGAGAAAGGCAGGCAGCGCTCAGGGCGGCGAATGTTTTGTTGGCTCTCATCGAAAATGCTCCTTAAAGGTCTTATTATGATACCCCATTTAGGCGGGCGAATCAAGTCTCAACGTATACTTTTTTCTTTTTTTGTTTTCAGGTCAATCACGGTCACTTCGCATCCGTTGTCCACGGCGCGCAATTTTTCAACGCGGTATTTGTTGCCGCAGAGCTCGAACTCGCTCCCCTTCGACACGGTGAACTTCTGTTCTTTACCGCGCTTGTAGGTCAGTTCTGTCTCTTCTTCAACAGGGTTCTCGCGAACACCGCGCACAATCTTCATGGTCTTCCCATCCTTCGCGCGCTTCAGCGTGATGATGGACACGTCGACCTCGCGCGTCAGCGTTGCGATCTTCGAACCAGGAAGCTGACGACGTTCGGTCTTGCGTTCAAAGTCGGCGACCGTCCAGCCGGTCTTGACCTTCGCGCCCTTGCCCGGATCAATGACGACTTCCTCGCCCTTGACGCACAGGCTCTTGCCGCCACCCACGCCCCAGAACGTGAAGCGGAAGCCGTCACGGATCGGATTGTAGGCATTGAAGTAGAACGGCAACGTCGTCTTCTTGAGCGGGGCCGACACGACAACCGAGTCGAGATAATCGGGATGGCTCTCTTTGTCCGTGGGATCCGTCTTCGCGAGGAATTCCTCAAGGTTGGTGAAACCGTCACCGTCGAGGTCCTTCTTGGCGTCGCTCGGATCATTCGGATTGAGTCCAAACTTGACTTCCCACTCGTTCGGCAGGCCGTCATGATCGGCATCCGCCTCGATCTTCACGACATTCTGCTTCGCCTTGCAGTACGGGCACGTTTCGCTGTCGGCCGGAATTGGACGACCGCATGCCTTCTCCTTGGAGCTGGCATCGCCCTGCTGACAGAACACGCGCGCTTCGCTCGCGAGGAAGCTCGCCTTCTTCGCGTCGACCTCTCCGAGTTTCGGCGGCGTCTTGGTACGGCGCATGGCCTTCTGGAGAAGGTCCATATTCGCCGGCTCGACGCCTTCACGCGAAGGCTTCTGGGCCTTAAGACTGGCTTCGTACGCATCGGCACCCGCTTCTGGCGAATCACCCAATGACATCGCGAAGAACACGCCTGCGACCGCCAGGGCTGCACATCCGGCAGCCGCTGCGAGCCAATCCCAATGCGCCGCAAAGAAATTTTGCTTGGAGGCGCTCATTACTTATCCCCCTTCTTTTCCTCCGCCTTCTTCTCGGCGGGCTTCTGCTCCGGCGCCTTCTCATCGGCGGCCGGCTTGCCTTCCTCCGCGGGCTTCGCCTCAGCGGCCTGAGCCGCCTTGCCGAAATCCCACACATCCAGCGTGAAGGTCACGGTAATCGGCTCATCGCCCTCAGGATCGGAGATGATGCGATTGGCGGCCGCAACGGCCTCCGGATTCTCCAACGCCTGCTGGGCAGCCGCACCGCGACCACGACGGCGAACCTGCGTTTTCGGCGCGGCCTCGTCGGCCTTCGCCTTTTCCGCCGCCGTGAGACGTTCAACGATCACATCCGAGCTCGTCTTGAACGCGAAGTTGCGCACGACGGCAAACCGCGAACACGAGGTCAGCGCATTCAGCGTCTTGACAACGGCCACTGGACGCGCCTCGATCTCGAACTGATAGGTCAGCTTCGAGCGCTTCGGTCCCTTGTCATCGTCCTTCTTCGCGTTTTTCTTCTTCGCCTGCGACGAGGACGACTCGTCGTTCTCGGTCTTTTCGGCCTTCTCTTCAACGCGCACGATGCTCTTCACGCCATAGACGCCCGCTTCCGCGAAGACATCCACCAGACTGCAGATCGTATCGAGCTGAATCGCGAGACGCGGAACGTCTTCCTCCTTCGGCAGCACACCGCCTTCGCCGAGGTACTGTTCGAAACCGAAGAGGAACTTCGCATCGGCGATCTTGCCGCCGACACCACCCGGAAGGTCAAGCATGCGGCGCACTTCACCCTGCAGGCGCTGCTTGAAAATCGGCGGCGTTTCAAGCGGAAGAACCTTGTCTCCGCGCGACGCAAGCGTCAACGCCTGATCGTACCAGGCCGCGTAGCTTGTCGCATTCGACTTGACCGACTCGATCGAGGCCTTCGACGGATAAACCGCCGCACTGTTGTAACGCGCATAGGTATCCGACTCAGACTGCAACTTCTCTTCGGCTTCACCCTTCTCGGACCAGGCCGAGTAGAGCAGCCATCCGAGCCCCAAGGCGCCCAGGACGAAGATGCCTCCGCCAACCGCGCCAATCATCTGCTGTTTCGACAGGCTCATATTACTTCGCCGCCTTTCTATTACGGCCCTTCGCGTCCTTCGCGCTCGGAGCAATCGATTGCGCTTCCTTCAGATCCATCTGGATCGTAAATTCCGTGAGGCACTCCTTCACGTCCTTCTGCGCAACGATCTTCACCGACTCGGACACGAATTCATCGCTCTGCATCAACTTCGCCTTGACGATTTCGGCAGCCGTGGACTTCTTACCGCCCTTTTCAGCGGCCCAGCGCGCCTCTTCCTTCGTCATGGTATCGCGCCACCCGCGCACGGTCACCTTCACGGACGCCTTTGCATCGGGTTTATCCTTCGGCGCAGGCACATCCGCCCACTCCGTGATCCACATGCCCGGCACGAGGCTGCTGCGCACATCCTGCAAGCGGCGCAGCGCAGCCGAACGACTCCCCAGCAACTGCTGGAACTCGTCGCACTTCGCACACACCTCGTCCGCCGTCTTCTGCTCGAGCTTGAGCTTCGACTCGAACGATCCCAGCGTCTGGTTCCGGCTTTCCACGCGCTCGAACTTCGCGTTGGCAACTGCCACGCCCCGATTCTGCTGCAGCACGCCCACGCCCAGCGCGCCCAGGAACGCCAGGCCGCCCACCACGAGGAACGGAATGCGCTTGATGGCCCGCGCCTCGTTCACGAGTTCCGGCGGCATGAGGTTGATCTTCAACCAGGCACCCTCATCGCCCCGCAGCGCAAGGCCCACGCTTTCGGTCAACGCAAACGCATCGGTCTCAAGCGCCGTCTGATCGATCTTGGAACCATACTTGATTCCACCGAACGGATTGAGGAACTCGACCTCGACCTGCAGCGACTCCGTGAAGAACTGGTCCAACTGCGGAAGACGCGCCGTACCGCCCGTCAGATAGAGGCGCATCGGCGCACTACCACCCTGCTGGGAACGGTAGAAGTTCACCGAGCGCAGGATTTCTGCATGCAGACGCGTCAGCACCGTGCGGATGATCTTCGAGACGCGATCGGTGACTTCGTCTTCGTCTTCCGTCACACCGCCCAATGCCACATAGCCGCGCTCGAGCTTGAGCTGCTCGGCTTCTTCGAACGTGCAACCGAACTGCTGCGCGATTTCCTTGGTGATCGTGTTGCCGGCCACCGTGATCGAACGGTTGTAGATCTTCTCGTCTTCGAGGATGATGAGGTTCGTCGTCTTCGAACCGACATCCAAAATCAAGGAGCAACCCGAAAGCTGCGGCTGCGCGAACTTGAGCGCATTGCAGACGGCGATCGGCGAGACATCCACCTTGATCGGCTTCAGTCCCGCACTCCGCACAGCATCGGTAACCGCCCGCACCGTTTCGAGCTTCGCGGCGACAATCAGCGTGGCCACATCGCCGTCAGGCGTGGTCCCCACAAACTGATGGTCGCTCACGATTTCGTCAATCGGGAACGGAACATTCTGCTCGATCTCATAGCGTACCTGCTGCTCAGCATCGCCCACGGCCGGGATCTTCGCGAAACGCGGGAAGACCATCTGGCCGCTGAGGGAAACGACGAGCGGACCCGGACGGATCCCCTTCTCGCGCATGATTTGTTGAAGGACGGTCGGCAATGAGACCCCGAGCGCGCTCGGGTCGTTGATGTCGACCATCGGCAGCTCTCCGCTGCCATACGCCGTCAGCGTCAGGTTGTCTTTGCCCGAGAGATTGTACTCGGCCAGGACCGCCTTTGAAGCGCCGATGTTGAGTGTTAAGATTCGAGACATGTTGATTGCTCCACGCAGTCAGAGAAAATTACTGGACGAGTTCGTAGTCCGCATTGTTGACGAGATAGAACGGCGTCTTCGAACGGTCGACAAGCCCCTGGCGACGCTCGACCTGGTTGCGCTGTTCACCATCAGGTCCCTTCTTCTGCCAATTCATGAACTTGTCGTTCTCCCACCACTTGCCGTTTGCACCGTTCGCTGCGGAAGCCGCGTTCTTATCCATGTTCTCAGTCTGTTTCGCCAGTTCATCGCCATCCTTGTTTGTGATGATCAGCGAAATCGTGCACGGTTCACCAAAACGCTCAAGAACGCTCGGCGGCAAACAGACGCTCGCCATGTGGCTGCCCTTCTTGATGTCCACATAGCGCACCTGCGTCGTGTAGTAGGAATACGGCGGCGGAAGATTCCGCGGATCCTTTTCCTTGGCCTTCGAAGCGTCCAACAGCACGTGCCACGTGAACGTCAGTTCGTCCTGCCACTTGGCCATCGTCGTGTACTTCGATTCAAGCACAATCCACTGGCGCGGCTTGCCGCCAATGGCCGGCAGCAGCTTGCCGTTGGCCTGAAGGTTCGGCGCACTCGCCAGGCACGTACCACCTGGACGGGCCGGAATGTCAATGGTCACATAGGCGTCACGCCCCGTTGCAACGGCCTTGCCGCCATCGGCACCCACCGCGCCACGACGACGCGACTGAGCCGAAACAGCGAACGCACACGCGAACGCAAGAACCACACAAACAATTGTCTTCAATTTCATTTGTAATCTCCTTCGTGCTTTAGATGTTCACATTGTATCATAAAACCTTGACCTTAGGCAAATCCTGAATATCGACAAGACCGACCACGCACCCCTCTTCATCACACACGGGAAGGTCGTCGATACGTCGCTCTTCGAAGACCCGAAGAAGGTCCGCCGCATACGCATTCCCCTTAATATACTGGGGATTTCGCGTCATGTACGCCTCCACGGGTTCCGCCAGAATGTCGGTCGGAGAGACCGACGAACGCCCCGAAACAATCCGACGAAAATCTCCATCGGTAAAAATTCCCAGAAGCCGCCCGCGGTCATCCGCGACGACGGCGCTGCCGCCCTGCGCCTTCGTCATCGCCAGCAACGTCGTCAATACCGTCGCCTGAGGCGACACCCGCGCAAGACGATCACCCGTGCGCATCACGTCCGAAACCTTGAGAATCAAGGCCCGCCCAATGGCACCGGCCGGGTGGTTCAAGGCATAGCTCTTCTTGTCAAAACGACGCGCCTCGATCATCGTCATCGCCAACGCATCGCCCATCGCCATCGTGGCCGTGGCCGATGTGGTCGGCGCCATGCCGAACGGACACGCCTCGGGTCCACACGGAATCTCCAACACGATATCGGACAGATGCGCCAGAGACGATTCTTTCTTGCCCGTCAGCGCCACGACCTTGAGTCCGTGGCGACGGATCGCCGGCACGAGACGCAGCAGCTCTTCACTCTCGCCGGAGAAGGACAGCGCCAACAGCACGTCACGCGCGGTCACCATGCCCAGGTCTCCATGCATTGCCTGCACCGGATTGAGCACAATCGAACGGGTCCCCGTGGACGCGAAGATGGCACTCATCTTTTCCGCGACCTGAAGACTCTTGCCGACACCCGTCACAACGACCAGCCCCCCCGCATCAAGCGTGGAGAGCAGCAACTGAACCGTCGCCGTAAACGTTGCACCCACCGAATCGCGAGTCCGTTGAAGACCCGCGATTTCGATGTCGAAGACCTGCTTCGCACGTGCAATCTGTTCCTGTTCAGTCATGACAAGCCAACCGACGTTCCGTATCCCCCCAGACTTGCTCGGTCGGTTACTTCGTTGCCGACTGCAACAGGGTCACACAGATGGTTCCGACAATGTCTTCCGCACTGCAGCCGCGGCTGAGATCGTTCATCGCCTTCGCAAGACCCTGGAGGTTCGGACCGATCGCGGTCGCACCGCCCAGGCGCTGCGCAATCTTGTAGCCGATGTTGCCCGCCTGGAGGTCCGGGAACACGAACACGTTCGCATTGCCCTGAATCTCGCCACCCGGGTTCTTCAGCTGGCCGACCGCCGGAACGATCGCCGCATCGAACTGCATTTCGCCATCCATCTTGATGCCCTTTTCGGCAAAGACCGGCTTCGCGAGTTCGACCGCCTTCTGCACCTTTTCAACGAGATCGCCCGCCGCCGAGCCCTTCGTGGAGAAGCTCAGGAACGCCACACGCGGCTCGCAGCCCGTGAGATCACGATAGGTCTGCGCGCTGGAAAGACCGATGTCCACAAGCTGTTCAGCCGTGGGGTTGGGAATCACCGCGCAGTCGCCGAACGCCAGCACGCTGTCGCCGCTCGCCGTCGGCTCCTTGAGATCCATAATGAAGCAGCTCGACGCCGTCTTGACGCCCTTCTGCGTGCCCAGCGTGTGGAACGCCGCACGAAGCATGTCACCCGTCGACGCGATCGAACCCGCCACAAGGCCGTTGACACGCCCCAGCTTGACCATCATGCCGCCAAAGTAGATGCGCTTCGTGCGCAGCGTCTTCTGCGCGCCCGCCAAAA